>JAGWBM010000014.1:0-33343 GCA_021295895.1 Pseudomonadales bacterium
TGGCTTCGGCCACTTCTTCGTAGACCTGCTGGAAAGCTTGCGTATAGCGCGGGCCGAGGTTCGGCGGCATGAGCATGCCCGCGAGGACGGGTTCGGCTTCCACCGCGGTCACCGCCTCGGCCATGGCGGTCAGGTTGTCGCGGATGGTTTCGATGGGTAGACCTCGCAGACCGTCGTTGCCGCCGAGTTCGATGATCACGATGTCCGGCTTGTGGGTAGCCAACGTCTTGCCGATGCGTGCCGCGCCGCCGCCCGTGGTATCGCCGCTAATGCTCGCATTGACGACTTCGTAGTCGGTGCCAAGCCGTTCGCGGAGCAGGTTCACCCAGGACTCTTCGGCGCGAATCCCGTAGGCGGCGCTCAAGCTGTCGCCGACGACCAGAACGGTTGTCTTCGCGGTTGAGCCGGTGTCGTCGGCGGCGATGTACGGCGTAGCGACGACCAACGCGACGCGGACCAAGGCTCGCTTGAGGTGCCCGTTCATCCGGACACACTTACGGTAGTCGCCGAGGCGGGTCAAGGGCCGTCGGCGAACGTCGTGCGAACGTCGCATTTGAATCCCCACAGGTGCGCTGATAGTGTCGCGCGTTCACCAGAACAGGTCTTGGTCGGGTGCCGATCGCAGCCGGCGAGTAGAGCGGCGATGGTCCGCCGCCCAAGCCCCGATACCAATCGTTCGGACTCAACGCATGCCGCCATCCATTCTGCACGCCAAGGGGCTCGTCAAGCGCGTCCCGACCGCCGAGGGGGAACTGACGATTCTTGGTGGCATCGATCTCGTCGTGGAAACCGGTGGTCAACTGGCGGTGGTCGGCGAGTCCGGCTCCGGCAAGACGACGCTGTTGGGTATTCTCGCCGGGCTCGACCTGCCGACCGTGGGTGATGTCTGGCTCGACGGTGCCGAGATCACCGCGTTGGGCGAGGAACAGCGCGCCAAGGTCCGGGCGCGTTCGGTGGGGTTCGTGTTCCAGACCTTCCAACTCATCGACAGCCTGACCGCGCTCGAGAACGTCATGCTGCCGTTGGAACTCCGAGGCGACAAGCAAGCGAAGGAGGATGCCCACGAATTCCTCGACCGGGTCGGGCTGTCGGCGAGGACGACCCACTATCCCCGGCAGCTTTCCGGCGGCGAACAACAACGAGTGGCCATCGCGAGGGCATTCGCGTCGGGTCCGAAGGTGCTGTTCGCCGACGAGCCCACCGGCAACCTCGATACCCATACGGGGGGCCGGGTCGCGGATCTCATCTTCGATCTCAATCGCGAAGTCGGGACTACGCTGGTCCTCGTGACGCACGACGCGGCACTGGCAACGCGTTGCGGACGCACGGTGACCCTGGAAGCCGGACGGGTCGTCGGGGACTCGTCACCGTGACGCCGGCGCTCGCCGTCAAGTTCGCGATGCGCGACTGGCGTGCGGGCGAGTTGCGCCTGTTGATCGCCGCGCTCCTGGTGGCGGTGGGCTCGGTCTCGTCGATCACCTTGTTCGTGGATCGGCTGCAGCGCGCCATCGAACAGGAGTCGACGAGCTTTTTGGGCGCTGACCGGGTGATCGGGGGCTCCCGGGAGATTCCCGATCGATTCCGGGAGCTTGCGCGGGAGGAAGGGCTCAAGTACGCGGACGTCATCACCTTCAACTCGATGGTATTCGCCGACGCATCCGGGTCCGACCGCAATCAGTTGGCCAGCGTCAAGGCCGTGGCGCCGGGTTATCCGCTGCGCGGCGTGGCCCGAATCTCGGCCGAGCCGTTTGCCCGAGGCGTACCGACGCCGGACGTGCCCGGCGTCGGCGAAGTCTGGATGGATTCGCGGCTGTTCCCGGCTCTCGGCGTCGCGGTGGGAGATCGGGTCGCCGTGGGCTACGCGAATTTCATCGTCACCGCGGTGCTTACCGGGGAACCGGATCGGGGCAGCTTCATGGACTTCGGTCCGCGTCTCCTGATGCGCGTGGAAGACATCCCGGCGACACAGGTGGTGCAACCGGGCAGCCGCATCGGCTATACGTTGATGCTGGCCGGGAAAGACTCCGCACTCGCCTCGCTGTTCGACGCGATCCGCGGGGACCTGGCGCCGAATTACCGTTGGCGCAGCATCCGGGATACCAACGCTTCCATCGGTCGGGCCATCGACCGGGCCGAGAGTTTCCTGCTGTTGGGCGGACTATTGGCGGTGCTTCTGGCGGGCATCGCCGTGGCGTTGGCCGCCAACCGGTACGCGCGTCGCCACTACGACCACGTCGGCGTCCTCAAGACACTGGGCGCCACACCGCGGGAGATCCAGTGGGGCTACCTGGGCGTGTTGCTGGTGATCGGCGTCGTTGGCATGTTGCTGGGCTTGGCGCTCGGGGGCGTGGTGCATCTCGGCATCATCGCGGCCCTCGGCGATCTGCTGCCGCCCACGCTGCCCCTGCCGGGGGTGCGACCGCTGATCGTCGGTTCGATCACGGGTTTCATCTGCCTGTTGGCGTTCGCGTTGCCGCCGCTCCTCGCGTTGAGGAAGATCTCGCCCATGCGCGTGATACGCCGTGACTTAGGGACGGGGGTGGCGCCCATCGTGACCTACTCCTTCGCCGCGGCGGGCAGTCTCGGCCTTCTCGTCTGGCACAGCGGCAGCGTCATTCTGACCGTGGCGGCACTCATCGGGGCGGTGGTGACCGGCGGCACCTTCGCGGTCATCGCATTGATCCTTCTTCGCGGTGGCCGCGTGCTCGGCATGCAGGCGGGTAGCACCTGGCGGCTCGCCCTCGCCGGGCTGCAGCGCCGCTACCGGGAGAACGTCGCCCAGATCGTGATCTTCGGTTTCGCGATCATGCTCTTGCTGGTGATGCTGCTAGTCCGCACCGCCCTCGTGGAGGACTGGCAGGCGGAGATTCCGGAGAGCACGCCCAACCATTTCCTCATGAATGTCGTGCCGTCGGAGGTGGAAGCCGTCCAGCGCCTGCTGACCGAACGCACGGACTACGACGGCGCACTGTTCCCGATGATTCGCGGGCGTATCAATGCCGTCAACGACGTGTCCGCCAGGGAGTGGCGACGCCGCGTCGGGGCGCGCCCCGGACCCGGCATTCGTTCGGAGCGAAATCTCACGTTCTCCCAGGACTTGCCGGACAACAATATCGTCGTGGAGGGCGACTGGTGGGCCGCGGACGGGCCCCGGGAACCCGCCGCGTCCCTGGAGGACGACTACGCGAGTTCCATCGGCGTTTCCGTCGGCGATACGCTGACCTTCGACATCGGCGGGCTGCCCCTCACGGTTCCCGTCACCAACCTGCGCAGCGTCGAGTGGGACAGCCTGCAGCCCAATTTCTTCATCATATTCTCGCCGGGCACGCTCGACGAATATCCAGCGACCTTCATGACGAGTTTCCACCTGTCGCGGGAGGAGAAGCCGTTCCTGAACGAATTGCTGTCGGCTCACCCGACCGTCACGTTGATCGAGGTGGACGAGATCATCGGCCAGGTGCGCAGCATCATCGACCGGGTCACCCAGACCGTGGAACTCGTGCTCTACCTGGTTCTCGGGGCGGGCGTGCTGGTGTTGATCGCCTCCATCGGTTCGAGTCGCGACCAGCGGTTGCGTGAACACGCCCTGCTGCGTGCACTGGGCGGGACGCGCCCGCTGATCCAGGGTGCCCTCGTGACGGAGTTCGCCATCTTGGGCATATTCGCGGGCATCGTCGCCGTGATCGGTGCGGAAATCACCGTGTTCACGCTCAACCGGGAGATCTTCGAACTGCCGACCAGCCTGCATTTCTGGCTCTGGGCGACGGGTCCCGCCATTGGCATGGCGATGATTGCGACGGTGGGATATCTCGGCACCCGCAAGCTGGTGAGTTCCCCGCCCGCCACGGTCCTGCGGGAGGTCTGACCGATGGCCAGCGCCCAAGCCAACAAGCTGGGCAAGAAGCTCCGTCGCCTCGCCGGCAAGGCGGTGGGCGACTACGCCATGGTCGAGGATGGCGATCGCATCATGGCCTGCCTGTCGGGCGGCAAGGACTCCTATACGCTGCTCGACATGCTGCTGTCCCTGCAGCGCAACGCCCCGGTCTCGTTCGAAGTCGTGGCTGTCAACCTCGATCAGAAGCAGCCGCACTTCCCCGGCCACGTATTGCCCGACTACCTGGACACCCTCGGTATCGAGTATCACATCGTCGAAGAGGACACCTATTCGATCGTCAAGGCCGTCACCCCCGAAGGCAAGACCTATTGCCCGGTGTGCTCGCGCCTTCGCCGAGGCGTGCTCTACAGTTTCGCCCGGCGCATCGGCGCTACCAAGATCGCGCTAGGCCACCATGCCGACGACGCGGTTGAGACCCTGTTCCTGAACATGTTTCACGGCGGGCGGTTGAAATCCATGCCGCCGAAGCTTCTCTCCGACGACGGCGACCACGTCGTGATCCGGCCGCTCTACTACGTCCGCGAACGGGATATCGCGCGCTGGTCGAAGTATCGTGAACACCCCATCATTCCGTGCAACCTCTGCGGTTCCCAGGAAAACTTGGAGCGCCCTGTCATCAAGCGCATGCTCGCCGAGTGGGACGCTATCCAGCCGGGTCGCGTCGACAACATCGCCCGCGCCATGCGCCACGTGGTGCCGAGCCACCTAGGTGACAACGCCCTGGTCGAATTCGAAAACCTGAGACGCTCGGTCGAATTGATGCCGACGAGGGACCTCACCCAGAACGGGTTAGACTTCGATCAACCTGACCACCGCAAAAAGGACTGCCGACCCCTCGACGGAGACTGATCCAAGCACCAGGGTCTGGTTCGGTCGAATGCCGACATCGGTTTCCAGAGCGCGGCCTCTGAAGCGGGAACTGCTGTTTCCCTGCGTCCTGGAACGTCGTTGGCTGAGACCAACGGATAACACGTATCCGGATTCGGACTCTGATAAAGTACCGCCGATCTCGTACTCGTCCTCGGCGGTTTGCAGTATCTGGCCAAAGTCGGCACGCGGCGCCACGGCTATCTGTGCCTCGCCGACGAGTGAGTAGCCGTCGAATCGGAGAGCCTTGCGCAGTTCCTCAACGACGTCGGCGATCACCGGATCGGCCTCCGAGGCGCCATTGGCTTCGATGAGTTGGAATTGGAGCCGGAACGAAGGCGTCGGCGTCACCGAAAGGTCAAGTTGCGCGAGAACCCTGGCGATTTGGTCGAGGTTGTCCGGCGTTTCCCGGACCGTGATCGCACCCGCAGCTATCGACATGGAACCCGGCGCATTGGGCCGCTCCGTGTAGACGTATGGCTGGATTAGGGTACCGGCGCTCTCCAGTTGGGCCTTGTCCGTCGTCTCAACCTGGAAGGTCCGCACCTCCAACTTCGTGCCGAGATCACAGGCCGTTGCCAGGACCAATAGCAATGGGACCGTCGCGAACCGGATCCACTTCCTGCACATCGTCATCCTCCTTCGAAAACCAGAAAATCGTGATATCGGGATTCGCCGTGGGGATCACGGCGACGGTGTAGCCGGGGGCATCCACCAGCAGGGGTCGGGTGGCGTATTCGGGCGTGATCGGATCGGGTTTCCACTCGGACCCGGGCAGCGGTTCCTCGCTCTCGACAACGGCCAGCAATATCGCCGCGATTGCCAAGGTACCGATGCCGGCCGCGATGGGCACCCATCGCCAGCCGGGTTGCATGGCGGGCCATCGAAGCTGGCGCCAGGCGGGAATTGGCGCGGTAGCCCCTTCTTAGATCGCGGGTGTCCGGCGTCCGCTGTGCCACCAGCGAGTCGTTGAGTACGACGTTCGCCGCCAGGATCTTCCGTGCCGCCGCGGAGCAATGCGGGCAGTCGCGAACGTGTCGGCCCAGTTCCGTGTCGGCCTTGCCCGCAAGTTCGTCCAACTCCGCCGTCAACAACGGCTCAACGGGGCGGTGGCACGCTGTCATTGCCAGTCCTCCTGCACGTCCGGCCACACGGTCAGAATCCGTCGCCGGAGGTTGCGTCGCGCCTTGAAGAGATTGCCTCGCACGCTGGTTGCCCGGATGCCGAGGATGTCGGCGGCCTCGGTGGCCGGAATACCCTGCAACTCGACCAGATCGAACACCTCCCGTTGGCGACTTGGCAGTTCGTCGAACGCCGACCGCAACACGTCGCCAAGCTCGAGGCGCTCCGCATCGTTCGCCGGGTTCGGGATGTCGGAGACCGCCGTCTCCAGGATGCCCTCGGAGTCGGCCGCGGTACGCTGCCGCGAACGGGATCGAAAACGGTCGGCAGCCGCGTTCCGCGTCACGGTATACAGCCACCCGGCTAAGCGAGGCGGTTCCGGCAGGGCGTCGAGGTTGCGAATCATGCGTATCAACACCTCTTGTGTCACGTCGTCCGCTTCGGCCGCATCGCCGGTCTGCACCAATGCCCATCGGCTGACGACCGGGGCGACCGCGTCGATGAGGTCGGAAAGCGAGTTGTCGTCGTCTCTCGCCCGGACCAACAACCGCCCGGGTATGTCGAGTGCACGGTCGCTCAATCGGTGCCCCGGTGTGTCGGCTTGGGTACCTCGACACTATAGACGTGGAATCCGCGTTTGGCGTTTACTGCACGCCGCAGAACCGGCGCCGGGGGGCGGTCATCCGGCCGGACGAAAGAGCGAATTTGGTGGAAGACGACCTGCTCGTTGCCGAGAACATCCGTTGCACTGTCGGCGACCGGGTGTTGTTCGACGGGTTGTCGTTTTGTGCGCACCCGGGCGATCTCGTCGAGATCCGGGGACCCAACGGCAGCGGCAAGAGCACGCTGCTGCGTTGCTTGGTGGGTCTGCACGAACCGGATGCGGGCAACATCCGTCGAACCGTCGACAGTCTCTACGTTGGCCACCGGTCCGGCATCTGCGGGCGCATGTCGCCGATCGAGAATCTGCGCTGGTTCGCCGGCCTCACCAATGCGAGCGCGGACGACGAATCCATCGGAGCCGCGCTCGGGGCCGTCGGACTTGGCCATGCCCGGCACGATGTATGCGATTCGCTATCGGCGGGGCAGCAGCGGCGGGTGTCGCTGGCCCGGTTGCTGGTTACGCCCGCGCCGCTGTGGATCCTCGACGAGCCGCTCACTGCCCTGGACGACGACGGTCGAGACTTCGTGGGCGAACTGCTGGCACGGCATTGCTCGGCCGGTCGCGCGGCGGTCTGCGCGACGCACCAGGTGTTGACTACGGCGCCGGATGCGCCCGCGACGCGTGCCGTGACGCTGGGTCCATGAGGCTTTTCATCACCCAGTTCCGGCGCGATCTCGTTCTCGCCGTTCGCAGCCGTTCCGACGCGGCGAACCCGTTGGTCTTCTTCGTGCTCGCGACGGTTCTCCTTGGTCTTGGCACGGGTTCCGAACTCGTACCCGGTGTGATCTGGGTGCTCGCGCTGTTCGCCAACGTGCTGGCCGTGGAAGGGGTATTCCGGCGCGACCACGAGGACGGAACCCTGGAGCAGTTGCTGATCCACGCCCAACCGCTATTCCCGGCGGTAGTGGGCAAACTCGCCGCCCACTGGGCGCTGTCCGGCTTGCCGGTTGCGGTGTTGAGCCCGGTGGCGGCAATCATGCTCACGGGAACGACTACCGGGATCGGGGTGCTGGTGTTGACGTTGTGCATCGGCACCCCGGCACTGACCCTCTTGGGTGCCATCGGCTCGGCGCTAACCGTCGCCACCGGTCGCGGCGGTCTGTTGGTCGCCATCCTGGTGCTGCCGTTCTACGTTCCGGTGTTGATCTTCGGTGCCGGCGCGAGTACGGCGGCGATGCTCGGCGATCCGGTCGCCTTCCAACTTCTGGCGCTCTCTGCCTTGCTGGCGGCGTGCCTGACCGCGGCACCCTTCGCGGTGGGCAAGGCGCTCGCGATCAGCCAGGAATACTGACTTGGCGAGCCCATATCGCCGGTGGGATGCCGCCGGCGCGGTTACAATCCACCCATCCTGCCGCGCATGACGCGTAGCGGCGGCGTTACTTTCGGCCCGACCCATGGGATGGATCAAGACCACCTTCCATAAGACCGGCTCCCCGCGGTGGTTCTTCACCGGCTCCCGGCCGTGGGTGATCGGCCTGTATGTCTTCGGGGCATTGCTCATCGTGATCGGATCGACCTGGGGGTTGGGGTTCGTCCCGGCGGAGCGCCTGCAGGGCAATAGCGTTCGCATCCTCTTCATCCACGCGCCTGCCGCCCATCTGGCGGAAGCCATCTACGTGGCGATCGCCATCGCGGGGTTCGTGTTCCTGGTCTGGCGGATGAAGATGGCCGACATGCTGATTCAGGCGGCCGCGCCGATCGGATTCGTGGTCACGGTTGTGGCGCTGGCGACCGGCATTATCTGGGGCATCCCGACCTGGGGTACCGGGTGGGTGTGGGACGCGCGCACGGTGTCGACGTTGTTGTTGGCCTTCCTGTTCTTTGGCTTGGTCGCGTTGCGCCAAGCGATCGAGCGTCCGGATCGGGCATCCCGGGCCGTGGCGCTGTTGGCGCTGGTGGGGGTCGTCAACATTCCGATAATCAAGTATTCGGTGGAGTGGTTTACCACGCTTCATCAACCGCCGAGTATCGAGATCGGCAAGAAGCCGGCAATCGCGGCGGTCTTCCTGTGGCCGTTGGCCGTCAACGTGTTGGGTTTCTATTGCTTCGTTGCCGGCGTGGTCATTGCGGCGCTGCGGGCGCGTATCGTCGAGCGGGAAGCGGGTGCGAAGTGGCTGCGCGATTGGACCGTGAAGTCGTGACCGAGTTGATCTTCATGGATGGTCACGGGGTGTATGTCTGGAGCGCCTACGCCTTGAGTTTCGCCGCCCTCGTCGGGCTCGGCATCTGGCCGCTGGCATCGCTACGCGCTACGATACGGCGCCTCAAGGAGCGCGGAGAACAACAGTGAGGCAGCCTCGCCGACGGCGGCTCGCCGTGGTGTTGTTCGTCATCGGCGGCTCAACGGCCACGCTATCCCTCGCCCTGTTGGCGTTGCAGGAAAACGTCGACCTGTTCTACGAGCCGGCTCGGGTGACGAACGGCGAAGCGCCGGTCGGCGTGGACATCCGCGCCGGCGGCATGGTGGTCGAGGGTAGCGTCGCCCACGACCCGGAGGGTCTTGGCGTCGCCTTTTCGATCACCGACCACGGTGGCCACGAGTTCAAGGTCCGCTACGTTGGGCTACTGCCGGATCTGTTTAAGGAAGGCAAGGGCATCATGGTTCGCGGTCAACTCACGGCGGATGGCCTCTTCAATGCCAGCGAGGTACTCGCCAAGCACGACGAGAACTATGTGCCGCGCGAGTTTCACGACATGGTCGAAGATGCCGGGCTTGCCGGGAGCGCACAGGCATTGAGTACCGAACCCGGCTAGCAGCGCCCCATGGGTGGCCGGTGGGCGCTTCGCATTCGCTGTGCACCGACACCCCCGCCGGCCCAGCCGCGCCGACCCGTCCAAGGAACATGCGCCACGCTGCCGGCGCGCACTTCACAGTCCGTTTTTTTACTGGCATTGCGTAGCAATTTCGTTACACTTTGGCTAGTGCGCGACAATGGACTGTCGTTACCTGAATGCGCCTTAAGGAAATCAAGCTCGCCGGGTTCAAGTCTTTCGTTGATCCCACGACCGTCTCCTTCCCTGGCAACCGCTGCGCGGTGGTCGGTCCGAACGGCTGCGGCAAATCCAACATCATCGATGCGGTGCGCTGGGTTCTCGGCGAAAGTTCGGCTCGGCAACTGCGCGGCGAAGCGCTCACCGACGTCATCTTCAACGGCTCGTCAGCCCGCCAACCCATCTCCTTGGCATCCATCGAACTGGTCTTCGACAATGGCGACGGCCGGGCCGGTGGCGAATTCGGCAAGGGCAAGTTCGCCGCCTACTCGGAAATAGCCGTTCGTCGGGAACTCACCCGGGACGCCCAATCCACGTACTACCTGAACGGTACGCGCTGTCGACGCCGCGACGTGGCCGATGTCTTCCTGGGGACGGGCATCGGGCCCCGCAGCTACTCGATCATCGAACAGGGCATGGTCTCCCAGTTGGTGGTGGCCAAGCCCGAGGAACTCCGGGCGTACCTGGAGGAAGCGGCCGGCATCTCGAAGTACCGCGAGCGGCGGCGCGAGACCCAGAACCGCATCAAGCACACCGTCGACAACCTCGAGCGGCTCACCGACCGGACCGACGAACTCGGTCGCCATCTGGCCCACCTCAAGCGCCAGGCGAGGGCTGCCGAGCGGTATCGCGAGTTCAAGGCGCAGGAACGTCGCCTGAGCGCCGAACTGCACGCGCTGCGTCTCGGCGCAATCGGCGCCGGGCTATCGAGCAAGGAGTCGCAGATCAGCACCTTGGACGCGGAGCACGAACGCGCCCTCGCGGAGCGGGGAAACCTCGACGCTGCGCTCGAAACCAAGCGTGCCGCACTGGCCGAGTTGAACGACGAGCGAGGGGAGGTTCAGGGATGCTGGCACGGCCTCGCTGCCGATGCTGCGCGTCTCGAGCAGAGCATCGAGTACAACACGGAGCGACTTTCGCAGTACAAGCGGGATCTCGAGGACCTGGCAACCCGGCATCGAGATACCAAGGAGCAACTCGACGCGGACTCGGCACGGATCGAAGACCTCAACGCGAAACTCGCTGCCAAGGCTCCCCGGCTGGCGGACAGCGAAGCCGATGACCGAGCCGCCGCGGCTCGGCTCGGGGACATCGAAGAGCGCGTGCGTCAGGGTCAACGCGCGTGGGAGGAACATGCCAGCCGCGTCGGCGCCAACCGTCGCGAGACCGATGTCAAGCAGAGCCGGATCGAACACGGCGAGAAGGTGCTGCAGAGCCTGCGCGCCCGCGCCGGTGCGCTGGAGGCCGAACCGGGGAGCGTCGTGGATGCTGGCGTCGAGCGCTTGGCGCGCCAGATCGACGAATCCGCCCGCCGGGTCGATGCGCTTCGTACCGACTTGGCGGCCAACACCGAAGCGCTCGCCGGTGCCCGCGAGGAACGCTCGTTGCGGGAACGCGCGCGCGACGATGCCCGGAGCGAGTCGCACCGACTACGGGGTGAGTTGGCAAGTGTCGTGGCGGTGCAACGGGCCGCTGTCGGGAAGGTGCCGGACGGATCGGAAAGCACCCGTTGGCTTCGCGAACATGGGTTGAGCGATGCGCCGAGACTTGGCGAGCGTCTCGCGGTTTCGCCGGGTTGGGAGTCCGCCGTGGAGGCGGTTCTGGGCGACTTCGTGGACGCCGTCGCGGTCGACGATACCGAGGCGCTCGCCAACGGTCTACGAAGCCTCGAAGGCGGTGGGGTGACGCTGTACGAAGCCAGTTCGTCATCGTCCACGGAATGGGCATTGCCATCGCTCGCCGGTCTCGTGGACAACGCGGTGGGATCCCTTCTCGCCGGTGTTTTCGCAGCGGACTCAATCGATGATGCCTTCGCGCACCGTTCGGCACTTGCGCCGGGTCAGAGCATCGTGACCAAGGACGGCATTTGGCTGGGCCCCAACTGGATCCGGGTCGGCACACAAGGCGACCAGGACGGTGGCGTGGTCGCACGGGCCCGGGAGATCGAACGCCTTGAAGCGGCCTGCAGGGAAGCCGAAGCCCGGGTCGGGGATCAGGAACAGCGTTTGGCGGAGACCCGCGAACGGCTGCTCGTTCTCGAAGAGGAGCGCGAGACCGTCCAAGCCCGCTACTCCGAGTTTGCCGAGGAGTTGTCCCGGGTGACGCTGGAGCACGACGTCCGCCAAGTGCGGATGGAAGAGGCCGACGTCCGCGCGCGCCGAAACGCGGCTGAGCGGGAGGAGATTCGATCCCAAATCGACGACGAAACGACACTGCTGGTGGACTTCCGTGTCCGGCTGGCGGAACTCGTAGAAGCCGCCGAGGAAATGCGAACCGAGGCCGACGCGCTGCGCGAGAACCGCGACCGCGAAACAGGGGAACTCGAGCAGGCGCGGCAAGATGCTTTCGAAGCGCGCGATGCCTTGCATGCGTTGCGTGGCGAATACCAGGGGATGCGGGCATCCCTTTCGGCCAGTGAGACAGCACGGCAGCGCCTTCTGGACCAGCGTCGCGATTTCGATGCCCGCATGACGGAACTGCGGACGGGCATCGTCGAAGTCGAATCGGTGATCCCCGGTCAATACGAAGCCTTGCGGGAGAAGTCGGCCGAGCGGCAGGAGCTTGAGAGCCGGCTCGCCGCGCTTCGGCACGAGGTGGAGAGCGTTGAAGCCGAGCTCCGGGCAGCGACGATCCGGCGGGCCGATGCGGACGCCAGGGTCGAGTCGGGACGAAGTCGCCTGGAGGAGGCGCGGGTCGAACGCGAACGGCTGGTTGCGAACCGGGACAACGAGCGGGCTCAACTGGCCGAGACCGGCATTGACCTGGCCGATGCCCAGCGCGGGTTGCCGGCGGATGCGACACAAGACGTCTGGATCGGTTCCCTGGAACGATTGGGTGCAAGGATCACGCGGTTGGGTCCCATCAACTTGGCGGCGATCGACGAGTACGAGGAGAGGTCGGAGGAGAAACTCAACCTCGACGCCCAGCGCGAGGACTTGGAGGCGGCGCTCGCGACCCTCCGGAATGCCATCCGCCGAATCGATCGTGATACGCGAACCCGTTTCAAGGAAACCTTCGAGCAGGTCAACGAGAACCTGCAGGCGTTGTTCCCAAGGATATTCGGCGGCGGGAGCGCTCGCCTGGTGCAGACGGGCGACGATTGGCTAGACACCGGTGTGGCGCTTATGGCCCGACCGCCCGGTAAACACCCCACGATCTATCAGCTTTCGGGGGGCGAGAAGGCGATGGCCGCCCTGGCTCTTATCTTCGCCATCTTCCAACTCAACCCGAGCCCCGTCTGTCTCTTGGACGAGGTGGACGCGCCTTTGGACGACACCAACGTCGACCGGTTCGGGAATCTCATCCGCGAAATGTCAGACGACGTGCAATTCGTCGTCATCACGCATAACAAACAGACGATCGAAATGGCGGACCACCTCCTCGGCGTGACGATGCAGGAAGCAGGGGTGTCACGCCTGGTATCTGTGGATATGGAAGGGGCTGCGCGAATGGCGGCCAGATAGCCTTGAGGGTTCTCATATGGATATGAAGAGCTACATCCTTGTTGGCGGCGGATTGCTCATCTGCCTCGTTCTGCTTCACGCACTCGTTTCGGCGTGGCGTGCCAATCGGCAGGTGCCGGACGAGGAGGACCAGGCGTCGGACGCCCTCGACATGGAAGCTGAAGACGGCACCGAGATGCTGTGGAACGACATGGCGCCGGAACAGGCCAACGAACCGGTTGTCGAAGAGATTGCTGACGACGAAGAGCCGGGGCCACCCGTCCTATTGGAGCCTACGACAGCAATGGACGACACAGCGATGCACGATGGCGCCATGCCGGAACCAGGAACCCCGGATGAGCCGGAGTCGTTGCCGGACGACGCAACGCTGGTAGGCGAGACGATGGACGTGCCGGAGGCGGCGGATGACGGTCCCGAACCGCGCAGGGGGCGTCGAATCGAGATCCCCGGGAAGCGAACCGAACCCACCGTGCCCCGGGCCATGCGCCCGGAGTTCCAAGAATTCACGCCGCCGGCAGAGCGTAACGAACCCCAGCCCGACGTTTCGGAGTCGCTAGACGAGGTCGTTGTCATTTGGTTGGTTGCGAGACCGGGACGGCGGCTCGATGGGGAAACGCTCCTGAAGATGTTCGTTTCGCACGGGTTGAAGTGCGACGCCGACCGGGTCTTCAAGAAGACGGACCCGCGTTGTGGCGGTCCGTGGTACACCGTCGCGAACGGTGTCGAGCCGGGCAATTTCGACATCTCCCGACCCGCTGCCCTGGAAACGCCGGGGATCGTGATGTTGCTCGGCCTCGGACAGGTCCGGGATCCGGGTGCCGCGTTCGAGGATATGCTCGATGTCGCGCAGGACTTGGCCATCTCGCTGGATGGGGAGTTGAAGGACGAACGCATGAGCGACATGAGCGCGCAGACCATCGAGCACTGTCGTCAGCGCATACGCGACCACAGGCGACTGCTCTTGAGGGCGTGATACGGTAACGCCCCATAGCCGTCCCGGCGCTTCGCATTCGCTATGAGCCGCCTCCGCCTCCGGCCCAGTCACTCCGACCTGTCCGCACCTACCTTCCATGTAACAAACGCGTCGTCTGTTGCCTGGCGGTTGGCGCTGCCTCGCCGGCGGGAGAATTCGCTGAGCGAATTCTCGGGGCGACCGCGAAGGGGTCGCGTCTCGCACGAAACAACCGCGTCCGGTCGCGATGCTCCCGTTCGCGTTTGTCTCGTGCGAGGAGGATGATGGCCGGGCCATGGATCGGTCGGCGCCACGAACCGAGTTAGCCGCACTCCGCGAAGAGCTCGACTACCACCGGCACCGTTATTTCGTTCTCGACGACCCGGAGATATCCGACGCCGAGTACGACGCGCTGTTCGATCGATTGTCGGATCTCGAATCGGCGCACCCGGAACTCGTCACCCCCGACTCGCCAACCCAACGGGTCGGCGCGGCACCCTCGACCCAATTTGCACAAGTGCGCCACGAGACGCCGATGCTGTCTCTGGACAAGTGCACGAGCGAGTCTGAACTCGCCGCTTGGGAGCAGCGCTGCCGACGACTCCTCGGCCCGGATGACGAACTGTGCTATTTCTGCGAGCCGAAGGTCGACGGCGTGGCCGTCAGCCTTCTCTATGCCGACGGTGCCTTGGTGCGGGCTGCCACCCGTGGCGATGGCGAGACCGGCGAGGATATTACCGCCAACGTACGGACCATCCCGGACATTCCGCTGCGGCTGCCCGCCGATGTGCCGTCCGCGCTGGAGGTCCGCGGCGAGGTGTATATGCCGATCACCGGTTTCCACGCGTTCAACCGGCGCGCGTTGGCGTCCGGGGAAAGAACCATCGTCAATCCGCGCAACGGTGCCGCGGGCAGCCTCCGGCAGTTGGATCCCGCGGTGACGGCGAAGCGTCCCTTGGCCATGTTCTGCTACAGCATCGGCGAGACCCCGGGTGGTTGGCAGCCGCGCAGTCACGCCGAAGTGATGGCTGCACTCGCGGATTGGGGTCTGCCGGTCAATCATTGGGGTCGTTGGCAGGAGAACCTGAAGGGCTGCACCGACTATGTCGAAGCCCTTCTCGCCGAACGCGACAGCCTGAACTACGCCATCGACGGTGCGGTTATCAAGGTGGATGACCTCGCGCACCGCTCGAGGCTGGGCCAGGTGACCCGCAAGCCGCGTTGGGCCATTGCCTACAAGTACCCCTCGGAGGAGGCGAGTACGGTGCTCGTGGATGTCGACTTCCAGGTCGGCCGAACGGGCGCCATTACGCCGGTCGCCAAGCTCGAGCCCGTGTTCGTCGGCGGGGTCACCGTCTCCAACGCGACGCTGCACAACATGGACGAGGTTTCGAGACTCGATCTGCGCATCGGCGATACCGTGCTCATCCACCGTGCCGGTGACGTCATCCCGCAGGTGATGAAGGTGATCGAGTCGAAGCGGCCGGCGGATGCCCGGGCGGTCCAGATGCCGAGCGAATGCCCGGTGTGCGGATCCGCCATCCACAAAGACGAAGGCGAAGTCGTCGCCCGTTGCAGCGGCGGCCTCCGATGCCGGGCGCAGCGCAAGGAGCGGCTGCGCCACTTTGCCTCCCGCCAGGCCCTCGATATCGAGGGGCTCGGCGACAAACTCGTCGATCAGCTTCTCGGCGAAGACCTGGTCGGCAGTCCGGCGGATCTCTATCGATTGACCATCGAGGAACTTGCCGGTCTGGAAAGGATGGGCGTGAAGTCCGCCGAGAATCTCCTCGCAGCGCTCGAGGCGAGCAAGCACACGACATTCGCACGGTTCATCCACGCGTTGGGTATTCGCGAGGTGGGCGAGACCACGGCGGCGACGCTGGCGAAGCGGTTCAAGCGTCTCGATGCGCTTGTCGCCGCGGACGAGGAGGTCCTGCAGGAGGTCGAAGACGTCGGCCCCATCGTTGCGACGCGCATCGTCGGGTTCTTCGCCGACGAAGCCAACCGGACATTGGCCCGGGAACTGCACGACGATATCGGAATCTACTGGGACGTGGCGGAGGAAGAGCCGCAGACGGCCCCGTTGGGCGGGCAGACCTGGGTCCTGACGGGGACGCTCGGGGCGATGGCGCGCAACGAGGCCAAGGCAATCCTGGTGGAGTTGGGCGCGAGGGTGGCGTCTTCGGTATCCAAGAACACGACGGTCGTGGTCGCTGGCCCCGGCGCCGGGAGCAAGCGAACAAGGGCCGAAGAGCTTGGGATCGAGATCGTCAACGAAGCGGACTTCGTGAACCGGCTGACGAGTCTTGGATGGGGGGGTGGCACGGATGAGACCTGATCGCGGTTTGGCTGCCGCCCTACTCCTGCTCGCGGCGGCGATGCTCGTCGGTTGCACGTCCCGACCGCTATCCAATACCGAGGACTTGTGCAAGATCTTCAAGGAGCGGCCACGGTGGTACCGGGCCGCGTTGGCCTCGGAAGAACGGTGGCGGATTCCGACCCCGGTGATGATGGCCGTGGTGAACAAGGAGTCGAGCTACGTCGCGAGAGCCCGTCCGCCAAGGGACAGACTCCTGTGGGTCATCCCGTGGAAGCGGTCGTCCTCCGCCTACGGGTTTGCCCAGGCCACCGACGAGGCGTGGTCGGACTACCTGCGGGAGACCGGCAACCGGTCCGCGGATCGCGATGACTTCGCGGATGCCATCGACTTCGTCGGCTGGTACCTGAACCGTTCTCACCGCCATCTGAACATTGCCGCGGAGGATGCCCGTGCCCTCTACCTGACCTACTACGCGGGCATGGGTGGTTACCAACGCGGCACCTGGCGGAACAACGAATGGCTGAAGGATGCCGCGGTCCGCGTCGCTACGCGCGCCACCCGCTACGAACGTCAGCTCACGAGTTGCCGCGGTCTGGATCGCCGCCGCGGGTGGTTTTAGGTACGAAGTTGTCGTGCCCGCATCCAACGCGAACCAAGGCGTCCGTGAACCACATGGGCTTCGGTACCCGTAGGGGCGACGCTTGTCGTCGCCCGCAATCGTTTTCCGCACACCCTCGATGGAATGGAAACGGCACGCCACGAGGGCGTCCCTGACGCGTCGCCCATCGATTGTCCTAGGGCGGGGCTATTCCGGCGTACGCGTGACGCGGTAGATTCGCCCGCCCTGATCGTCGGAAATCAGCAACGTCCCGTCCCGTGCCGCCAATACGTCGGCCGGGCGACCCGACGCCTTCTCCCCCTCGAGCCAGACATCCACGAAAGGTGAATAGACGGGTTCGTCGTCCTCGAACCGCACCACGCTGACCCGGTAGCCTACCTTGGTGGAGCGGTTCCAGGAGCCGTGCTCGGCGATGAAAAGTGCGTTCGCGTAGTCGGCGCCGAAGTACTCGCCGGTGTAGAAATCCATGCCGATGGCCGCCGCGTGCGCCTGTATCTCCACCGCCGGCGGCATGTAGTCGGCCGGGTCGTGGTCCTTGCCGAACTCGGGATCACGGATCGCGGATCCGTGGATGTAGGGATAGCCGTAGTGGGCGCCGGCTTGCGTCACCCGGTTCACTTCCTCCGGCGGGATGTCATCGCCCATCATGTCGCGGCCGTTGTCCGTGAACCACAGTTCATTGGTCACGGGGTGCCACGCCATGCCAACGGAGTTGCGCACACCGTGCGCGTAGACGGTGGTCTCGCCCGTATTGGGGTCCATGCGCAGGATGCTGGCGAAGCGTTCGTCCGCCGATTCGCAGATATTGCACGGGGCGCCGACGGGCACGTACAGGAAACCGTCCGGTCCGACGGACAGGTACTTCCAGCCGTGGTGGTACTTGTCGGGTAGGGCGTCGGTGACGACTTCGGGCGTCGGCGATTGCCGGAAGGTGTTCTCGATGTCGGGGTAACGGAGCACGCGGTCGAGGGCGGCGACGTAGAGATCGTCCCCCAACAACGCCAGACCGCTCGGCATCGTCAACCCCTCGGCGAGTGTAACCACCTCGGGCGGACCATCGGACGCGGGCACGATGGCATAGACGCGTCCGGCTCGGCGGGTCCCCACGAAGAGCATCCCCGATTCCGACTCGGCCATTTGTCGGGCGTTGGGTACGTCCTCGGTGTAGACGGCGAGCGAGAAGCCGGGGGCCATGTCCCGGCCCGTCGCGGGAAATGCCACCGCCAAGGCAAGCGCGGCGACGCATACGTTCTTGTGCATCGGGGCAGTCTAACAGCCTGCATGGAACATATCCGATGGGCTGGCGTCCCCGCAGCGTCCCCGCCCTTCCATGTAACAAACGCGTCGTCTGTTGCCTGGCGGTTGGCGCTGCCCCGCCGGCGGGAGAATTAGCTGAGCGCATTATCGGGGCGCCCGCGAAGCGGTCGCGTCTTGCATGGCCGTCATCCACCGCAAAGCATGTGCGAGATCGACCCGGTGCATTGGTTTCGATGCCCATGCGGGTGATGCTTGGGTTACTGTCTTGTTAGGTTTCTCCTTTTTCCGGCGTGCCGAAGTTGCCAGATACACCCGCACCAGAATTGACCGACGAGTTGAAGGCGACGATCCAGAGCGCCTATTCGACCTGGCTCGGCAACCGCGGGTTCAAGGCGCGCCGCGGTCAGCGGCAGATGATCGCCGACATCGCCCGGGGGTTGACCGAGGATGATCGGCTGTGCGTCGTGGAGGCCGGTACGGGTACGGGCAAGACCGCGGCCTACTGCCTTGCCGCCATCCCCATCGCCAAGTCCCGGAACAAGCGGGTGGTCATCTCCACCGCCACCGTGGCGTTGCAGGAACAGGTGGCGCTGCGCGACCTGCCGGACCTCAAGCGCCACGCGGACCTCGAATTCAGCTTTACCCTCGCCAAGGGGCGCAGTCGATACGTCTGCCTGAAGCGCCTCGACGACCGGCTTGCCTACGACCCGGAACGCGAGCGCCTGTACGGTCCCCCCGACGCCGAACACCTGGACATCTATCGTCGGCTCGAGACGGCATTTGACACAGGCACCTGGGACGGCGACCTCGACAACTGGGCCGACGGCGTGCCCCCGAAGGCCTGGACGCCCGTCACCAACGACCGCACCGGCTGTCACGGCCGACGCTGCAAGTACTACCACCAATGCCCGGTGTTCCGGGCCCGCGCCGACGTCAGCGACGCGGACGTCGTCGTGGCCAACCACGATCTGGTGCTAACCGATCTGCGTATCGGCGGCGGCGTCGTGCTGCCCGATCCCGCCGAGACGATCTTCGTACTCGACGAGGCCCATCATCTACCGGACAAGACACGTGATCAGTTCACCGCCCGCGCGTCGCTGCGTGGCTGCACCGACTGGTTGAAACAGGTCTCGTCGAGCATGGAGACGATGGCAAGGCGCTTCAACCAGCCCCGCGAGGTCCAACGGGCCCGGGAACGGTTGGCGGCCGAGGCGGGCGGGGCGGATGATCTGATCGCCGCGGTGGGAACCCTGGTCGGCGACCTGCCGTTCGAGCCCCGGGATACGGACACACAGACGCACCGGTTCCCACTCGGGGAGGTACCGGAACCGCTCGCCGAGGTGGCGGTGCCGCTCGGCAAGTCGTTTGGCGGCGTTGCCGCGATTCTCGAGGAGTTGGGCAACGACCTCGACGATGTCGTCGAAGGCAACCTCGACTGGCCAAACGCGGAACAAGCAGAGTCGTGGCGTCCGACCATCGGCCAATTGGCGGGCCGCGCCGCCGGTGCCGAATCCTTGTTCAGCGACTACGGAAACAGTGCGTCGGTATCTGCAGCCCGGTGGGTCTCCCGGGGGCTGGAGGAACACGGTGAGGAGATCGAACTCACGAGCGTGCCACTCATGCCCGGCGAGATCCTGAACGACAGGCTGTGGAGTAGCTGCCACGGCGCCCTCGCCACGTCCGCCACCCTTTGCGCGCTGGGCACCTTCGCCCGGTTCCGGGAAAGTACCGGGCTAGTCGGTTCGGTGCGGGAGGCGCGCATTCCCAGTCCTTTCGACTTCCAGCGGGTCGCGACGTTCTCGGTACCGCGGATGCGCGCCGAGCCGTCGTCTTCCCAAGACCACACGGAGGAAATCGCTTCATTGCTCCCGGAACTCCTGGGGCTCGAGCCGAGCGCCCTGGTCTTGTTCAACTCGTGGTGGCAGTTCAACGCCGTGGTGGCGTCCCTACCGGACGATCTCCGGGACAAGTGCCGGTTGCAGGGCGAGGTCTCCAAGCAGCGCCTGCTACAAGACCACACGGGGGCGATCGATGAGGGCGAGGCGAGCTACCTATTCGGACTCGCGAGCTTTGCGGAAGGCGTGGATCTGCCGGGTGACTATTGCCGCCATGTAATCATGGCGCGGATTCCCTTCGCGGTGCCGGACGACCCCGTCGACCAGGCGGTTGCCGAGTGGCTCGAGAACCAGGGGCGCAATCCGTTCATGGAAATGTCCTTGCCGGACGCCTCCCTACGGCTCGTCCAGGCATGCGGTCGGCTGATTCGCAACGAGAGCGACCACGGGCGGATCACCTTGCTCGACCGACGTATTCTCACGCGCCGCTATGGCGAGTCCCTCTTGGCGGCACTCCCGCCCTACCGATTGGAAATCTAGCCCCGCGCCGGGGCCGCGGACGTGCGGAGAACACGAACCGTGGCGGACGAGCTGTAAACACCGAATCGTAGGGGAGGGGCTTGTCCCGTCCCGTTGCCGGAGAAACCGCACGTCCCCGATGCGGGCGACGGCGCGCCCTGACGGGCGCGATAGCGTCGCCCCTACGGATTTATTCAATTAATTCAACGAGTTGCGTATTCCTTGCGTGCGCGGTTAGGCGGAACCTTTGGTCATTCTCGCCAACCAGTAGTCGATGCTCGTGTACCGGCCACCACCGGTGAACAACAGCGACAGCAGCATCACGAAATACATGGCGGCGAACTCGATCCCGTTGTTGAGAATCGTCACCCGGCCGCGTCCCGTCAGCCAACCGTAGTCGCCATGCTCCTTCAAGATGGCGATGATCTCCGCCTTGCGCGCCACCGCCTCCATGACGCGGTCGTTGGCCAGCCAGCTCGACGCGTCCGAAAGGACCAGCCAGCCGTTCTCCCAATGCACCGTGAAGGCGGCGACCAGCATGGTGATCATCAGGGGCACCGCAACGAGACGGGTCGCAAAACCGGCAAGCAGCATGATCCCGCCCCCAAGTTCGGCGGCGGTCGCAAGAAACGCCATCACCTCCGGCAACGGCATGCCCAACGTGTTCCCGAACCAGGAAACCGTTGCGCTGAAACCCGTGGCCTTCACCCAGCCGCCCTGAATCATCACGGGCGCGAGGATCAGTCGCAGCAGCAGCGGGGGAACACCGTCGAGGGGCCTGAGCCGGTCTAGCGTCGTCTCGTAGACGCGGTTGTAGGTTGCGATAGGATTCATGGTTTCTCCCGATTGACCTGTATCTGTTTTGACCGTGGGACAGATGATCGATCACAGCGGTCGACGAATTAATCCGCAACCGCCAAACGGGGTTGCGACGCCAACGATGGTAACGCCATGACGACGCCGATGCGGATTGCCGGTCTCGCGAACTTGGTGCCAAGCGACGCGGTCAGGGGCTGCTACGGATGCCTGGATGCGGGCGCGCCCGACGACTATCGGCAACTGGCGGCGCTCTTGGTCGACGACTGGTACCAGCGGGGGGTGGCGCGTGCGGGAATCGGCGGCGGCCAGGGTGCCGGGAAGTCGACGCTCGGCCGATTGATCACCGAGGCCGGATCCGTCTTCGGCGTGCACGTCGAAGTCCTTTCCATGGACGACTTCTACCTCACGAGGGAAGAACGAGAACGCCTTGCCGAGACCGTCCATCCGCTTTTGGCCACCCGAGGCCCCCCGGGCACCCACGATGTGGCACGGCTTCGCGACGCCATCGCCGCGCTCGGTCAACCGGGCGCGGTCGAAGTGCCGCGTTTCGACAAGGGGACCGACACGCGATCCGGCAGCGCAACGATCGATGGTGGCGTTGACGTGGTGGTGCTCGAAGGCTGGTGCGTGGGTGCGCCCGCCGCCGAGTCTGCCATCGACGAGCCCATCAACGCGTTGGAGCGGGAACACGACACGGACGCTGGGTGGCGGTCCTATATCGAGACGGCGCTCAACGGGTCCTACGCCAAGCTGAACGACGACCTCGAGTCGATGGTCTTCCTCAAGGTGCCGGGCCTCGACGCGGTGCGCCGCTGGCGCTTGCAGCAGGAGGGCGAACGACCTCCGGAACAGCGGTTGAACGCCGCCGAAGTGAATCGGTTCGTGGAACACTACGAACGCATCACCCGGCGTATGTTGGCGACCCTGCCGTCGAACGCGGACGTCGTGGTGGATCTCGACGACGATCATCGTGTTGCGGGTTTGCGATTCCGGGGGACACCCCGGCACCGGTGAGCCCCGGCGACGTTGTTCAGACTTCGTTCAGTTCCGCGCCCCGATACTCCGGGCGTGTTTTCCATCAACGCCAACGGAGTAGAGCCATGTGGAAACAGAGTTTGATGCTCGGCGCCGCGATCATGACCGCCAACGCGATGGCCGACGTTCGTTACGCCCACGCCCCGGTTACCGGCGTCGAACCGATCGTCGAAACCGTCGCCCATGTAGAGCCCAAGGAGCACTGCTGGTTCGAGGATGTGCCCGAGCGCGTGGGTTCGCCCAGCGCAACCACCCCCTTGCTCGGCGCATTGATCGGCGGCGCGATCGGCAATGCCGTCGGCCACAAGAAGCGCAACAAGCAGGTGGGCACGGTGGTGGGCGCCCTGATCGGCGGTAGCATCGCGGCGGACATCAGCCGCGAGGAACGGCGCCACCGCGTCGTGTCGAACCGACGTGTCCGCCGCCAGGTTTGCGAGGTCGTTGACGAGACGACCTACCGGCGAGAAGTGACCGGCTACCTCGTTACGTACGAATACGCTGGCCAGAGCTACCAGGCCCGCATGCGCCAGCGCCCCGGAGAGACCGTCCGCGTTCGGGTGACGGTTGGCCCGGCCTGAGCCAGGTGGGAGGCATGGCGGGAGTAGAATGGCGTGGCCTCAGGAGAAGCGTGGACATGCGGAGAACGGTCTTTGGCGTGGTTTTCGCGGTGGGGGCGCTCGCCGGCTACGCTGGAGACGCTCCGCCACTGGCCACCGAGCCAGCCCAAACACCAGCGGAGAAACGACCCCCGTCGCCGGAGGAAGATCAGAAGGACGAGCCCTTGCGTCGGGAACCTGCCCGGGTCTCGCTCGAGGACGCCACCGCCATCGTCCGCCAGGCCTACGGTGGACGTGTGGTTTCGTCGTCCCGGGCCACGGCGCGACCTGAGTCGGCGCGACCGAAGGAACCCGGCTACCGGGTGCGGGTGGACATCGATGGCCGGGTCAAGACGGTATTCGTTGATGACCGGGGCCGCATTCACGAAAACCCCGAGTTCTGAACCCGGGCGACGCGGCGCGAGACGGCCATGCGACTCCTGATCGTTGAAGACGAAGTGCTGCTCGCCGCGCAGGTGGACAAGTTCCTGCGCGAGAACGACTTCGTGGTGGACATGGCCAGCGACGGCGAGGAGGGACTGTACTACGCCCGCGAGTACGCCTACGACGCCGCGGTCATCGATTTGGGGCTGCCGAAGCTCACCGGGATCGAGCTGATCAAGACCCTGCGCCGAGAAGGCAACGACGTCCCGGTGCTAATCCTCACCGCGCGCAGCGATTGGCGCGACAAGGTGGGCGGTCTCGAAGCGGGTGCCGACGACTACCTCACCAAACCGTTCCACATGGAAGAACTGCTGGCCCGCGTGAAGGTGCTCATACGTCGGGCCGCGGGGTTCGCGTCATCGGTGATCGTACACGGCCCGATGAAGCTCGACACGTCCAGCAAGGAAGTGCGCGTTGCCGATGTGTTGGTGGAACTCACCGCTTTCGAGTACCGCCTGTTGGAGTTTCTCGCCTTGAATCCATCCCGCGTCGTGTCCAAGGCCGAGCTTACCGAGCACCTCTACGAACAGGATTTCGACCGGGACAGCAATGTGATCGAGGTGTTCATCGGCCGGCTGCGACGCAAGCTCGATCCGGTGGGCAGCCTCAAGCCAATCCGGACCGTCCGCGGCCAGGGATATCGATTTGCGCTGGAAGCCGACGCGCGCCCCTGACGGGCTCGCTGGAGCTCTTGGCGGAGTGACTCCCGATGGGTCGCAGTGCATGGCCCGCAGTGGCACCATCGGTGTGAAACGACACGTCGAGCGCGGAGACATGCAGAGCACGAATGCGCAAGGGCCTACCCGCGGCGTGGTCGGTCGCGTTCTCGGTCTTCAGGCGCGTTTGCTTTTGATCACCGCACTGGTTCTCGGCACCTGCCTCAGTGCCGTCGGGTGGGTGCAGGATCGCGCGTTCAAGGCCGCCGTACGCGCCGGGGCGGAAGAGCAACTCCGCGCCGTCGCCTACGGCTTGTTGAGCGCGGCGCAAGACGAGGCCAACGAACTCGCATTCGGTACGGAACTTGGCGAGCCGCGCTTGGCGCAACCGGACTCCGGACTCTACGCCTACGTTGAACGCGCCCGGGATGGCGTCATCTGGCGTTCGCCATCGGCCGTGGTCAGCGCCGGCGACATCGGCGAACAGGCACCCTTGAGTCAACGGCCGGCGCCGGGCGAGTCGGTTTTCGGGGTTGCGGACACGGTCAGCGGCCCATCGCGGTTCGTCATGGCGTATACCGTGATCTGGGAATCCCTCGGCGCAGAGTTAACCTTCTGGGTATTGATCGACCGGGCGCCCTTCCGCCGGGAGATCCTGGAGTTTCGCCGCAATACGACGGTCGGCTTGTTGAGTGCGGCCATCGTATTCGTGGTCATTCAGCTTGCCGCGGTGCGCTGGGGGCTGGCACCCATGCGGCGTATGGCTGCTCGGTTGCGTGGTCTCGAAGCGGGTAGGCGGGGGGACATCGGCGATGACTATCCCCGCGAGCTATCGGGACTCGCTCGCAACCTGAACCGCTTCATCGCCTACGAGGAGGCCAACCGCGACCGGTACCGGCGTGCCATGGACGATTTGGCGCATAGCCTGAAGACCCCCCTGGCGGTTCTGAAGAACGCCATGCGGGAAGTCAACGGATCGGGTGCCACGGTCATGAACGATCAGATCGAGCGCATGGAGACCACGGTGACGCACCAGCTTTCGAGAGCAGCGGCTGTGCGTACCGTGATGCCCGTCAAGGCGGTGCCCGTGTCGCCCGTCGCTGGGCGGATCGGCCGTGCCCTCGAGCGCGCCTACGCCGAGAAGGCGGTCGAGCTTGAGCTTGTCGAAGCCCCCCTCGCCGTGCGGGTGGACGAGCGGGACCTGCTGGAGATGCTCGGCAACGTCATCGAGAACGCGTTCAAGTACACCCGCAGGCGCGTACGGATCTCGGTACGTCGGGCGGACACCGGCGTCGCGATCCTGATCGAGGACGACGGCGACGGCATTGCACCGGCCGATCGTCGACGCGTGCTACGGCGGGGTGCAAGGGCGGATACCGAAAGTTCGGGACAAGGCATTGGCCTGGCTGTCGCCCTGGAACTTGCCGAGGTCTACCAGGGCAGCTTGGAACTCGGCGACAGCGACCTCGGGGGTGCGCTCGTCCGGCTCGAACTGCCCGGTCGGGAACGACGCTTAGCGTTGCCGGAGCGCTAAGGAAGGCCCTGAACAACGAGCCCTGGTGTACGGAAACGCAAGGCGGGCGTAGGGGCCGCCCTTGTGGCGGCCCATTTTCGACCATCCCGCATCCATGGTCCAACATCACGGCGACCACAACGCGCCCCAGGGGGCGCGCGGACTTGGTTCCGAGGCACCCTAGTCGTCGCGGGCGGTCTCGGCCCGGCGGGCAACGACGATGCGGTCGGCATCCTTCAGCGCTTCGTCCGCGCGCCGCTCCACGGCCTTCGGCAAGGTTCCCAATTCGTGCAACCGGCGCTCGTAGTCCGCGATCATATTCCGGTCCAGGGAAGGGTCGATTTCCAACCGCCGCTCCAGTTCGGTGATCAGGGCGTCCGCGTCGGCGACGACCTGCCGGCGTTGCGAATGCCGATCGAGCACCACGGAGCGGGCTTCGAAGACGAGATCGCATTGCTCGCGGAACTGTTTCCAAAGTCTTTGGTCGGCACGCCTCGGTAGCGGGCCGACGGTCTTCCAGCGACGCTGAAGACCTTTCATGGCCTCCGCCTGGTCGGTGACTCGCTCGCCGGAATCGCGGATCGCGATCGCTTCGGCGACGATTTCCTCCTTCCTCTCGATGTTCCTGTCCCACTCCTCTTTCAACAGCGCGTGGATCGCGCCGGCAAGCTCCTCGAACCGGGTCGTGAGCTGCCGACCTGCCTTGCGGTCCACGGGGTGGTAGTGGCGCCACTCGTTGCGCGCCTGGCGCAGAATCCTCTCGACCCCGCGCCAGTCCGCGTGGTCCCAATCGTTGTTCTCAAGGAATCCCTCAAGGGCTGCCACGATGGCTTGACGCTGCTCCAAGTTGAACGCCCGCCGCTCGGCCTGTTCCTTGAAATAGGTACGGCAGGGTTCGAACGCCCGTTCCGCGGCGCGATCGAATCGGCGTCGCAGGTCCCGGTCGCGACGCGTATCGGCCGGCCCGAGTTGGTTCCACTGATCGCGAAGCGACTTGATGGCCTGCATCTGCTCGTGTGGTTCGAGGGGGTTGTCGGCAAGTTCCTCGACTTGCTGGCACAAGGCTTCGCGCTGCGGACCTTGGGCATAGGTTCGCCACTCGCGCAACTCGCGTACCCGTGCACTCAATTCGGCGAGGTCGGTGTTGAACGGTTGGGCCTTCGCCCGGGGCAGTCCCTTGAGAAGGTCCCGAAGCCGACGTTCGCGTTCCACGGCGTCGTGCACGGCACCGTCTTCGATGCTCTGCCTCAACTCGGCCAGCCTATCGGCCATCTCATCGAGCATCGCATCGGCATGGGTCTCGGACTGCTCCGCTGCGGTGGCGAGGTCGCGTTGGCGCTGCTTCAAGGCCGCGATTTCCTCGAGTTCGGGCACGTCGTCCGGCCAAGCGAATCGTCCAAGGAGGCGATCAACATCATCGCGCTGCCGTCGAAGCTCATGCATGCCCGACTCGAAGGTATCGAAGCGGGGGTGCTCGGGGTCGGGAATGTCCCGCGCAAGGAGTTCCCTGGCCTTCGGGACCAGGTCCTGCGCCCGTTCGCGGTCGCGCGTTCGCGCCGCCACCGACGCCATCACTTGACGGAATCTCGTACTTAGCTCCTCCCCGGGTGGCTTGACGTCCGCGCCCGCGTTCCACTCGGCGGCCAGATCGTCGACGGATTGCTTCGCGTCTTCGACCGACACGTTCTCGTCGGCACCGGGCTGGAGGGAACCGGTGCCGGCGGCGAGAAGTGATTCCGCCCGCGTCAGCAACGCACCGAAATCGATCTCGACTTCCGGATGGGGCACGTGCGTTGGCTGTCGCCGTGCCGGGAAACGACGTCGGGTGGCGTTGAGATCCCGCGCCACGACACCGAACCTCGCAAGCTCCTGGTCGGTTTCCTCCATGGCGACCAAGTGGTTGGTCCAATCCTTCTCGATGGCATCGCGCCGCGCCTCGTAGTGGGGATCGTCCCCTTCGAGTGCCACTGCCGCGGCGAGGATCGACTCGGTCTGCGTGTCCTCCTCGTCTCGGCGGTGGGAGGCGGCGCGTAGCGCAGCGAGACGTTCCCGCGCCACCCGATGCAGCGACTTGTCCCGGCGGCGGGTGGTCTTTTCAATCTCGGACAAGGCCGCCGGGTTCCAGGTCGCGTCGGCGACCGCGAGACGGACCTGGGCACGGGGGTTTTCGGCCAACGCGGCCGCGAAAACAACGGAATCGGTAACGCCAGGCGCGATGGCAAGCGCGGCCTCTACCGTCTCCGCGGCCGTCAGCGCCGCGCGTTGGACCGCCGGATGATTACGTATGGTCTCCGGCGTGTCGTCGTCAATCAGGCTGAGAATTCGACTAAGGGATTCCGCCGCGACGTCGTCGTCGCCCAAGCCCTCGAAGACGATGTCGGGACGGTCTAGGCGCTCCAGTGCCTTGAGGCGAACGTCCCGGTCGGCATCGTCACGGAATACGCGGGCAAAGGTCGCTTGGTCCCCGTCCTCGAGAACGGCGAGGGCGGCGATCCTGATGGCAGGATCTTCCGCATCGAGACGCGGTTTGCGACTGAACAGCTTGCGTAACATGGTGAGGCTCTCACAACGTGACCCGACATGGTTGTCTCGCCTCGCGGCGGTCACATGCGGGCGGGCTCGCCCAGCCGGGCGAGTCGCGCGTGAGAGAGGGAACGGTCAGCACTTGCCGCCCGATCTTCCGCAGGTGTCCGCCGTGAAGCGGCTCGGCGCGGCTGGATGGATGCCGGAGAATCGACCAGCCGTTGATCCCTACAGTCGCTTTTGGCGGAGCGCTTTGCGTGAACAAGCTGACGACCACGACAACGCTCCTCGATGGGTCCGGGTACCGGACCACAGCCGACATAAGGTGTTAGGCATTGTGCGACCGACGAGCACCGGAACGCAAATCGGGTCGGGCCGCTGGTAGGATCATGGCTGGTCGACGAGCACCGAGGGGGCGGCGTGGCGCGCTGGGACAAGAGCGGCGAGGGCGAGATCCCGGACTGGTTCTGGGCGGCCGTGGAAACCGAAGCGGAGCAGCACACCGTGGAGGTCGACGAATGCGACGTCGCCTACCGGACCTGGGGGGATCCGGCGAAACCGCCCATGCTGTTGATCCACGGCATGAACGCGCACTCCCGGTGGTGGGACTTCATCGCGCCCCAACTCACGGACGAATACCGTATCGCCGCGATGGATCTCACCGGCATGGGCGACTCCGACTACCGCTATGCCTACGATGCCGAGACCTACGCGGCGGAGATCGTCGGTGTCTGCGACGATGCGGGCTTCGGCAACGAGGTGGTGATCGTCGCCCACAGCTTCGGCGGCGTCATGGCCACCAAGGCCGCGAACCTGTTCCCCGACCGCTTCGGTTCTCTCGTACTCGTCGACTCCGGTATCCGGCCTCCCGACGAACCCGTTCCCACCGACGGCCCGTTGATGGGCGGTGGTCGTGCCAAGGTGTATCCCAATCGCCAAGTCGCCGAGGAGCGCTTTCGGCTGTACCCCCCGCAACCTTGCGCCAACCGGTACATCCTCACCTACATCGCCCGCCACTCCCTGATGCGCGTCGACGGCGGCTGGGCGTGGAAGTTCGACGAGGAACTGCCGCTCGTCCTAAAGGGCGGCGAACGCCAACCCGAGGACTACAGCGGACTGTCGCTACCCGTCGGAATCATCTACGGCGAGTTGAGCGAGTCCTGCAAGAAGAGCGCGGTGGACTGTACCGTTGGGCTGATTCCGGGCGACGTACCAGTCGTGGAAGTGGCGAATGCGCAGCACCACGTGTTCCTGGATCAGCCGTTGGCGTTTGTCGATGCGCTCATAGCGACTGTTCGTCGGCTGCGAGGCGCCTCACAGGACTAGGCGTTGTCGCACTCACTTGGGTCCGCGGGGAGTGGTGGGTGTGGCCCCATGTGTTCCGGTCGCTCAGGGAAGTTCTCCGACCAGTGTTTCGAGACGGTGCTTCGCCAGGGCCTCTAAACGTTGGGCCTGGGCCCAAAGAGTACGCCTAATGCCAGGTTCCACGCGTCTTTCGCTGATGACACGCGCCAGATTCGCAATCGTCCGGGCACGGCGTGCGAGACGAATGTCAGGATGCTCCCGCGCCCGGCGAATGGATTTGTCCAAGATTGGCAGTCTGTGTGATCGTGGAAGGCCAATCATCGCCGTGGCGGTGGGTGGTTTCTCGTTTGGGATCGCGCCGAACTTGGAACCCAAGAAGGCTTGGCGATAGACCGTGTACTCGGCCTGACCCAACTTGTGCTTGGTATGGCCGAATCGGGGATGCCCTTTACTGATGGGCAACCTCGAAAGGGTCGAGCACGCTCATCGCTACCGCGTCAGTTCGCTGGTTTGTCAGATGCCGACCTATGCGACTGCGCAAACTCTCGAACGTCTGCCCCGCATAGATGGGCTCGCCGTCGTAGTCGTAGAACATGTACACGCCCCACTTGCAGTCGCCAATCCGCTTGCCGTCGTGCACCTCGGTGTTCATGGCGTTTGCCAATCCTAGATACAGTGCTTTGACATCCGATGGTGGATCGCTCCGGTTGCTAGGCATAGGCTGGCAGAATGCAGTTGTCGGCCAACCATTCGATTACAGGGACGCATACTGCATCGCCAAACGCATACATGGCTTTGCGAGGAGAGACGGACTCCCAAGTAATGTCCTCCGCACCTTGGAGGGCCGCATACTCCGCCGCGTCCATCCATCGCGCAGCGAAATCACCCCTGCCAGCACGGAGCACGGCCTGTCTTCCCGATCCGCCAGCGGTCGTACGTAACGCGCCGGCGATCTCGTCGGCGCGTACTTCCCACACCGCAGTACCCCGGCGCGTCCGCCGGTACGCACCGTGACACGTCACGACATCTTGGCGTTGATAGGCGTCTACGCGAGCGGCTTGTAGGTCCGAGAGAGACCCCAGAAAACACGACAGTTTCCGGGCACCCCACCACTCGACTTCGTGCCTAACGATGTCAGAGAGGCGGGTGATGCCATCGCAAGTTGGCGGAGCTGGGATCGGAGGGGGGGTCAAGTCCCGATAGCCGAGTACGAACACACGCATTCGACTCTGTGGGACGAACGACTGAGCGTCTACTCCGACGTGCAATACGGTGTAGTCGAGCGACTCAAGCGCATCGACAACGGCGCGGAAATCCCTTCCTCCGTTGACGGTTAGGAACCCCGGAACGTTTTCGAGAACGACGCAAGATGGCGTGCTTGACATCTCGTGAAGGATGCGGAGGAACTCGTAGACCACACCGGACCTGGTTCCGTCTAAGCCAGCTCGGTGGCCAGCGAGTGACAGATCGACACACGGGAAGGATGCAGTCGCCACGTCAACGTTGGGGACGTCCTTGCCCCGCAGGTCTCGAATGTCGCCGAGCAGGAATTCGTCGTCGCCCCAGTTCTCGCGATACAACGCTGCCTTCGTTTCGTCAACGTCGTTTGCGAAAACAGTCTCGATGCCACGCCGCTTCAATCCGGCGCGCATCAACCCCATGCCGGCGAAGAACTCGGCGGTACTCAACACCGTCACGGTTCGGTACCCACGACCGCCCGCATTAGAACGACCGGACAGTACCCGAGATCATGAGCGTGCTTGGGGCAGCGTTTGTCGGATTGTTTGGTGAACCTTGTCAACTCCTAGTCCCAGCTCAACGCCCCGCCCGTCTGGTACTCCGTCACGCGGGTCTCGAAGAAGTTCTTCTCCTTCTTGAGGTCCATGATCTCCGACATCCACGGGAACGGGTTCTTGACGCCTGGGAACTGCTCGGTGAGACCGATCTGGGCGAGGCGGCGGTTGGCGATGAACTGCAGGTACTCGGCCATGGTGTTGGCGTTCATCCCGAGGACGCCCCGGGGCATCGTGTCCCGGGCGTAGCGGGTTTCGAGTTCCGTGCCCTCGAGGATCATGCGCGTGGCGAGTTCCTGCATTTCGTCGTCCCACAAGTGCGGGTTCTCGAGCTTGATCTGGTTGATCACGTCGATGCCGAAATTCACATGCATGGACTCGTCGCGCAGGATGTACTGGAACTGCTCGGAGGTGCCGGTCATCTTGTTGCGCCGTCCCATGGACAGGATCTGTGTGAAGCCGCAGTAGAAGAAGATGCCCTCCAGGACGCAGTAGTAGGCGATGAGGTTCTGCAAGAGCGCCTTGTCGCTCTCGACGGTGCCGGTCTGGAAGTTCGGATCCGACAGTTCCCGGGTGTACTTCAGAGCCCAGGACGCCTTGTGGGCGACCGATGGGACCTCGTGGTACATGTTGAAGATCTCGCCCTCGTCCATGCCCAGCGACTCGATGCAGTACTGGTAGGCGTGGGTATGGATGGCTTCCTCGAATGCCTGGCGCAGCAGGTACTGGCGGCATTCCGGGTTGGTGATCAGTCGGTACACCGATAGAACGAGATTGTTGGCGACCAGCGAATCGGCGGTGGAGAAGAATCCCAGGCTGCGTTTGACGATGACGCGTTCGTCGGTGGAAAGCCCGGCCTCGGACTTCCACAGCGAGACGTCCGCCGTCATGTTGACCTCCTGGGGCATCCAGTGATTGGCGCAACCGTCCAGGTACTTCTGCCAGGCCCAGTCGTACTTGAACGGCACGAGTTGGTTGAGGTCGGCACGGCAGTTGATCATCCGCTTCTGATCCACCGTGACGCGTTCGCTCGACTCCGTCTCCATCTCGCCCGACTCGCGATCCAACCGCGCGGCCACCGCATCCCGGACAACCAGGCTCGGGGCGGTGCCGGCGGGTGCCGCAGTGGTCTCGACGGGCGCGGCGGCGGCCGCGCCGTCGGGACGCTCCTCCTTGACGTCCGGTGTCTTTGCGACATCCACCGGCGGAGGGTTCGGCAGGGCGATTTCCGGAACCGGCGCTGTTTTCGTGACCACCGTCGCCACCTGCGCCACGAGTTCCGGTTCGGGGGTGAGGGGGTGATCGGCGCGGATTGATGCCGACGCGCCGTTGACCGGCGCACCGTTCGGCCATGTCGCAGCGCGGTCTTCCATCTCAACGAGTCGTTGCTCCACGGCTGGCGGTTCGTTTTCCGGCAGCGACTCCTCTCGAAAGCCCACGGACGGTTGTTCGTCGCCGGGGAAAAATCCTCGGGCCGACTGCGCGGCGGCCGCGTCTTGATCGTAATCATCCCAACTCAACATGTTTTCGTTCCTTCGATTGTTTCTTACTTGATGGCGCGTCGTCCTACTGACACGCCTCGCAATCCGGGTCGTCGATCGAGCAGGCCGCCGGTACGTCCGCCGGTTGGCCGAGTTCCAGTGTCGGGTCGTTGACGGTCGGCGGCGGCGCACTCGCGTCCACGCTGCTCGTCGGGTCGGCGGAAACGGCGTTCAACGAGCTACCGGGCGTGTCGAGCGTCGACTTCTCGGTGCTGGTCGCACCCAACGCGCGCAGGTAGTAGGTGGTCTTCAAGCCGCGCAGCCACGCCATCTGGTAGGTGACTTCAAGCTTCTTGCCCGACGCGTTGGCGATGTAGAGGTTCAGCGACTGGGCCTGGTCGATCCACTTCTGGCGCCGGGAGGCGGCATCCACCAGCCAGCGCGGCTCGACCTCGAACGCGGTGGCGTAGAGCTGTTTGAGATCATCCGGAGCACGGTCGACGGCGGCCAAGCTGCCGTCGAAGTACTTGAGGTCGTTGACCATGACCTTGTCCCAGAGACCGAGGCGTTTGAGGTCGTGAACCATGTAGGGGTTCACCACCGTGAATTCGCCGGACAGGTTCGACTTCACGAACAGGTTCTGGTAGCTCGGCTCGATGGACTGGGACACGCC
>JAGWBM010000014.1:33362-40658 GCA_021295895.1 Pseudomonadales bacterium
TTGGAATTGCGCATGCCGTTGGCGCGAACCCGGGCGCGCAGCTTTTCCCAGTTGAGCGTCGTCGACATGTCGACCTGCAGGTAGTCCGGTCCGCGCTGGTCGCCGAGACGCTTCAGCGAGTCAATGGGCAGAATGCCCTGGCTCCACAGCGATTGCTCGAACGTCGCGTAGCTGCCCCGCTCCTTGGCGAGCTTGGCCGACGCATCGATTGCGTAGTACGACAGCGCTTCCATGGACCGGTCGGCAAACTCCACGGCGGCTTCGGAGGCGTAGGGAACACGCTGTTTGTAGAGCGCATCCTGGAATCCCATGATGCCGAGCCCGACCGGCCGATGGCGCATGTTGGAGGTTCGAGCCTGCGGAACTGCGTAGTAGTTGATGTCGATGACGTTGTCGAGCATCCGCACGGCGGTCTTCACCGTCTTCTTGAGCTTCTTGGTGTCCAGCTTGCCGTCCTCGACGTGCTGGGCGAGGTTGACGGACCCGAGGTTGCACACGGCGATCTCGTCGTTAGATGTATTCAGGGTGATTTCGGTACACAGGTTCGACGAATGCACCACCCCGGCGTGCTGCTGGGGCGAGCGAAGATTGCAGGTGTCCTTGAAGGTGATCCACGGGTGGCCGGTCTCGAAGAGCATCGACAGCATCTTGCGCCAAAGTTCCCGCGCCGCCACGCGTTTGTAGAGCTTGAGTTGACCGCTTTGTGTTTTGGCTTCGTATTCGACGTAGCGTTGTTCGAACGCCGCGCCAAAGAGATCGTGCAGGTCGTTGACGTCGTTCGGCGAAAACAGCGTCCATTGAGCGTCCTCAAACACGCGTTTCATGAACAGATCGGGAACCCAGTTAGCGGTGTTCATGTCGTGGGTGCGGCGGCGGTCGTCGCCGGTGTTTTTGCGCAGTTCCAGGAACTCCTCGATGTCGAGATGCCAGGTCTCGAGGTACGAGCAAACCGCGCCGCGCCGCTTTCCGCCCTGGTTGACTGCTACCGCCGTATCGTTGACCACCTTTAGGAACGGCACCACGCCCTGGGACTTGCCGTTGGTGCCTTTGATGTATGAACCGAGCGCGCGAACCGGCGTCCAGTCGTTGCCAAGTCCCCCGGCCCACTTGGACAGCAAGGCGTTGTCGCGAATGGCGCTGTAGATGCCGTCCAGGTCGTCCGACACCGTGGTTAGGTAGCAGGACGATAGTTGCGAGCGCATCGTGCCGGCATTGAACAGCGTCGGTGTCGAGCTCATGTAGTCAAAGGACGAAAGCAGATCGTAGAACTCGACGGCTCGCGCCTCCGGGTCGTCCTCTTGGATGGCAAGACCCATGGCGACCCGCATGAAGAACACCTGCGGCAACTCGAAGCGGGTGTCGTCGCTGTGGATGAAATAGCGGTCGTAGAGCGTCTGCAATCCGAGGTAGGTGAACTGGCGATCGCGTTCGGGTTTGAGGGCCCGGCCCAGGCGCTCGACATCGAAGCGCTTGAGTTCGGGAGCCAGAAGCTCGAGTTGGACGCCCCTTTCAACGAATGCGGCAAGGGCGCGCCCGTAGATCTCCGCCATCTCGGTCTGGGTGGCCTGGGCAACGCCGCCCTTGGCGCCGTCGACGTCGACACCAAGAAACGTCAGTGCTTCGGTGCGAAGCTCGTCAAGGAGCAGGCGCGCCGTAACGTAGGTGTAGTTGGGCTCCTCTTCGACCAAAGCACGCGCTGTGATGACTAGACCGGTCGAGACGTCTGTTGTGGTGATGCCGTCGTAGATGTTGGCCAGCGTCTCGTCGATGATGCGTTCCGGATCGACGTCCTCGAGGCCCTGGCAGGCTTCGACGACCAAGGTGCGGATGCGCGCGACATCCAACGGTAGACGGCTGCCATCGGCCGCGATCACGTGGATGCCGCTCGTCGATGCCGGGGCTTCGGCCGCTTCTTCGGCGTTGGCCGCACGAACCCGGGCTCGTTCCTCGCGGTAGAGCACATAGTCGCGGGCGACCTTGTGCGCGCCTTCCCGCATCAGGGCGAGTTCCACCAGGTCCTGTATTTCCTCGATATGGATGGTGCCGCCTGTGGGCATGCGCCGCTGGTAGGTGCTGGTCACCTGGCGGGTCATCTTTGCGACGAGGTCTCGGACGCGGGACGATGCCGCCGCGGTGCCGCCCTCCACGGCCAGGAACGCCTTCGTGAGCGCCACCTGGATCTTGTCGTCGTCGTAGGGGACCACCGAACCGTTGCGCTTGATCACGCGGAGCTGCCCCGGAGCGGATGCCACGATGGATGGGGAGGGAGGAGAGGGTGGGGAAGAAGGAGAGGGTGGGGAAGAAGGAGAAGCAGGAGACGGAACGTGCTCCGCCCCGTGGTCAGCGGTCGAGGTGCTCGGCGAATCCGGTTGCATGTCAATCGTCCTCCCTGGTTAGGCTACGCTGTAGGGGCGACGCTATCGCGTCCGTATCCTGGCAACTGGGCATATATCCAGTACTATAGCACCGTGCCCCGGATTGAGGAACTCACCGACCCTACACACGGCGAAGATGAGAGGTCTATTTATCGACTCGATCCAAAAATTAGCCGCTCCTCGTCAACCCTCGTTCAGTCGCCTGCGGCTAAGCCGCTCAGTCAGTTCCCCAACCCCAATATATAGGTCTACATCTACAGCCAACCCCAACATACGGCGGTCCTTTCCTCATTGCAACTGCTTTTTTGTTGTGGATATCCTGGGTAAACAAGCCCCTGACCGGGCCCCATTAGCTGTACACAACCACGGAATACGCGAGGCTCGAAGCCCACAGATTCTCCACAGGTTGTTCCCGGCTCCGCCCGAACTGTGTCCAACCAGGTGTGCAAGCTGTATATAGGCGGTGGCGAACCCCTGACCACTCGGTTGATAACGCCGCTCGTTAGCGGCTAATGTCGAATGAGGGGATGGACGGAATGTATCTGCTGTGGCCCACCTGCTCGCCATCGACCAGGGAACATCCAGTTCGCGTGCAATAGTGTTCGACACCGAAGGTCGCGTGGCAGGGATCGGTCAACGACCTTTCGATCAGTTCTTTCCCGAGGATGGTTGGGTCGAACAGGATCCCGAGGCCCTTTGGCAGTCCACCCTGAGCGCTGCCCGCGAAGCGATCGCGGCGAGCGGCGTCCCGGCATCCGCCATTGCCGGCATCGGCATCGCGAACCAGCGGGAGACGACCCTCGTCTGGGATGCCGCGACCGGGGAAACCGTCGGCAATGCCATCGTCTGGCAGGATCGGCGAACCGCGCAGCGCTGCGACCGGGCCCGTGGCGAGGGAATGGAGCCGGAACTCATCGAAATCACCGGGCTCTTGATCGACCCCTACTTCTCCAGCACGAAACTCGAGTGGCTCCTATCCCACGACGACCTGGCGCGACGGGCCGGGGCGGGCGGGGTCCGTTTCGGGACGGTCGACAGCTTCCTGATCTGGCGACTGAGCAAGGGCGCGAGCCACGTGACGGACGCAACCAATGCTTCGCGGACCCAGCTTTTCGACATTGGCCGCCAGGTTTGGAGCGATCGCGCGCTCGACTATTTCGGCGTGCCTCCGTCGGTGCTGCCCGACGTTCGAGATTGCGTCGGCGAATTCGGCATCGCCGACGCGGAGTGGTTCGGCGCCGCGATCCCGATCTGCGGCGTCGCCGGCGATCAGCAGGCGGCGCTAATCGGGCAGGGGTGTCTAACACCGGGTTTGACCAAGAGCACCTACGGCACCGGCTGTTTCCTGATCGCGAATACCGGTCGAGAGCGGATGCGCTCTGAGTCCCGGCTGCTGACCACCGTCGGCTACCGGGTCGGTGGCGACACCTGTTACGCCGTGGAAGGGAGCATTTTCAACGCCGGCGTTGCCATCAAGTGGCTGCGCGACAAGGTGGGATTGATCGAGACCACGGCCGAGACCGAAGCGATTGCCCGACGCATCGGGGGCGACACCGGCGGCGTCTACGTGGTGCCCGCGTTCACCGGACTGGGCGCGCCGCACTGGCAGCCCGATGCGCGGGGCCTTGTCACGGGACTCACGCTGGATACGGGCGCCGACGAGATCGTCACCGCGACGCTTAAGAGCGTTGCCTTCCAGACCGCCGACCTGTTGACCGCCGCCGATGCCGACGGCGTGTCCGTGAAGGCGCTGCGCGTGGACGGCGGCATGGTCGCCAACGACTGGTTCTGTCAGTTCCTGGCCGACATTACGGACCTCGAGGTCGCCCGTCCGGTCAACACCGAAACCACGGCCGTGGGTGCCGGACTGCTGGCCGCCGTCGGTGCCGGCGTGTACGCGGACCTGGAGTCCGCCGCCGAGGCCTGGCACCTCGATCATCCGGACCGGTTGTTCGCGCCGGGTGCGACGCCGGCCGCGAGATCGGCGTGGCTGGGCGGTTGGCATGCCGCCGTGCAGCGTGTACTGAGCGTGCCGGCCCGCGACCCCTTGACCGGTCTACTCGACCGGCGCGGCTTCATGAGCGAGGCGGGTCGCCGCATGCAACTGGCCGACCGCCGCGACGGATCCCTCGCCCTGCTCTATATCGACCTCGACCGCTTCAAGCAGATCAACGACGGTTTCGGCCATGCCACGGGCGATGCGGTGCTGCACGCGTTCGCGCGGGTTGCCTTGGCGGGTGTCCGCGACGACGACGTGGTCGCCCGGATCGGCGGCGAGGAGTTCGTCATCCTACTCGACGACACGCCGGTCGGGGGTGCCAAACGGGTGGCGGAGCGAATCCGAACCGAGTTCCGGGGCGTGGCGGTGGACGGACTGCCGGACGACTTTGCCGTCACCCTGTCCGTCGGCATCGCGGCAAGCGTCCACGGCGAGAGTCTGGACGCGTTCATGGCTCGCGCCGACGCTGCGCTCTACGAAGCCAAGGCCACCGGCCGGGATTGTGTTCGGATTGACCGGGGGCCTGCGCGATGAAAAATCGAAGATGGATGGGGATTGTCGCGTGTTCGTTCACCGGTGCGATGGCGTGCAGCGTTCAGGCGGAGCGCCTCGGTGCGCTCGAACCGCGCAATTCGAGCGGGCGCGACGAGGCGGGGTCGGCGGGCGAATCTGCGATCGAACTGCAACTGGCGGCCGGTTCCGCCCGAACGATCTCCGCATCGGAACTCGAGGACGGCGGCGAGGGCCTGATGGGCGAATTCGGTGACGGACAGGGCAAGTGGCAGCTGTTCGTCGCGTCCGACGACGAGCTCCACGTGGTCAATCTCTTGGACAGCGCGACGGGAAACCTGACGAATCTCTCGGCACGGGGGGCCGACAACTTCAGCGAGTAGGTGCCCTGCGGCGTTCTCGCGACAATCAGCGCGCAGGGCCAGTGGGGATACGCCGGCGCCGCGCTCGTTGCTGATTTGTCGATCCGGCGGTCGGATCGATGCGGCGTTCTTGCAAGTCGCCGGAGAGTTACCGGCGGCCAAAACCCGGGATGCCACCCCGCGACCCGCTGGGTGTTACGCCTTTCCAAGGCGATTGGCCCCGTCCGGCAAACGCTACGACGTGGGCATCTCCGTATTGACACAGGGGCTTGACACCGGGGCCGACCGCCCGATGATGGCGTAGGCGGGATGGTCTAGGTTGGAGGGTTCGTCCATGGCCTTCTTCGGGAAGAGACTCGTAGGTGTGGCCGTCGTGGCGGCGTTGGCTGTAGTCGTCGGGATCTTCGTCGTCCACCTCTCGGGTATTCTCGGCGGCACCGACGGCGTGACGACCCCGAAGCCGTCGTCGAACAGAGTCCTCCTCGAGGCCGCCGCGCGGATAGCCGAGGAAAGCCGGGGCGCGGCACAGCCGCGAGTCGTGGAGGCGGCACCGCTGCCGCCGCTCGGGGACGCCGACGCGCGGACGGTGAAACCCCAAGGAACATCTACGCTGCCGGACGGCTTGTCTATCGTCGGCTTCCACGGCGAAATGGCCAAGGCACCCATCGTGGACCGGCGCGGGGGCGACGGGCCCGCGGGCGACCAACTGGACTGGTTGGATTCGCCGATCGGGAATCTGGCGGCCCAGGCGGCGTCGACCGGGCGGGGCTGGTCCTTCGGGTGGATACGACTGGCGGACAATGCGCGGCGTCCCGATGTCGCGACGTCGCTCGAGAACGCCGGTGCGGAGATCGTCGGGTCGGCGGGGCGCCTGCTCCGCGTCCGGCTGCCGGGAGACGAAGGCCGCCTTGCCGCCATCGCCGCCCTGCCGGCGGTGGACGGTTTGGGCGCGATGTCTGCGCAGGCGAAGCTCCGCGCGTTCGACGACCCGTCGATGGAACTCCCCGACGAAGGTCCCGTACCGGTCTTCGTCACCTTGATGGCGGACGACGCCGACGGCCGATGGGGCCGCGAACTGGAAGCTCGGGGTGCCGTGGTCGGCCGGTACGACCCCGCTGTCCGTGTCTACGCGGCGGCGGTCGCGCGCGACAGGCTGGACGCTTTGGCGTCGGCCGACTTCGTTCTCGCGGTGGAGCCGATCGGGATCGTCGAGCCCGCCCACGACACCGCGGTGCCCGCGATGGGTGCCGACGCGCTGCGCGTCCACGGCGGATCGCCGGGCATCTTCACCGGCATGGGCGGGGAGTCCGTGCCCATCGGCGTCATGGACACCGGACTCAACATCAACCATCCGGACATCGCGGAACACCGGGACAGCATCTGCGGCGTCAACCTCTACTGGTTTGATCCGGCGGGGAACGACCAGGATCTCTGGCTCGACAGACGGAACCACGGAACCCACGTGACCGGCACGTTCGCGGGCAACGGCTTCCTCGCGCCGCGCTTCGCGGGCATGGCGCCATCGGTCCGACACATCCGATTCGCCAAGGTGTTCCATCACGATCAGGAGGTGATTTCGGGAGCCTTCACCGACATGATCAACCGCGCGATGGACTTCCTGGCCGAGGAATCCGGTTGCGCCGGTTCGGTCGCGGTTCGACCCCTGATCGTCAACATGAGCCTGGCGGCTAGCTCTAGCCATTTCGTTGGACGCGATGTCAATGCGCGAAAGCTCGATGCCACGGTCTGGCGGCACCGCCAGCTCTACGTCGTCGCGCAATCGAACGAGGGGGCGCAAGGGTTCTCCAACTACGCGGCAGCCAAGAACTCGCTTTCGGTCGGTGCCGTTTCCGACGATGGTGCCGTGGCGGCCTTCAGCAGTCACGGCCCCACTGCGGACGGAAGGCTCGCACCGCAGGTCGTCGGCACGGGGCACGAGGTTTGCTCCACGGAGGGCAACGGCAAAGGCGCCGGATACATCTGTTTCCAAGGCACCAGCATGGCCGCTCCCTCCGTTGCGGGCGTAGCGGCTCTGCTCATGGACGCGAAC
>JAGWBM010000113.1:0-335 GCA_021295895.1 Pseudomonadales bacterium
AATAGCGGGAGCGCGAAGCGAAGGAGAAAGCGAATGTTCCGAGGTTACTTGAGATGGGTCGTCGTCAGCCTCGTGGCAATCGCCACGGTGATCAACTATGTCGACCGCAACGCACTGGCCATCATGTGGGTCGAGATCGGTCCGGAGCTGGGCATGGACGAATTCGACTACGCCCGGCTGGTGATGATCTTCATGGTCGGCTATGCCATCGGTCAGGCCCTGTTCGGCAAGATCTTCGACCTGATCGGCACGCGGTTCGGATTCGTGCTCGCGATCGTCATCTGGTCCGTTTCGATCATGCTGCACGCCGTCACGCGCACTTTCGCCTCGCTCGC
>JAGWBM010000113.1:397-6486 GCA_021295895.1 Pseudomonadales bacterium
GCCCAGGGCATATTCAATTCCGGTGCGTCGCTCGGGGCCGTCATATCCGCGCCCGCCATCGCGCTTCTGTACCTGCAGTTCGGCTGGAAAGCCACGTTCATCATCATCGGGCTGTTCGGCTTCCTGTGGCTCGTGCCCTGGCTGCTCATATTCAAGGCGCCGCCGGAACGACACCCTTGGCTTTCCGCGGAGGAACGCGAGTACATCCTGACGGGCCAGCGGGACGAGAGTGCGCCTGCCGGCGAGGAACAGGCGGCGCCCGGCTGGTTCGAAATGCTGCGCTTTCGCCAGAGTTGGTCCGTGGTGGCGTCAAGGTTCTTCCTGGATCCGATCTGGTGGCTGTTCGTCAGTTGGCTGCCGATCTACCTCGCCGCGACGTTTGGTTTCGACATCGCGCAGATTGGGTTCTCCGCCTGGGTACCCTATGTCGGCGCCATGGCGGGCGCGCTGTTCGGCGGCTGGCTGGCCCGCTACCTGCTCGAAAAGGGCCGAACGGTCGATTACGCGCGCAAGCTGACGATCACGCTGGGCGGGGTCATCATGCTGCCGGCCCTGCTCTTGACGGCAGCCGCAGCCACGCCGGTGTCGGCCATACTCCTTATCGCGGTCATCCTGTTCGGGTTTCAGACCGCGATCGGCAACATTCAGACGCTGCCGAGCGACTTCTTTTCCGGCAAGTCGGTCGGTTCGCTCGCCGGCGTCGGCGGCGCCGCAGCCGTCGCAGGCGTGCTGATCACCACCGAACTCATTCCGAGGATCATCGAGGCATCTGGGGTGCGGTGCTGGTGCCGCTTGCGATCATATCGGTGTGGGTATTCGGCGGCCGGATTCGACCGGTCACCAAGGAGAACGGAGCCAGGAGATAATCGATCACGTTCACCAAGATTTGTCGTGCATCCCGGGACACCGGGAAGCGGGTGTACGACAAATATCTGGAGGACCGTAGCGGCGACCCTAACGCGTTGTGCAGCAACGCGCCGTCGCCCGCGCCAACCGGCCCGGGCGAGGACAAGCCTCGCCCCTACGATCGCGTCTAGCAAAGATATGTCGTACACCCCCGGGACGCCCCGGGACGCCTCGCCGGTGTAATCCCGCGTCGCTTTGCATTAGGCTATGCCACCGGCGACTGACGGGCTGAGTAGAGTCGCTCGCCGATTCCGTTTTTCCTAGTCGCGGTGACGAGCGCAGCGTATTCCGACGCGCGTCAGATGGAGTGTCGAGTGGAACTGATTCCCGTCTATCTCGCGTTCATTCTGATCCTCGCGATATTCCTGGGCTTCGAGCTGATCTCGAAGGTGCCGGCGACCCTGCACACGCCGCTCATGTCGGGCGCCAACGCCATCTCCGGTATCACCATCGTCGGTGCGTTGTTGGCGGCCGGTGCGGGTGGCCCGAGTTGGCTCGCCACCCTGCTCGGCGCGGCTGCGGTGTTCTTCGCCACGGTCAACGTCGTCGGCGGCTACCTGGTCACCGACCGAATGCTCGGCATGTTCAAGAAAAAGCCCGATGAGTCCGACTGACGTACCGGCCCAAAGATGAGCAGCCTTTGGGTCAACCTCGCCTACATCGTCGCCGCAGTGATGTTCATCTTCGGCCTGCGGATGTTGGGCTCTCCCGCCACGGCGCGGTCGGGCAATGCGCTGTCGTCCGGAGGCATGTTCATCGCGATCGTCGTGACGCTGCTCTCGAAGGGCATCGTCGAGTTCCATTGGATAGCCATCGCCGTCGCTGCGGGTGCCTTGGTCGGCGCGTTGGCTTCCCGTCTGGTCGCCATGACCTCCATGCCGGAAATGGTTGCGCTGTTCAACGGTTCCGGCGGCATCGCGAGCCTGCTCGTCGGCTGGGCCGCACTGTCTGGTGCCCACGCCGGCATCGGCGCGGTCACCGCGTTCACCGCCGTCACGGTTTTCCTCTCGGTCATGATCGGCGGGGTGACGTTTTCGGGCAGCATCATCGCCTGGGCGAAACTCGCGGACGTCATGCCGAGCGGTGCCGTCGTGTTCGCGGCGCAACGGCTCATCAACGGGGCCATTCTGGGCGGTCTGGTCGTCTGCGGCGTCTTCTTCGCCCACGCGCCCGCACCGGACTCCTATCTTTTCTACGGCATCCTGGGACTCGCGCTCCTGCTCGGCATCATGGCCGTCATCCCCATCGGCGGGGCGGACATGCCGGTGGTGATCTCGCTCCTGAACAGCTACTCGGGGCTTGCCGCCTGCGCGGCCGGCTTCGCCATCAACAACAACATCCTGATCGTCTCGGGATCCCTGGTCGGCGCCGCCGGCATCGTTCTCACGAACATCATGTGCAAGGCCATGAACCGGTCGCTGGCGAACGTGCTGTTCAGCGGCTTCGGCGCCGTCAAGACCGCCGCCAAGGTGGAAGGGGAGGTGAAACCCATCGTCGCGGAGGACGCCTACCTGATCCTCGAAGCCGCGTCCTCCGTCGCCTTCGTGCCGGGCTACGGCATGGCGGTCGCCCAGGCTCAGCATGTGGTGCGGGAACTCGGCGAACTCCTGGAGGCGAACGGCTGCGAGGTCAGCTACGCGATCCACCCCGTCGCGGGGCGCATGCCGGGGCATATGAACGTGCTGCTCGCCGAGGCGAACGTTCCGTACGATCAGCTCGTCGAAGCGAAGGACATCAACCCGCGCATGCCGAATGTGGACGTGGCCGTCGTCATCGGCGCCAACGACGTCGTGAACCCGGCGGCCAGGGACGACGAGGCGAGCCCGATCTACGGCATGCCGATCATCAACGTCGACCACGCGCGCACGGCGTTCGTTCTCAAGCGTTCGATGGCTTCGGGCTTTGCGGGTGTCGACAACCCGCTGTTCTTCGGGACCAACACGCGCATGCTGTTCGGCGATGCCAAGGCGTCGGTCTCGGCGCTGATCGCGGAGTTCAAGTAGTGCGTATCCCGGAGCCGTTCTTTCCTCTCATCAACCGCGTCATGCGGCTGCTCCTGAACTCGCCGCTGCACGGGCTGACGAGCGGCAGCCTCATGGTCGTCTACTTCACGGGGCGCAAGACGGGTAGGCGACGCTGGACACCCGTGCGCTACCTCCGCGAAGGCGACACGCGCGTGGTGTGCCTCACCGGTCGCGAGACCGGCTGGTGGCCGAATTTCCTGGAACCGCAGGACGTGGAGCTGCAGTTGGCGGGTCGTCGCGTCGCGGCCCGCGCCCACGCCCGCCCGGACGACACGGCGGGCAAGTCGTCGGTGCTCCGGGAGACGCTCGATCGGTTCCCGGCCGATGCGCCGTACCACGGGATTGTCGTCAAACGGGGGCAGCGGATAACGCCAAGGCAGTTCGAGGAAGCGGTAGCCCGCGACGTGGTGGTATCTTTCGACGTGATCAAGGGGTAGAAGCAGGCAGTAATCACCTGGGCGGGAGGGTCCAAGTAGTAGGCGATCTGTCCCGACGGAGACCGCATCGTGTTCAACCTGCTCGAGTTCCTTGCCCAATTGTTCGTACTGGTTGTCGGTGCCGGCGTGCTTGTCGTTGGCGTGCTCTACGTAGTCGACCGCACCCAGACCAAGCAGGCGGTGCGGCGCAATTTCCCGGTCATTGGCCGGTTCCGCTATTTGTTCGAGCGACTGGGCGAGTTCTTCCGGCAGTACTTCTTCGCCATGGACCGGGAGGAGATGCCGTTCAACCGGGCGGAGCGCAATTGGGTCTACCGGGCGGCGAAGGGCGAGGACACCATGGTGGCGTTCGGCTCCACCCGGGACATGCGCCCCGTCGGCTCGGTGATCTTCGTGAACTGTCCCTATCCGACCCTCGAACAGGACGCCGTGGACACCACCGACGTCATCATCGGCCCCTATTGCGGCAGTCCGTACACCACCTCCTCGGTGTTCCACATTTCGGCAATGAGCTACGGGGCGATCTCCCGACCAGCCGTCACCGCGCTATCCAACGGCGCCCGCATGGCCGGCGTGTGGATGAACACCGGCGAGGGCGGACTGTCGCCCATGCACCTCGAAGGTGGCGCGGACATCGTGTTTCAGTTCGGCACCGCCAAGTACGGCGTCCGCGATCCTGCCGGGGCGCTGTCGGACGAACGCCTGCGCGAGGTCGCCGCGCACGAGCAAGTACGGATGTTCGAGATCAAGCTCTCGCAGGGGGCCAAACCGGGCAAAGGGGGCATCCTGCCGGGGAAGAAGGTGACGGAAGAGGTTGCCGCGATCCGCTTCATCGATGTGGGCCAGGACTCCATCAGCCCCAACCGGCATCCGGAGATCAACTCCGAATCGGATCTCCTCGACATGATCGACCGGGTACGGCGCGTCACCGGCAAGCCCACCGGTTTCAAGACCGTGATCGGCACCTACGGCTGGATCGACGACCTGTGCGACGAGATCCACCGCCGCGGCATCGAGTCGGCACCGGACTTCATCACCGTGGACAGCGCCGACGGCGGTTCCGGCGCGGCGCCCATGAGCCTCATCGACTACATGGGCCTGCCGATCAAGGAGAGCCTGCCGATGGTCGTCGACATGCTCACGAGGCACGGTTTGCGCGACCGCATCAAGGTCATCGCGAGCGGCAAGATGATCCTCCCGGGGCCCGTGGCCTGGGCGCTCTGCGCGGGTGCGGACTTCGTGACCTCGGCGCGGGGCTTCATGTTCGCGCTGGGCTGCATCCAGGCGCTGCAATGCAACAAGAACACCTGCCCGACCGGTGTCACCACCCACGATGCGAGGCTGCAGCGCGGCCTCGACCCGGTGGACAAGGCGGAACGCGTCATGCGCTATGCCCAGTCGATTCGCAAGGAGGTCGGCGTGATCGCACACTCCTGCGGTGCGCCGGAGCCGCGCCGGTTGAAACGTTTCCATTGCCGCATCGTGGCCGACGATGGAAAATCCGTGCCGTTGGACGAGTTGTACCCGGACCAGGAAGCCCCGCCGCCGACCGTGTCGCCGCAAACCTAAGGGATTGATGCATTGGAACTCTACGATGTCATGCGCGCCACCTTCGCGGCACGCGACTTCACGGCTGATCCGGTGCCGGACGAGGTGCTCCATCGGATCCTCGACAACGCCCGTTTCGCGCCCAGCGGCGGCAACCGGCAGGGCTGGCACGTCATCGTTGTTCGCGACCTCGCCAAGCGCGCCGCTCTCGGGCCGATGATGGAACCGACCTGCAAACGCTATCTCGCGGAGGTCCGGGCGGGCGCCAATCCGTGGAACACCATCGCCCCGTCCCCGGTCGGCCAAGCCGAGATCGACGCGGTTGCGATTCCCCCGGGGTTCATCGACCGGCTGATCCATGCGCCCGTGCTGTTGCTGGTGACCGTCGATCTCGCCGTCGTCGCTTCCATGGACCAGCACCTGCCGCGCATCGGCGTCATCTCCGGCGCCTCCATCTATCCCTTCGTCTGGAACATCCTGCTGGCGGCGCGCAACGAAGGGCTCGGCGGTACCCTGACGACGTTCCTGGCTGCCGAGGAAGCGAAGGCCAAGGCGCTGTTCGGCATCCCGGCGAACCATGCGCTCGCCGCCATGCTCCCCATCGGCAAACCCGTCAAGCAACTCACGCGACTGCGCCGCCATCCGGTGGCTGCGTTCGCCACGGTCGATGCCTTCGACGGCGATGTCTTCGGCGGCTGACGACCGCGAGGCCGACGCCTTGCCGGCAATCCACGGCGTCGAGTCGTCCAGCATTGCCGCCGTGGGATACGACCCGACGACGCGGAGGCTCTACCTGCGCTTCGCCGGTTCCGGCAACGCCTACCTCTACCACGACGTCCCGCCCGCCACGTTCGACGAGTTGATGCGCGCCGAGTCGAAAGGCGGCTTCGTGAACACGATGATCAAGGGCAGCTACGGCTACCGACGGTTGTAACGTGCGCGGCCTCCCCTGGTTCGTCGCGGCCATCCTCGTCGCGGTCGCTTGGCCGGCGGGATTCGGTTCGGAGAAACAGCCGGCGTCGCGGTCCGTGCGCGACGGGGTGTATACCGAAGCCCAGGCGGCACGCGGCAAGGCGGTCTACCTCGAGCAGTGCGTCGAATGCCACAAGCAGGATCTGCGGGGAGATGGGCAGATGACGCCTTCCCTCGTCGGCATCGGCTTCACCTTCCGCTG
>JAGWBM010000114.1 GCA_021295895.1 Pseudomonadales bacterium
GCAGCCCATCGCCCGGCGCGCGAACCTCGAGGACGACTGCACCGGCCACTTCTTCGAGCAGCGCTTCTACTCGGGCGCCCTGCTGACCGAGGAGGCGTTGATCGCCGCCATGGCGTACGTCGACCTCAACCCGGTGAGGGCAGAGTTGGCGGAGCACGTCGCGGAGATCCGCGAGACGTCCATCCACGACCGGCTGCTTGAGAACAGCGTCGAAGCCCTGGAGGACTACCTGCGACCCGTCCTGTCCGGCCTCGACCGCCGTCCGGCGGAACCCGACGCATCGCCAAATGTAGTCGGACTGGTTGGATCGCCTGCGGTGGGGTCAATGGAGACGCCCGACCCCCAGGAAGCCGCGTCCGAACGCCTGCCGGACCACGATCGTAAGGATCAAGGCCCGGACCATCGATGCGACGCAGAGTCCGGCACAAAACCGTCCGAGACGTCGCCAGAGCACGAGCCGGGCTCCGCGGACCGGCGCGAGCGTCCCCCTAGGCGACCGCGCCCCCACATCACGTTGGCGCAATACATCGAACTCGTCCGCGCCATGGTCGAGGCGGAGAAGGCGCCTTCCACCAGTTCCCCGGACAGGGTCAGGCGGTGGCTGGCGCGGACGAAGGTCCTCCGCAAGCGGCAACGCGCCTTCGGCAGCGAGGCCGCGCTGCGGCGGTGGATTGCCGACCGGGCCATGCAGCTTCGCGAGACCCCCCTGCCCGCCTGACGCCGGGCGGCGCGGCGGGGTCCGCCCTTTGCCGCCCGATCCCTCCCCTGGCCGCCGTTGCGCCCGTCCGCCTGGTAATCCGAACCCGTCGTGTCCGCGACAACACGTTCCGCGCGGGACCGAGACAGCGCTGCGAGCCCGGCACGCACCGCAGGTGGCCCATTTCGATGTCGGGCAGATATCCTACTGGCGTGGGACGAAAACGCGTGTGTCCCCACTCTCCGTGCCCCCAGGCGGCCCATTTCGATGTCGCCCGGGCAGATATCCTACGGGCGTGGGACGAAAACGCGTGTGTCCCCACTCTCCGGGCAGATATCCTACGGGCGTGGGACGAAAACGCGTGTGTCCCCACTCTCCGTCCTGTCTGGGACGAAAACGCGTGTGTCCCCACTCTCCGTCCCGCTCCTCGGGCGCGTTGGCGTTGCCCTACAAGTCTGTTGCCTCCTTCCGGGCCAGCATGCCCGACTGCGGTGATCCGGTTCTGCGCGCGAGCAGGGCGTAGAACGACGGCACGATGAACAGCGTCAGGAAGGTCGCGAGCGACACGCCGGAGAAGACCACGACCCCAAGCACGGTACGGCTCTCCGAACCTGCGCCCGTCGCGAGAATCAATGGGATGGAACCCATCACCGTGGAGATCGTCGTCATGACCACCGGCCGTAGCCGAATCCCGGCCGCCTCGATGATCGCATCCTCGAAGGAGCGACCGGCATCGCGCATCTGGTTGATGAACTCGACGATCAGGACGCCGTTCTTGGCGGCAATCCCGATCAGCATGATGATGCCGATCTGGCTGAAGATGTTGATCGACATACCGGTCACGTAGAGGCCGAGCAACGCGCCCGCCACCGCCAGCGGCACCGTGACCAGAATCACCAGCGGGTGCACGAAACTCTCGAACTGGGCCGCGAGGACCAGGAAGACGATGAGCAGCGCTAAGCCGAAGGTAAGTGCCAGGCTGCCGCTCGCCTCCTTGTATTCCAGGGATTCGCCCTGGTAGTCGACCCGGGCCTGGTCCTGGAACGACTCGCGCACGACACGCTCCAGGAACTCCAGCGCTTCGCCCAGGGCGGCCCCCGGGGCGAGGCTTGCCGTGATCGTGACGGCGCGCAAGCGGTTGTATCGGTTCAGCGAGCCCGGCGCGGCGCGCTCGTCAACCTGGATCAGGTTGGCCAACGGGATCAGTTCGCCGGTGCCGTCTGACCGCACATAGATGTTCGATAGATCCTGGGCCGACGCGCGCTGGTCGTCGCGGGCCTGGAGGACGACGTCGTACTCTTCACCATCCTTGACGTAGGTGGTGATGCGCTGTTCGCTCATCATCGTCGACAACGTCCGGCCGATGTTCTGGACGGATACGCCAAGGGCCGCGGCTCGATTCTTGTCGATGCGCACCACGGCCTGCGGCCGGGTCTCCTTCAGGTCGCTGTCGACACGCTGCAAACCCGGAAACTCGCGAGAACGTTCGAAAATCAGATCACGCCACTCGGCGAGGGTCTCGTAGTCGGGGCCGCCGAGGACGAACTGGACGGGTTGCCCCCCGCCCATGCGGGAAAGGCCGGAGCGCACGAACGCAAAAGCCCGCACGTCGGGGATTTCCTGCCACGCCGCGTTGACCCGGGCCGCGGCATCCTTGGTGCTGATTTCGCGTTCCTCCCAGGGGGTCATGACGACCATGATCACGCCGCTGTTGGACGCGTTACCGCCCCAACCGGGGACGGCCATGACCACGACCTGGGCGAGACCCTCGTCGATCATCTGCCGGGCGGGCACCTCGAGTTTCAGGGCTTCGCGCTTCATGCGTTCGATACCCATGCCTTCCGGCCCCGAGAACATCGCCATGAACGCGCCCTGATCCTCCTCCGGGACGTACTCCTGCGGCACGACATCGAACAGGTAGTAGGCCGCCGCCAGGGTGCCGGCTGCCGCCAGCACCGCCACCCATCGATGCCGGATGAGTACGCGCAAGGCACCGATGTAGCCCCGTCTGAGCCGGGAGAAGCCGCCATCGATCCACAGCGTCAGACGGTTCTCGCGACCCGAAGCGCGCAGGAACTTCGAACACATCACCGGCGTCAGCGACAGCGCGAGGACACTGGAGAACACCACCGCGGCCGCGATGGTCACCGCCAACTCGCCGAAGATGACGCCGATGTTGTCGGTGAGGAACATGATCGGCGTGAACACCGCCACCAACACCGCGGTTGTCGCGATCACGGCGAAACCGACCTGCCGGGTCCCGTTGTACGCGGCGACCAGGGGCGTCTCGCCCTCCTCGATTCGACGATGGATGTTCTCGAGCACGACGATGGCGTCGTCCACCACGAGGCCGATGGACAAGACAAGAGCCAACAGGGTGATCAGGTTCACGGTGAAACCGAACGCCGCCAGGGCGATGAATGCCGAGACCAGGCACACCGGGATCGTCACGACCGGTATCGCCATGGTCCGGAACGACCCGAGGAACACCAGGATGACCAGGCTCACGAGCACGGTGGTGATCGCAATCGTGCGATAGACCGAGTTGATCGCGGCGCGGATGAACACCGAGTCGTCGGACCCCGTGGTGATCCGCATGTGCTCCGGGATCGCGTCGTTGACCTTGGCAATCTCGACCTTCACCAGTTCGAGCGTCTCGAGGGTGTTCGCCGTCGACTGCTTGATGATGCCGATGCTGACCGTCGGCAACCCATTGGCGCGGTAGATCGAACGATGATCCTGCGGCGCGATCTCCACGGTCGCGACCTCGCCCAACCGAACCAGGTGATCGTCCGCACCCCGGGCGATGACCAGTTCGCGGAAATCCTCCGCGGATTCGTAGCCGCGCGCGAGACGCACGGTGAGTTCCCGGTCGGCGGTCTCGATGCGACCGGCCGGCAGTTCGAGGTTCTCCCGGCGCAACGCCGACTCGAGGTCGGTGACCGTGAGGTTCCGGGCCGCGAGCGCCAGCCGGTCCACCCAGATCCGCATTGCCGGGCGGGCCCCGAAGACGCTCGCATCGGCGACGCCCGGGATCGCCGCGAAACGGTCGGCGATGTAGCGCTCGGTATAGTCGGTGAGCTCCATCCGGTTCAATTCGTCGCTCACGACATTGATGTACATTGCCGGCCGCGCGTCGGAGTCCTGCTTGCGGACCTCCGGCGGCCGCACGTCCTCCGGCAGCCAGCGGACGACCCGCGAGACCCGGTCACGGACATCGTTCGCCGCGTCGTCGATGTCCCGGGCGAGATCGAACTCGAGGTTGATGCGGGAACTACCGTCGCTACTCGAGGAGCGCATCGCCGTGACACCCTCGATGCCGCTGATCTGATCCTCGATCACCGTGGTCACCCGGCTTTCCACGACATCAGAGGATGCGCCCGGATAGGAGGTGCTGATGGAGATCACCGGCGGGGTGACATCCGGATACTCCCGCAGCGGCAGAAGATTGAAGGAAAGAACGCCGAAGGCCACCAGGCCCAGGCTGATGACGGTGGCGAATACCGGTCGCTTGACGGATGTGTCGGAGAGCCACATGGCTTGCCGTCAACCCGATCCGGTCGCGGGGGCAGCCTCGCCGGGGCTCGTCCCGACCGGTTCGGCACGGCGCACCGGGCCACCGTCGCGAACCTTCATGATGCCTTCGGCGACGACTTTCTGGCCTGCCGCGAGGCCCGACCGCGCCTCCGCCCAACCATCCCGGCGGATGCCGAGAGCGATCATCGTCATCGTGGCGCGCCCGTCCGTCACGGTGTAGACGAACGTCTCCATGCCCCGCTGCAGCAACGCGGTCTCGGGTACCATCAGTGCATCGCGGCTCGCGGTCGTCAGCCTCACCGTCATCAACATCCCCGGCCGCAGGAGGGCGTCCGCATTGTCGATATGGGCGCGAACGGGCACCGCGCGGGTGACCGGGTTGACGCGCGAACCGACGGTACGGACCGCGGCGTCGAAGGACCGGTCGGGGAACGCCGCACTCTCGGCCGTCAACGAGAGGCCCGGGTGAACGACGCCGAGGTGCACCTCGGGCAACGCGAAATCGAGCTTGATGACGGAAATGTCGTCCAAGGTCGTGATGGGCGTACCCGGGGTGATCAGCGTCCCGGCGCTCACTTCCCGGAACCCGAGTACGCCGGTAAAGGGAGCGCGAATCAGACGATCGTCCAAGCGCGCGATGATCGCCTGGTAGCGGGCCCGGGCGCCGGACAGGCGTGCCCGCGCCTCGTCCACGTCGGAGACTGGAATGCTCTGCTGGTCGAGAAGGTTCTTCAGCCGGTCGTACTGGGTCTGGGCGTCGTGCATGCCCGCTTCGGCTTCCTGGAGCAACGCCGTCTGCTCCTCGTTGGTGAGTTCGACGAGGACATCGCCCTTCCGGACGAAACCGCCGTCCTCGAAGCGGATGTGGCGGATGGAGTCGGTGACCTTCGCGGTGATTGTCACCGACTCGTTGGCCTCGGTCGTGCCCACCGCCTCGACAACGTCCGCAATCGAGCGGACCGTTGCCTGATGGATAACCACCAGCGGCGGCCCGCCAAACCCACCCCGGGGCGAAGAACCGGCGTCGCCCTCATCGCCGCAGCCTGCGGTGATGAACGAGACCAATACCAAGACCTTGGCCGCGCGCATGCCGACCTCCCCATCGAGATGTGCTCATGGTACGCCCAAATGCTTCGGACCTTTCACTTGGGAGCGTCGTTAACCGTCCACCGCTTCCCTTCGGCCAACGCCGCGAGATCTCCGACGGCCGCATAGAACGCCCGCCAATCGCCGCCGACCTCGCCGAACAGACGTTCGAAGTTGTGCTTGGAATCCTCGTATGTGCCCACCAGGGCCAGACGCGCGTTGTTCAAGGGTCGCGCCATGGTGGCGTCGTACCGCCCGCCTCCCAGCCGTTCGAGGTTCCTTCCATAGCTGGCGCGCATCGCGACGAACAGTTCGCCCTTCAGCAGGCGCTTCGCCGCGTCGGAAATGGGCTCGCGGTAGAGATCCGCCAAGCGACCCCGCCAGTCGCCCAGGAATTGGGCGTAGGCCTTGGCGGCTTCAAGGCGCTCCCGGTATTGCGCCGCATCGAGACCGTTCGCCTCGAGGTAGGCGATTGCCCCTTCGTTGCCGACGAAACTGGCGAAGCCCTCGTTGAATCCCGAGTCGCCCGGCACGTAAACCACGCTGTGCGCCAGTTCGTGGAAGATCAGATCGGCAAGCGCCGCCTCGCCGTAGTAGACGAAGCTAGACAGGATCGGGTCGTCGAACCAGCCGAGGGTGGAGTACGCGGTCACCGGGTACAGGTAGACGTCGTGCTCGACGGATAGTCGGCGAGCTTCGCGCTCGGCGGCACGCCGGTTGAAGTAGCCGCGGTACACCGCACAGCCGATCAGTGGATAACAGCGCGGCAACGGGCGAATCGCGAACTCCGGCGCCGCCACGACGTTCCATACCGGCACGCCGTCGAGTTCGACGTAGCTGCGGTAGCGTCCGTCGACGGGCAGCTGCAAATCGTCCTCGGCGAAGCGCAACAGGCGCGACACGAGCTGGAGTTGTCGGACCAATGCCGGATCCGTGTCTGTCGCGTCGATCAGTGCCTGGGCATCCCGTCGGGAGGAAAGCAGCGCCGCCTGCCCGGTCACGGCCTGGGTATAGAACTGGATGTTGGCGCATCCGCCGAGCGTCAATGCAGAAGCCATCACCATCGCTCCGACAATGCATCCCCCACCCGGGCCGGCGCGTTGGGCCAGTGCCCGGA
>JAGWBM010000115.1:0-5328 GCA_021295895.1 Pseudomonadales bacterium
CGCAACGAGAGGCATCGGCTGCGTCCGCGCCGATGGCCTGCAGCCCCCGGCCTTCCTGCTCGAAGACGAGCACTGCGGGATCGAGGAACTGCGCGTGCCGGCCGTGCACCCGGACTGGGGCGAGTACTTCCGCAACGGGCCGATGGTTCGCTTCTCGAAGGGCGACGAATACCCGGGAACCGGTGCGATGGGCGGCGCCACCACCGCTCTGCTCGAGGAAATCGGCTATTCGGCGGACAAGATCGACGAGCTGATCGCCGACGGGACCGTCGGGGTACGAACGACCGCTTGAGGTACGGCATGTCGCGTCTTTGCGGGGCACTACTTGTGCTCCTGGTCGGCTGTCAGCAGGATCTCCCGCCGCCCCGCGAGCAGGAGGTGGTGGATGTCCTGGTAGACTCGGTCCTTGCCCAGATGGGCAAGGTGGTTGTCGCCACTCGACCGAGCGATTGCCGTGCGACGAAGGTGGCCGTGCCGCCGCCCGCGTGGGCCGCGTATCGAGCGGCGAATACCGACGACGCCGTCGGGCTCGACCTCGACCGACACGCGGCGCGGCTGCTCATTGACACCAGCGAGGCGGATGCGGAGACGATCCGCGCGCGGCGCGGGATGCCCGTCGTATCCCTGTCGCGCGTCGGCCTGGCGGGAGATGACGCGCTACTTTGCGTCGAGATCTTCGGCGCCGGAGACCGAGGCTACTACCTGCTGTTCCGGCGCGACGGTCGCGGCGATTGGTCGCTGAGGTCCGAGTTGGCAGCGTGGGAGGAAGCAGCCGAGTCGTGGGAATTGCCCCCCGAAGAACTGCCGGATGGTGAGGTTTACGAGCATTGATGTTGCGTCTTGAGGTGGTCGCGACGTGGCTGGTGGCCGCGACGTGTGGCGTGCTGGCGGCGGGATGCGGGCGGGAAACGCCTGACGAGCCAGCCGTTGTGCCTGCCGAAACGCTCTCCACCGCGGACTGGTCGACGATCGTCGAGCGCGGTTCGATCCGCCTGGCGAGGCGTGCCTGGACCGGTTTCGACACGTTGCCCGCACAGGGTCTCTCCGCAGAGGAATACCATCGCCTCGCCGAGCGTTTCGCACGCGAGCACGAACTCGACGTGGAGTGGGTACGGGCGGCGGACATGGACGAGTTGTTCCGCCACCTCGAGGAAGGTCGCGCCGACATCGCGGTGGCCAACATCACCGTCACGGAGTCGCGCAAGCAACGCATGGCGTTCTCGTTGCCGCTGACACGCTCGCGCGAATGGGTGATCGGGGTCGATGCGGACGGCGCCTTTGGAATCGCCGATCAGACGGCTTACCTGGACTCCCTGGCTCGGCACTATCCTGGTGCACAACGCATTCCGGTGCCTCCCGCGACGGACCCCATTGGATTTCAAACGTTGCTGGAGGAGGGCGCATTCGGTGCCACGATCATGGACGAAGCGGCGGCACGGGTCGTGGTGGCGACCAGCGAACGCGTCGAAAAGCTACGCGAGTTGCCGGAGGTTCACGACCACGCTTGGGCGTTGCGGCTCGACAACCCCGCGCTGAAGGAAGCGCTCGACGCGTACCTGCTCAAGCGCCACACCGTCGACGACCACGTGGACGAAGTGCGGGACTGGGACCGGATCCTCGCCACCGGACGATTGCGAATGCTGACGGTGAACCAGCCCACGACCTACTACCTATGGCGCGGCGAGTTGCTGGGGTTCGAGTACGAACTCGTCCACTCCTTCGCAAGCGCCAACGACCTCGAGTTGGAAGTTGTCGTGGCGGCGGACTTCGGCGAACTCTTCGAGTGGATCGGGATGGGTCGAGGCGACCTGATCGCCGCGAGCTTGGTGCGGACCGACGAACGCGAGGCGATGGACATGCGCTTCACGCGACCTCACCTCTACATCCACGAGACCTTCGTTACAGCCGGCGCGCCCGTTGCCGATTTGGCGGCCCTCGCGGGACGTCGGGTTACCGTCAACCCGCATACGAGCTACGCGGTGACGCTCAAAGCCATGGCGAACGATGCGGACTTCCGGCTGGACTACACCGAGCTTTCGACGACGGGCATCCTGGATGCAGTGGTCGCGGGAGACATCGACGTGACGCTGGTGGATGGCCACCGTGCCGCTCTCGAGGCGACCTTCGAACCCCGCCTATCCCTCGGACCGGCGCTCGAGCCGGCAATAGGCCTCCGCTGGGCGGTGGCGGCGGACAATGCCGAACTCTTGAAACGCCTCGACGCGTTCATCGCCGAGAACTACCGCGGCTATAACTTCAACGTGCTCTACCGCAAATACTTCGTCAACAAGCGGCGCATGGCGAGGCAGCAGGAGCACCGGGTAGTGGGCCATGAGCTGTCGCCGTTCGACCAGATCGTCCAACCCCTGGCGGAGCAGGCAGGCCTCGACTGGCGCCTGGTCATTGCCCAGATGTACCAGGAGAGCGGTTTCGATCCGGATCGGGTGAGCTTTGCGGGCGCCAAAGGCCTGCTCCAGGTGCTGCCTCGCACGGCCGCCGAACTGGGAGTTGATCCCGCGAAGCTCGCGGATCCGCAGGTGGGCATCGCGGCGGGGATCCGCTACTTGGCGTGGACCCGGGAGCGTTTCCCGGATTTGCCGGTGGGTGAACAACTCTGGTTCGCGCTTGGCGCGTACAACGCGGGTGCCGGGCATATCCGAGACGGTCGTCGTTTGGCTGGTCGGCTGGGACTTGACGACTCGCTATGGTTCGACAACGTCGAGCGGGCGATGTTGAAGCTCGCCGAGCCCGAATACGCGAGGGAATCGGTCTACGGCTACGTTCGCGGCACCGAGGTCACCCGCTACGTGCGGGAGATCCGCGACCGATATGGCGCCTATGTGGATCATTTCGACCGGCTGGCGCGAAGCGGCGCCGCCGAGGCGGACGCCGTCAACGGCTTACCTCCACCGCCCGCAGATGGGACGTGATCGCCTCGACCATATCCCCGATCACCGGTTCGGATAGATCGTGCCCAAGCTTGTCGATCTCGAGGTACTCGGCGCCGGGTATGGCGGCGGCGGTGTCGCGGCCTGCCTCCACGGGGACCAGCGGGTCGGCGTTCCCATGAATGACCAGGGTCGGCACATCGAGGCCGGCGAGATCCCCACGCCGATCTTCGGCGGTGAGTATCGCCGCCAGTTGTCGCATAACGCTTTCGGGCCTGTAGGCGCGTTCCACGGCGATGCGGGCGAAACGGCCGATCCCGTGGACTTCGGAGTCGTAGTGCGGGCCGCCGAAGACCTTCGCGGCCTGGATGTTCTGCGCGATGATGGTCTCGGTATCGCCGCCCCCGACCGTCATGATCAGGGCGCCGACCACTTCGTCGGGCGGACCGGGCAGATCGGGATTGCCCGTCGACGACATGATCGACGTGAGACTGTAGACGCGTTCGGGATGCTCGATGGCGAGCCTCTGGCTGATCATGCCTCCCATGGACAGCCCGACAACATGTGCCCCGCCTTGCCCGAGGTGGTCGAGCAGCGCGGCCACATCCCCCGCCATGTCCGAAAGCGTGTAGGTAGGCGTCAATCCCGATGGGTTGTCGCGCGCCGCGAGAAGCGCTTCCACGGAAGGTGCCGGCTCGGACGGTCCCTCCGAAAGGCCGACATCGCGGTTATCGAACATGACGGCGCAGAAACCCGCATCGACGATGCCGTCGATCAACGAATCAGGCCATTGCACGAGTTGGCACCCCAAGCCATGCACGAAGAGCACTCGGGGGTTGGCGCGTGCGCCACGGTGCTCAAAGTAGATATCGCCGCAACCGGCCTTGAACTTCGCCATGGGACGTAGCGTCTCCTCTAGCCCGCACGGGTACAAAGGCGGGAAATCTTAGCAAAGTGTCCGGGTCCGACGGGCGCAGATCCGCGACTGTCGGTAGGGTACTGACAGGCCGCACCGACCGGCGGATAATGATGGGACTTTCCGCGGAGGATGACCATGGGGACTCAACGCGCGGCGGCAGCCGCAATGGCGGTGGTTGGCTTGGTTGCAGCGACCGGCATTGCCGCAGGCGAGGCATCGACGGGGAGCGATGGCTCGGACGCGTATCAGGATGGGTGGGGACCGTCGGTGGGCGACACCATTCCTTCGATTGCCGCCGAGGACCGGGACGGGAACCTTCGCGATCTAGCCAGTCTCCGCGGCGAGAACGGCTTGTTGCTGGTGGTCAGCCGCAGTGCGGTTTGGTGACCGTTCTGCAAGGCTCAGCTGGTTCAGCTGAAAGACTGGCAGGACGACTTCGAAGCCCTCGGCGTCAAGGTCGCGGCCATGACCTACGACGCCGCAACGGATCTCGCGGAATTCGGCGAAGAACGGGACGTCGGCTACGCGCTACTGTCGGACAAGGGCTCCAAGCACATCAATGCGCTCGGCATTCGCAACGAGCAGTACGGCGAGGGCCACCCGGGGTACGGCGTTGCGCTCCCAGGCATTCTCTTCGTTGACACGTCGGGCGTGGTGCGACTCAAGCGCGCTCACGAAGACTACCGGACACGACCTCCCTTCGACGAGCTTCTCGAGGCCACCCGGGCCGTTGTGGAAGCGGATTCGTAGGGGACGGGCCGAGGAGTCTGCGCCGCGGCCGCGGCACGAAGCCCTGGGGGGCTGGGGCCAGACGGCGAGGGCGCGCCCTAGCGGCGTTGTCCCGTCCCGCGCTTTTGGGCGCGTTGCGAGAATGCTTGCGCAACACGACGGGCACCGTCGACATTCTCGCGACAACGGACTGACGCCTTGCCTGCCTCGGCACGGGCGACCGCCCTTGCGGGCGCGTTAGGGTCGCCTACGATCGGTATTGCCGTGCAGTTCAACAAGTCGCGGGCGTGTTCCATGGGAGCGCACCACAGCTTCCTCGTTTCTCGCCATTGTTTCCACTTTGATGTCACGTTTTCTGCGAAGGGCGTGGCTATACTGGCGCGATGACTCCGAGAACTCGCTCCGTCGCCATGGCGGCGGTCGCCTTGTTGCTCGCCGGGTGTGCGTCGCTTATCGGGAACGTGACCGGCGGTCTGGTCGACGATCTGGCGGACGCGATTCTCGACAGCGACGATCCGGCGACCGTCCGCGATGGCGCGCCCGCGTATCTGCTCATGCTGGATGCCTTGCTGCGCGGCGATCCGGACAACCCGAACCTGCTGCGCGGTGCCGCTACCTTGAACGGAGCCTATGCAACCGCGTTCGTGGCGGATGAAGCTCGGCGCCAGGCATTCGCCACCAAGGCATTCGACTTTGCCCGTCGCGCGGCGTGTATCGACATCGACTGGTTGTGCGATGCGCGGACCATGAGCTTCGACGATCTGGCTCGGTACGCTTCCACCCTCGAACCAC
>JAGWBM010000115.1:5335-10282 GCA_021295895.1 Pseudomonadales bacterium
GCGTGGGCGGGTTGGATCCAGGCGCATGCGCATGACTGGAACGCGATCGCCGACCTGGCCCGGGTGAAACCGATCATGACCCGGGTGGTCGAACTCCACGAGACCCACGACCACGGGGGACCTCACCTCTACATGGGGGTGTTCGAGACGTTGATCCCGCCGTCGTCGGGCGGACATCCGGATATTGGACGCGCGCATTTCGAGCGCGTCATCGAACTCACCGGCGGCCGGCACCTGATGGCCAAGGTGTTTTTCGCCGAGCAATACGCCCGGTTGTTGTTCGACCGCGAACTCCACGACGCCTTGCTGAACGAGGTGTTGGCGGCAGAACCCGCGGCACCCGGGCTTACCCTGATGAACACGATTGCTAAGGAGCAGGCACGTGCCCTACTGGATTCCGCCGACGACTACTTCTGATCCTTGCCGGCGATGGCGCGGCGTCGCAACGGCCCTGGCGTTCGCGGCGTTGGTCGTTGGTGCGCCGTCGGCGATGGCAGCGACTCTCAAGATCGCGACCACCGCTCCGGATGGGTCATCCTGGATGAGGGTGCTGCGCCAAGCCGGCGCCGATGTCGCCGCGGCAACCGAGGGTCGGGTCAAGATCAAGTACTACCCCGGCGGCGTCCGCGGCGACGACCAACAGGTATTGCGCCGCATCCGAGTTCGCCAACTCGATGGTGGGATCGTGCAAACCGGCGTGTTGAACAGACTGTTTGCGGATGCCCAGATCTACAACCTGCCGATGGTGTTCGAGAACTTGGACGAGGTGGACGCCGTACGCGAGGCCATGGACCCGTTGCTGGTCGAGGGCCTCGCGGACGCCGGATTCGTGGCCTTGGGCATCGCCGAGATCGGTATGGCCTACGCCATGAGTACGAAAGAGGTGCGTTCGATCGCCGGCGCGCGGCGACTCAAGGTTTGGTCGCCGAAAGGTGACCGGCCGGCCGAGCGTGCCTTGGCCGCCTTCCGCATCCAGCCGATCCCGTTGAGTCTTGCCGAGGTCCTGACGGGCTTGCAGACGGACTTGATCGACACCGTGGCGGCACCGCCCGTGGCCGTCTTGCCGCTGTCTTGGCATACCAAGCTCAGGTACGTTCTCGATCTACCGTTCATGTACATCTACAGCCTAGTCGTCGTGTCGGACCGTAGCCTCCAGGGTATTGCCGATGCCGACGTTGCGACCTTGAAGAGGACCATGGGCGCGGGAATCGCCGAAGTGGATCGCTTGAATCGCGCCGACCACAGCGCGGCCTGGCAGGCTCTCGAGAAACAAGGGCTGCAATTCCTGAGTCCGACCGAGGAGGAAGTGGCGGAGTGGCGCAGCACGGCGCTGCTAGCGACTCAACTCTGGATCGACGAGGGCATCGTCAGCAAGCGCATGCACGGCACCTTGATGAAGGTGCTTGACGCAACGAGGTCCGCCCAGGCGGTCCGAACCGTCCCCGAACCGGGTCTCGCCGGCCGGTAGCCATGCCACGCCGTCTGCAGCGGGGCTTGCGCTTCGCGGAGACCCTCCTACTCGCCGTTCTGTTGCTGGTGATGATCGGCGTTGCCGTATTTCAGATTGTCGCGCGCAACGCGTTCGGTACCGGCCTCGTGTGGGGTGAGGACCTCGTGCAGGTCGCCGTACTGTGGATCACCATGCTCGGCGCGACCGCGGCCGCCGGAACGGACAGCCACATTCGAATCGACCTGGTGTCGCGCTTGGCCAGTCCGAAATTTCGGACCTTGGCGACCCGTACCACGGCTTTGTTCACCGCGGTGCTGTGTGGGGCGCTGGGTTGGTATTCCATCGAGTTCATTCGTTGGGACTTCCTGGACGGCACCCCGGGATTCGGCGTCGTACCCGCATGGGTGTGCGAGACCGTCATTCCGGTGGCAGCCGTCGTCATCGCGATCCGCTACATCGGCCATGCCATTTGGCCGAACCCCGACGATCAAGCATGATCTGGGTCGGGATCGCGGTCGTCGTGCTGATGGCACTGCTCGGGGCGCCGCTATTCGCGATCGTACTCGCAGCCGCGATGCTCGGCTTTCTTGCCGGGGGCGAGGATCTTAGCCTCGTCGCCATCAACATCTACGGCATGACCGACAAGCCGCTGCTGCTGGCGCTGCCGTTCTTCACCTTTGCCGGCTACCTGATGGCGGCGGCCAAGTCCTCCGAACGCCTGATGGATCTCACCCGTGCCCTGTTCGGGTGGATGCCGGCCGGTCTGGCGGTCGTCGGTTTCGTCGCTTGTGCGCTGTTCACGGCGCTGACCGGCGCATCAGGCGTTACCATCGTGGCCTTGGGGGCGCTGCTCTTGCCCATGCTCAAGTCAAGCGGCTACGGAGAGCGTTTCAGCCTGGGCCTCGTGACGGCGTCCGGCAGCCTGGGCGTGCTCATCGTGCCCGCGGTTCCGCTGATCCTCTACGGGGTGATCGCCCAGCAGATGGCTGTCGGCGAGACGTTCACGATCCAGCAACTGTTCCTTGCCGGCATCGGCCCCGTGTTGGTGATGGTGGGCCTATTGGCCGCTTGGACGGTTTGGCGCTACGGCGGCGGTCGGCGTGTCGGCTTCGAGGGCGGAACGTTTTGGCGGGCGCTGTCGACCGGGCGCTTGGCGGATCTGTCCTCGGCCTGGTCGATCGATCGCACCGAAGGCGTGCCCCGGACCACCTTCGACTCCGCGGAACTTTGGCGAGCCGTGAAGGCTGCCCGGTGGGAGATACCCCTGCCGTTCGTCGTGCTCGGCGGAATCTACTCCGGCTACTTTGCCATTTCCGAGGCGGCGGCGATGACCGCGCTGTACGTCCTGATCGTCGAGGTGGGCCTCTACCGGGAGGTCTCGCTACGGGCACTGCCGGACGTTGTCCGAGATTCCATGGTCATGGTTGGTAGTATCTTGTTGATTCTTGGTGTTGCATTGGCCTTCACCGATTTCCTCATCGGTGCCGATGTTCCGCAGCGGCTGTTTGCCTTCATGCAGGAGCATGTCACCAGCGCGCTGACGTTCCTCATCCTGCTCAACATCCTGCTGCTGGTGCTCGGCGCGATCCTGGACATCTTCTCTGCCATCATCATCATGGTGCCGCTGCTGCTGCCGGTCGCGGTGGGCTACGGCATCCACCCGGTCCACCTCGGCATCATCTTCCTGGCCAATCTCCAGATCGGCTACTTCACGCCACCGATCGGCATGAATCTGTTCATCGCGAGCTACCGGTTCGATCGGCCCGTTCTCGAGCTCTACGCGGCGTGCCTGCCGTTCATGGTCGTGCTGCTGATCGCGCTATTGATCATCACGTACGTCCCCGCACTGTCGCTCTGGTTCCTATAGCGACCGCCGACCGCGTAGTATCGTCGGAAGTCGTTTTGGAGGAGGCGCGGGGTGGGCAAACCAGCGCGTCTTGGCGTCGTGATCGTCGGCTTGGTACTCGTCGCGGCGGTTGGCGCGATCTACGTTCTGGGTACGCGCCACGGCCAAGACCTGGCCCTCGAGCGCGCCGTGGCGGGGATTTTCGATAGCGTGGCCCCGGCCGAATACGACGGCCTGCGCGTATTCGTCTGCGGCTCTGGCTCCCCGCTTCCGGGTCGAGCGCAGGCGTGCGTTGCGATCACCGCGGGGGAGTCGCTCTACCTCGTCGACGCGGGTGCCGGTTCGCAGGCGACGATGCAGTTGCACGGTCAACCGACGGCCCACATGCGCGCCATCCTCCTCACGCACCTGCACACCGACCACATCACCGGGATTCCCGATATGAACCTGACGTCGTGGGTGATGGGACGGCGTGAGCCGCTGCGAATCCTCGGCCCGGCGGGCGTTGAGAGGGTAGTCGACGGGTTCAACGAGGTTCTCGCCTTGGATCGGGGGTTCCGGGTTGCCCATCACGGTGTCCAACTTCTGCGCCCGGAATTGGGTGTGATGCACGCCGAAACCGTCGAACCAGGGGTCGTCGTCGAAGACAACGGCCTGACGATCACCGCGTTTGCCGTCAACCACGAGCCGATCACGCCGGCGTTCGGTTACCGTTTCGACTACCGCGGCCGCTCGGTGGTCATCAGTGGGGACACCGTCGTGACGGACAGCCTCGAAGCCGCGGCGCGCGGTGCCGATCTTCTGTTGCACGACGTGTTGTCGAAGCGGATCGTTCGGACCTTGGAAGCCGCCGCGATCGAGGCGGGAGCGTCTCGCCAAGCCAAGATCTTCGCGGACATCCCCACCTACCATGCCCATGCCGTCGAACTGGGTCCCCTTGCCGAACGAACCGGCGTGCGCATGCTCGGCGTATATCACTTTGTGCCACCGCCTCGGAACTACCTGATGGAGCGGATCTATCGGCACGATCTTCCGGATGGCACTGTCCTCACCCGCGACGGAACCGAGTTCAAGCTGCCGGCCGACAGCACAGCGATCCACGTGACGGGGACCTGAATTGACCCATTTCGCCGGCTGGCCACCGCCTGCCCTCGCCGTGATCGATGGTGCGAGGAGAACGACAGATGGCTAACCCGACATCCGGTGGCGAGATGGCGAACCCCTCGCCGCCGTTGCGGTGGGTCATGTCCAAGGTGCTTGCCCGTGCGGCCGATCCCGATCGGATCGCGGCGCGGCGCGCCAAGCTCGAAGCGAAGCGACGAAGGACGGGGGCGGCGCATGTGGTCGAGTACTTCCACCAGGTGAACGATGGCTATAGCCACCTCGCCGCCCAGTTGCTCGGCGCGTTCGTCGAACGCTACCACGCTCGACTCGTGTGTCACCTCGTACCGCCGCCCAGCGGTCCGAACGCGCCGGAGCCCGACTTCCTGCTCGGCCTGTCCCGCTACGACGCGGCCAGGATCGGCCCGCACTACGGCCTCAAGTTTCCCGGGGGCGCGGAACCGCCGGACCGGGAACTTGTGGATCTGGCCACGCGCATCCTGGCGGGGGTCGTGACCGATTCGAGTGCATTCGTCGATGCGGCACCCCG
>JAGWBM010000115.1:10320-10706 GCA_021295895.1 Pseudomonadales bacterium
CCTCCCGTCGTCGACGCGGCGTCGATCCTCTCATCGGGCGAGAGGCGTCGGGCTGACCTTGGCCACTACTCGGGCGCGATGTTCCACTACGGCAAGGAGTGGTACTGGGGCGTCGACCGCCTCTACCACCTGGAGAATCGGCTGATCGAACTGGGCGCATGTCATGGCGACGGGGAGGTCTTGAGCGCTCGACCGCCGATCGTGAACGGCCCGCACCGCGACGACGCCTCGATAACGTTGGAGATCTATCCGTCGGTGCGCAGTCCGTACACGGCCTTGTCGTTCGACGTCGCGGTGGAACTTGCACGCACAACCGGCGTTCGGCTGGCGGTTCGCCCGGTTCTGCCCATGGTGATGCGCGGTGTACCGGTGACGCGGACCAAGGG
>JAGWBM010000115.1:10744-18465 GCA_021295895.1 Pseudomonadales bacterium
TGGGGCAACTACTACGAACCCGTCGGCAATCCGGTGGAACGCTGCTATTCCCTCTACCCCTGGGCCGTCTCGGAAGGCCGGGGCGTCGAACTCCTGAGTGCCTTCATGCGCGCGGCTTTCCGGGAGGGCGTAAACACCAATACCGACGCGGGTTTGCGCCACGTGGTCGAAGCAGCGGGGCTCCCATGGGCGGATGCCCAATCCATTGTCGGCAAGGATGGATGGAACGACCACGCCTGGCGGGATGAAATCGAGGCGAATCGACAGGCGATGTACGACTTCGAACTTTGGGGCGTGCCCAGTTTCCGGCTGCTCGATGCTGCCGGAGAGACGCGTCTTCGGGTTTGGGGCCAGGACCGGCTATGGCTCGTGGCACACGAGATCCAGCGAGCCTTGGCGCGCCCTGACGACGGCGTGCCGAGGGGTTGATCGTGAAGAAGCTCTACCTATCCCAGGTCGCCCCTGGTCGCCCCTGGTCGTCCCTGGTCGCCCCTGGTCGCCTTGATCGTCGTGGCCGTCGTCGGGGTCATCGGCTACCAGTACCGGGTGGTCTATTGGCCCAATTGAGTGGCGATGGACGTTGGCCGATTGACCATGGAATCTCGGTGGCCAACGCCGAGATTTCATGGTTGCCAGGATGGCTCGACGCCAACGACCCCGCGTTGCCACGAGTACCGTGCGTGGGCAGACTTCGCGTTCGCGCAGACTTGATTTGAGCCGCATGTTCGCCGGTCTTCAGTTCGAACCGACCCGTTTGCCACACGAGGCCGAAGCGCTACGGGCCGAGGTGCGCGAATTCGTCGCCCGGGAACTCCCGCCGGACTACTGGCCCAACTCCGATTTCAACGAGGGCCATAGCCCGGACTTCTCGGGCAGGCTCGGGGAGCGCGGCTGGATCGGAATGACCTGGCCGAAGCGCTTCGGCGGCGGTGAACGCACGTTCTTCGAGCGCTACGTGGTGACCGAGGAGTTGCTGGCCGCCGGGGCGCCGGTGAGCGCGCACTGGATCGCCGATCGTCAGAGCGGCCCCTTGCTGCTCAACTACGGCACCGAAGATCAGTGTCGGCGCTATCTGCCCCGGATCGCCGGGGGCGAGTGCTTCTTCTCGATCGGCATGAGTGAACCGAACGCCGGCTCCGATCTCGCCTCGGTTCGCACCCGCGCCGAAAGGGTCTCGGATGGTTGGGTTGTGAACGGCACCAAGATCTGGACCACCGACGCCCACCGGAACCACTACATCATCACCTTGGTTCGCACCGAACCGCCTTCGGAAAACCGCCATGCGGGGTTGTCGCAACTGCTCATCGACCTTCACGGCGAAGGCGTGACCGTGCGGCCGATCAAGAACCTCGCGGGCGGCGAGGATTTCAACGAAGTCGTGTTCGAGGACTGCTTCGTCGGTGATGACGACGTTGTCGGCGAACCCGGCAACGGCTGGACCCAGGTGACCAGCGAACTGGGGTATGAACGCAGCGGACCGGAACGGTTCCTGTCGGCGTTTCGGGTGTTTGTCGAATTCGTACGCGCCCTCGGCAACGAACCGTCAGCCGGTGAAGCGGCGCTGATCGGCCGGTTGGCCAGTCACCTCATGACGCTGCGGCGTATGTCCATCTCCGTTGCCGGCATGCTGCAGAAGGGCGGCAGCCCCGTGGTTGAGTCGGCGCTGGTCAAGTCGCTCGGCAACGACTTCGAGAAACTGCTGGGCGAGCTTGTGCGCCTGCAGGCCCCGCCGGGTCACGCCCGTCTCGAGCGCTGCCTGCGTCAGACGCTGTTGCACTCGCCGTCGTTCACGCTGCGTGGTGGCACTCGGGAGATCCTGCGCGGCGTGATCGCCCGCGGCTTGGGGTTGCGTTGATGAACGGCTTGATTGCGGACACGGCCGAGCGAATATTCTCGGATCACGTTGATCGAGGGGTTCTCGATGCGGCGGAGGGCGGCGAGTTTCCGGACGCACTCTGGGACGTCGTTCGGGAGGCTGGCCTGCATCTCGTCGGAAGCCCCGGGTCCGGCACCGAAGACGGCGACCTGTACGAGTTGCTGAAAGTCGCCGGGCGACACGCCGTGCCGCTGCCGTTGGCCGAGGTGTTGGTCGCCAATTCGTCGCTGGACGAGGCCGGCCTGACCACCATCGCGGTCGACGGTGTTGCGCCGTGGGGTCGCGCGGCCGACCGGGTGTTGACGGTGGAAGGTGAAATCAGTGGCGATTTCGACGTCACCGAGGGTGCCAATCTTGCTGGCGAGAGCCGGGATCGGATCAAGTTGCGCGACCCACGTCGAGTGGATCTTCCGGCGCGGTTCTACGAACGCATGGCGCTGTCCCGTGCGGCGCTCATGGCGGGTGCGCTCGACCGGATACTTGCGATGGCCATCGACTACGCCACCGAACGCGAGCAGTTCGGCCGGCCCATCGCCAAGTTTCAAGCGGTTCAGCACAACCTGGCGATCCTGGCGGGGGAGGTGGCCGCCGCGCGTTGCGCCTGCGATGGCGCGATCATGTCGGCCGCATCGCCGAACTTCGGTGACGCCGTGGGGGCCGCGAAAACACGCGTTGGTGAGGCCGCCGGGATCGTCGCCGAGATCGCCCACCAGGTGCATGGCGCCATGGGATTCACCCACGAGCACAGTCTGCACCACTTCACCCGACGGCTTTGGGCGTGGCGCGACGAATACGGTCGCGAGACCCATTGGCAGGAGCGACTCGGCAGACGGGTGGCGGGCCGCGGCGCCGATTCGGTGTGGGAGTTCCTCGTTGGGATCGGATGATCTCCGGTCGTTGTTGACGGGGCGGTCGACTCGTGTCGCGGTGAGCGAGTGCCTGCTCGGGCGTCCCGTGCGTTGGAACGGTGAACACAACGGCGACACGTGGCCGCGACAACGGCTAGAGAGGCTCTTCACGTTGGTTGGCATCTGTCCGGAAGTGGGCGTCGGCATGGGCGTGCCCCGGGATCCGATACAACTTGTCGGTGAGGCGTCTGCGCCGCGCGTAGTCGCGGTTGACGATCCGGCTCGCGACTACACGGACCGCCTCGGGCAATACGCCCGTGAGGTCGCGTCCACGCTGGACGAGGTTCACGGCTACGTCTTCGCCGACCGCTCGCCAAGCTGCGGCTTGGCGGGCGTCAAGGTATTCGCCGAGGATGGCTCTTTCGAGCGAGTCGGTCGCGGTGTGTATGCCGGGGCGGTACTTGCCGGCTACCCGGACCTGCCGGCCGTGGATGCGGAGACACTTGGCGACGACGAGATCTTGCTTGACTTCGTGCTAGCCGTGTTGGCAAGGAGCGGTGTCGCACTCAAACCGGACGGTGACATTCGCGAACTCGTGCGCGACTTGCTCGCCGGGGAGCAAGATGAGACGCCGTACGGCGCAATCGGCTTCGCCCAAGCGGGTGCGGAAAACACTGTTAAATCAGCACGTTGATGGCATTGTGCCGCTGAGTCACTGCAAGCTGTGGTGCGATTGATAGACGTACGCCCGGTTCTCATCCTCGCAGGTGCCCCCCTTCACCAGTTCGCGGACGCGGTTCCTCAGCCCCGGGAGATAGACGAACTCGTAGTGTTCGTAGCTCATCTCTCTCCGTGCTCCTCCACGGTTCGCTCGCCGCTGAAGTCGACATAGTGGTCGCGGATCAACCGGTCGAACTGGCCCCGAACCATCATGATCGCAATCTCGAAGAACGTCGTGTTCTCAAAGACGGTCCCGTTGCAGTGCGCCCACGCTGGACGCTCGCGAGCCACATGTTCTGAAAATCCGTCGTGGTCGACGCCGGGAAAGTAATGGTGCGCAACGTGATAGTCCTCGCCAAACGAGTCGTCCGGGCCATCGACGATGGTCGTCGAGGTGACGTGCTTCACATGGCGGCCCGCAGCGTCGAACTCGAAGAATCCGTGCTGCCCGATATTGATGATCGACAGAAAAGTCGACATCGCAAAGAGAGGCTGTAGGTAGACTAGGAATAGAAACAGCAGCGCCGCCTCCACGCTGGACCCCGTGACGATCAAGAGCGCAAGGATGCCGGTCGGCACGCAGATCCAGTAGATCGCCATCCCGCGGCCCAGCCTCGCTCGCGCCCGGTCCACCGCGGGGTGAACGCCCGATTCCCGACGTAACTCGATCAGACTGGAGATCCCTGTCATGAAAAGGAGGAACCGCCACTGGTAGAGCATCAGGTCGCCTAAACGTGTGCGGTCTATATCCCACATGTAAATGGGGTCACCTCAGAATGTGGGCCGTCGAGAAACTGTACGGCACAATCCCGTAGAAGACGCCCAACCAGTTCTCGAAACAGTTTCCGACGCGCTCGCCAAGCCACGGGCGGTACATCCTGCCACCCGACAGGTGGCCCTCGCGGTGCGCGAGGGTCCATGCCGTCGCCATGCCGCGTCCCCCCGGACCCACCCAGACAAAGTAATACAGGGCAACCAGCCACCATGGCAACGACCCGAACGTGATCTGCCAGGCGAACAGGGCTGAGAGAATCACGATCATGCTGATGATCAATAGGACTGCCGCAGCGAAATAGTCCACATGAATGTCCCGACGGTAAACGAATCTGGCGGCGAAACGCCGCAACGCGGCCGAGCCGTCGACAACCCCGTACGCCCGACGCACAATACGGTCGAGCCCACGCCTGAAACTCTGGCCCTGAATGATCACCGGTGCGGCCCAAACGAGGGCGAAATTCAGCGCCAGCAAAGTCCCCAGCACTCTGCGCGCGCCAACCCGCCAACGTGCGCCATAGCGGCGTTCCCCCTCCTCGCGCGGTCTTGGTCCGATCTCCACTGAAGTTCCGTCGATTCCGCTCATGGGCTCGTCGAATCCGATGTCCGATGAAACGCGTGCTTGCCTCGACAATAGCATCATCCGGGCCAAAGGCGTTCCCTACGATCCGTCCTTGACGATCACGCCGCAGGCGGCCCTTGCGCCGCCGGCACAACCTGCTTCCTCGCCGCCGGGGCAGTAGGAGTCCGGGTCGACGTGGATGATGAACGCGCTGCCGTCCGCATCGAACAGGGAAAGCGGGCCGTCGGAAAGCGTGATCCGGGTCGTCAGGGTCCGCAGTCTTCCGCTCCCCAACGGTGTTCCATCTTCCTCCCCGAGGTCACCCGACAGGTCGTTGATGTCGATGTTCACGAGGTCGCCCGCGTGGAACGGATGATTGCCGTCGGGGCTCGAATTGCTGTTGGGGCCGGGATCGAAATGCCCCTTGGCGGCCGAACACGGCTCGCACTGTCCGGTCTCGTGGATGTGTACTGCGTGTTTGCCCTCGGTCAAGCCCCTGATTCCGATCTCCACTTCAACGACCTTCACCCCCTCCTCGGAGGCGCGTTCGGTCAATCGAGCGCGGCCGATCGGCTGCTGCGAGTCGCAGTGCTTGATGGTCGCGGATGCAGTGACACTTTGGGTTTCGTTCTCGTCGGGTGACTCGGCGGCTTCCGCACCTCCTACTTGAGTGGCGAAGATCGCAAACGCGAAAGCACACGTCGCAAGCCCGTGTGTGCGGGAGGATTCATTGGTGTGCATGAGTCCGTCCGTTGTGGGAGGTCGAGCCGCGTACGCTACCATCGCACGCGATCTGATGGAACGCCGTACGTCACGCGGGGTCCCCAGGACGGATGTTTGCGAACGTGCGTGGACTGAAGATGTCCGCCTCTGCGGCGCGAAGTTGGATCGTTTCCGGCCCCAGACGCGAAGGGCTTGCGAGTACGGTGTTTTCCAAGCCGCTCGGGACGACGGTACTTGGAACGGCAAGCAAAGGGCCTTGGCCATGGATCAGCCAATCGGTACCGAGCCGTTGCGTGGACTTCGGATACGGAAAGTCGCGCCAGTCGGCGGGCATTTCACCGAGTGTCCAGTGATCCATGGGGATGTCGTCGTCGACCTCGAAGACGCCCAGACGGTAGTTGGCGGGCACCAACCGCGGAGAGGGGAGGTAGTTGGCCATCTCGAGCATTGCGAGGCTTGCCGTCTGTGCGAAGTGGAGCGCCGGAACACCGGGTTCGTTCCAGCGGCCACCGCCTTGGTAGCTGGCACCGAGTCCGGATAGGTCGTCGAGGTGCCGAAGGCTGCTGATGCGAAACAGACGCATCAGGGAAATTCGCCGTATTCGATCCTGCGAATAGCGTTGCGCACGAGCCCGCGCCCCTCGAAGGTGTCGCAAAGGTCGATTGGGCGTCGGCCACCCAACCCGGGAAGCGCCGTATCGAGCCACTCGCTGGCGCGTTCCAGATCGCCGAACGTAGAAGCCGCATGCGACACCAACCGGAGGGTGTCGAGCATCGCCTCGGATTGTGCTTGTCCCAGGGTCTTGCGACGGTAGTATCGATTCAGGTTTCCCGCGGTCGTCCCGAGCAAACGAACGAATAGCTCCCGGTGGCCGAGGACGCCAACGGCCTGTCTAACGACCTTGCCGGGCAGGCCAAGGCGTACGGTGCGAATGAACGCCGATTGGTCGACCAAGGCCAGGGGCGACACGTCGATGCTCTCCATGCCGACCGGAGGGATCGGTGTTGGACGCCCTTTGGGATCTCGCGACAGCTGCTCTGGCATCGATTTGTATCCGGGTAGAAGCAAGTGGGAAGGATACCATCCAATTGATGATTCCCCAACATCGTATTGAAGTGTTTGGGGCCGGACTATCACGTCGCGATCAATCGCTCGCCGCGGCGACCCCGCTCCACACCCGCGTGGCCTCGTTCAATCCCTGCTGCCTGTAGAGTGCCGCGTAGCGGCCGTCCGCCGCCATCAGTTCGCGGTGGTCACCCGACTCGACGATGCGGCCGTCGTCGACCACCAGGATGCGTGTCGCGTTCCGGATCGTCGACAGCCGGTGGGCGATCACGAAGCTGATGCGGCCTTTGAAGATCTCCGCCAACGCATGCTGAATGGCGAGTTCGGTTTCGGTGTCCACCGACGAGGTCGCCTCGTCCATGACCAGGAGTTGCGGGTCGGCGAGGATCGCGCGGGCCAGCGACACCAGTTGCTTCTGACCGGCCGACAGGCGACTGCCGCCTTCGCCCGCCGGCGTGTCGTAGCCCTGGTCCAGGGCCGAAATGAAGCCGTGGGCATCGGCAAGTCGCGCAGCGTGTTCCACCTCGGCGTCGGTGGCGTTCAATCGGCCGTAGCGGATGTTCTCGCGGATCGATCCACTGAATACGTGGGCGTCCTGCAGGACCATGCCGAGATTCGACTGCAGCCAGTGCAGGCTCCGGTTGCGGTAGTCGGTGCCGTCGATCAGCACCTGCCCGGCGGTCGGTTCGTAGAACCGGCAGATGACGTTGACCAGCGTGCTCTTGCCGCCGCCGGTGGGTCCGACGATGGCGATGGTATCGCCCCGTTCGGCGACGAGATCGATGTCCCGGAGCACGGGTTGCTCCGGATCGTAGGCGAAGCCGACACCCTTGAGTTCGATCCGTTGAATGCGCGCGTGGCCGCCGTCCGCGGCGAACCGTCCCAGCCGAGAGTCCGTGGATTCGTCGGCGGCCGCAAGCGCGCGAAGGACGCTCGCCGAGTCCTGGATTTCCGGGTCTTCGTCGATCACGGAGAGCACGCGTTCGGCGGCTGCCTGGGCCATCTGCAGTTCGATGAACCACGACGACATGATCTCGGCCGGCCAGAAGAAGTTGCGGGCGAGCAACGTGAAGGCAACCACCGTGCCGGCACCGATGAGTCCCAGGTAGACGAACGATCCGCCCACCGTCAGCGTCAGGTTGACGGCCACCGA
>JAGWBM010000115.1:18484-19209 GCA_021295895.1 Pseudomonadales bacterium
ACCAGGTTGCGTACCGAAGCCTTGTACATCCGGTTCGTCAACGTGCCGAACTGCCTGGCGTTGGCGTCCTGGCTGACGAATGTCTTGCTGGTGAGCACCCCCATGATCGACTCGTTGAACGATCCGGTGATCTCCGAGTTGGTGCTGCGCACGAGGCGGGCGCTCTTGAGGATGCGGCGGTGGAACTTGATCGACACCCACCAGACCACCGGCAGGACGGCCATGACGAGCAATGCCAGCCGCCAATCCATGACCAGCATGGCGCCGGTGAGGCCGACCATGATGGTGAACCCCCAGATCATGTCCACGAACCCCCAGGACAGGATTCCCGTCAGGCGGTCGCAGTCGGCGGTCAGGCGTGCCATTAGCCAGCCCACCGGACGTCGGTCGAAGTACGAGAACGACAGCTTCTGCAGGTTCTCGAAGGCGTCGAAGCGGATGTCGTGGCTGACGTAGCAGCTCACCCTTCCCGCGATCCACTCGAAACCACCGATGGACAGTGCGACCACCAGGTTGCAGAGCAGGTAGAGCCCCGCCCAGAGCCCGAACGAGGCGTCCATGCCGTTCGCCTGGACGTCGTCGACCACCCACTTCGCGAATAGCGCGTAGGAGACCTCCACCGCGGCGGTGGCGATCGCCGCGACGATCAGGAAGGCAAGTTCCCTCTTGTAGGCGAGCGCGTAGCCGAACAGCCGCTTCCAGAGGTCGAGTTCGACCTTTGCGGT
>JAGWBM010000115.1:19355-21158 GCA_021295895.1 Pseudomonadales bacterium
CCCCGTTCCAGCACGAGTATCCGGTCCGCGTTGCGCACGGAGGACAGCCGATGCGCGATGATGATCGTGGTATGGCGGCCACGACGACTTTCCAGTGCCGCCATGATCTCGCCTTCGGTACCCGTGTCGACGGCGGAGAGCGCATCGTCGAGTACCAGAATCGGCGGCTCGACAAGCAGCGCCCGCGCCAATGCCAGGCGTTGCCGTTGACCGCCCGACAGGGTCACCCCGCGTTCGCCCACCCGTGACCGGTAGCCGGCGGGAAAGCCCACGATGGCATCGTGCACCGCGGCTTCGCCGGCCGCCGCCATCATCTCGTCGTCGTTCACGTCCGCGCGGGCGATCCGCAGATTGTCCGCGACCGTGCGCGAATACAGGAATGGATTCTGCATGACGATGCCGAACTGACGCCGGAGCCAGTGGCGATCGACGGTGCGGATGTCCAGCCCGTCGATCAGGATGCGTCCGCGCTGCGGTTCGTAGAGCCGTGCCAACAGACGAATCAACGTGGACTTCCCGGCACCCGGCGGCCCCACGACTCCGACCGTTTCACCGGCGGGGATGTGAATGGAAAGACCGTCGAGGACCGGTTTCCCGGGTTCGTACTCGACACTCACATCCTCCAACACCAGTTCCCCCCGGATCCGCTCGTTGGTCGGTTCCGGTTCGCGGCTTTCCTCGTCCGCCTGGAGAACGTGGTTGATGCGTCCCAACGAGACCATTGCCTTGCCGGACTCGTTGAGAACCTGGCCGAGATGCCTCACCGGCCAGATCACCATCGTCACCTGCATCATGAAGGCGAACAGTTCGCCGACCGAGAGGGTTCCGTCGGCGAGGAAGATGCCGCCCGCGATGAGGACGATGCAGACCTGCGCCGTGCACAGGAAGTCGCTGATCGCCCAGTAGGCGCCGCTCAAGCGGTTCACGCGATGCTCTTGGCGCCGAAGTGGCTGACTTCGTAGTCCTGGCGTGCGAAGGCGCGCACCAAGCGGATGCCGGTGAGGTTCTCCTGCAGTCGGGCGGTGAGGGCGCCCTCCGACTCGTCGGTGATCTTGAATTGCGCCCGCACCTTGGCGAAGAAGTAGTACGCGCCCGTGATGATGAACGGCATCAGCACGAGCGCGAGGCCGGCAAGCCGGGCGTCGCGGACGAAGAGTATCGGCGTCAGGACGCTGAGCAGCAGTATGGAGCGACCGATCTGCACCACCTGGGAGGACAGGAAGACGCGCACCGTCTCGACGTCCGAACTGCAGCGTTGCACGAGATCCCCGGTGTCCGCCTCGTCGAAGAAGGACGCCGGCAGATGCTGCAGCCGGGCATACATGGTCTCCCGCAGCCGGCGGGCGAGTGCCTCGGACGCGATCGCGGCCCAGCGGCCCTGCAGGTACTGGCAGGTTGCGCCCAGCGCCGTGAGGCCGATGCCGGCAACGGCGGAGAGCACGAGATAGGCCACGTACGGCTGGCCACTCCAAAACGCCGCCAACGCCCGTGCGGCGTCCACGAGTGCGTCGGCGCCCCGCGACAGTTCCTGGGTGTCGACCACGTCGAGGACGTATCCCCCGACCAGCGGTACGGTGAGCATGAACGCGCTCGCGAGGCCCGTCACCGCAATGGCAGCGGTGTAGCGCAGGCGTTGTCCGGCGGTTATTCGCCAGAGCGCCCCAAAGTCGCCCCGGCGCTTCGCTAACGCTGTGCGCCGGGTTCGCCTCCGGCCCAGCCACTCCGACCCCGCTGCGAGCAAACGCCGACGGTCGCTGCGCTTCCTCTGGCGTTTATTCGCGGCGGGGTTGTTCGATATCTTGT
>JAGWBM010000115.1:21448-26487 GCA_021295895.1 Pseudomonadales bacterium
GCTTCTTCGCCAAAAAATTTGGGGCAATACCCGCTTTGCCTTTAGGGAGTGCATGGGTGACCATCGCCACCTTCGCCTGCCGAACGACGAACGGCAGCGTAGACAGGGACGCACCGGTCGCTTTGACCGTGTGACAAGAGGGGGCCGTGCCGAGCGAACTCGACATCCGAGCGAACGACCGTGACCGTCCGGGGAGCACTCCGGACGGCAAGCGGGACCCTCTACCCCTGGTCGCGGGCTACAACGACATGCGCCTTGTCGAGGCACCGCCGGAATTGGGTTTCCGGCGCATGATTGCACTCGCCCTGCGCACTTGGCCCTACATGCGGCCGATGCTCATTCACATCGTCGTGGTCCTGGCGTTCATCTTCTCGGGCAGCGTCGCGGGCCTCGTCGGTTTCTTCGTCGGGGTGGACCTGATGCACAACAAGGTGCTGATTGGCGAAAAGCTGCAGCCGATCCAGGCGACGGTGTTGTTTGTCGGCGACGAGTACGTGACGACGGACCCGCAGAAACTGGGCCAGATCAGGCGCACCAAGGCCAAGGGCGCTGGCGGCAAGAAACCGGGCGGAGCGACGGCGGCTGCGGCAACGGGCCCAGACAAGGCGGCCACGCCGGTCGAGCCTGAGCTAACGAAGGATCAGCGCCGCACGGTCCGAAATCGCCTGTTGATGTGGACCGTCTTTGCTGGCGTCGTCGGTGGTCTCTTCGGCGCGGCGTTCGGGTACTACAGCATGTGGGTGTGGCAGTGCGTCAACCAGAATCTCCGGGTCGCGATGATCGAACGCGCGGAGTCGCTGTCGCTCAAGTACCACGACAACAGCCGTGTCGGGGACGCCATCTTTCGCGTCTACCAGGATAGCGCCATGATCGTGAATCTCATCCAGAGCGCGATCATCGGACCCGCGATGACCGTTTACGGACTGGCGGTTGGCCTCGCGATCATCGCGGCTTTCGATCCCTGGTTCGCCCTGATGGTGGTGCTTGTCGGGTTTCCGGTCGGCTGGACGATCATCAAGTCCACGCCACGGATACGCAGGCGCGCGCTGATCAACCGGGTCGCCAACAGTCGTCTCACGTCGCGCATCCAGGAGGCGTTCACCGCCGTCAAGGTCGTCAAGGCAAACCGGGCCGAGTCGCGCATCTTCGAGCAGTTCGACGAGGATTCCCGGAATGCGTTGAGCGCGGCTTATTTCCTGCGCCTCGACATGGTTCTCGTGACGCTCATCGTGGCCTTGCTCGGCACCGGCCTGGTGATCGTCTCCGAGTACCTCATGGTGTTCTGGGTCATCGAGCAGCGGGAGACCTTTCTGGGCGCGCTGGTGGCCGGCATCATCGGATTCGTGGTCTGGAACTACGGGGCGTTGGACGTCGCGCGGAACCGCGTGCGTGGCCTCGCCGGCAGCGCCCGGGGTCTGCTCGGCATCTGGATGCGCATGCAGGATCTCTTCCTGGCCTTGGAACGTGCGTTCTACCTGCTCGAACTCGAACCGGATGTCACCGATCCGGCCAACCCCGTCCCGTTCCCCGCGCGCATCGAAACCGTCGCGTGGCGTTCGGTGCGCTTCGGATACGAAGCCGGCAAGGACGTGTTGGCGGGGATCGATCTCGCGGCCTCGGCGGGCACGGTCACGGCCATCGTCGGCGGAACCGGCGCCGGAAAATCGACGCTGATGACCCTCCTGCTTCGCCTTTACGACCCCGATGAGGGCACGGTGTCGATCAACGGCGTGGATCTGAAGGACATGGCCGTTTCGGACCTCCGAGCCCATGTCGGTATCGCCTTGCAGAAGAACGTCCTGTTCGCGGCAACCGTCGCGAACAACATCGCCTTCGGTACGGCGAACGCCGATCGCGGTGCCATCGAGGCGGCGGCCAGGGTCGCCTGCGCCGACGACTTCATCCTCGAGATGGCCAACGGCTACGACACCGAACTCGGCGAACGAGGCGGCAAGCTCTCCTCGGGCCAGCGTCAGCGGCTGTCGATCGCCCGCGCCGTGGTGCGGGATACGCCGGTTCTCATTCTCGACGAGCCGACGGCGTCGCTGGATGCCCGGACCGAGCAGCGGGTTCTAGCGAACCTGGCCGAGTGGGGACGGGATCGGGTCATTTTCCTGATCACCCATCGACTGTCCACGATCCGGAACGCCGACCGCATCGCCCTGATCGAGGACGGACGTATCGTCGAATACGGTACCCACGATCAACTGATTGCCGACGCCGACGGCCGCTATCGGGCATTCGTGGACGCGGAAACCGTCGGGAGCGGTGCCGCATGACCGATACCACCGCTCCACCCGGGGAGGCTGCGCCACCGGGAGATACCAAGCAAAGCAAGACCCTCGCCTTGCTCAGGGAGGTCGCGGGCAAGAATCAGTTCGATGATCGAATCGACACCCAGCCCGACGTCACGACCCTCGAGGCCCTCGGGGTCATCGGGCGCAGCGTCCGGCTGATCGGCGAGGCCCCGGGATTGTTCGCCGCCAAGGTGCTACTGGCCTTCGTGGCCATATTTCCGGGCCTTTTGCTGCCGTGGATGGGGAAGATCCTCATCGACAACGCGATGTTGCAGCGACCGTTCGGGACCACGGAGGTCGCCTTCCCGCCGTTCATGGATCCCATCCTCGGCGTTGTGCAGGGGCGGGATCCGATCGGGATCGCGCTGGCCCTTGTGGTCATCTACTTCGTCCTGCTGTTCCTGTTCGGCAGCCGCTCGGGCGGTACCGGTGCCGGACTCCTGCAAGGCCGCGATGCCGCCACCCAGGCGGAGAACCAGATCAGCGGTGGCGGCAGCAGCGCGGGAGGCCTGTGGGGCTTGGTCGAATTCATGGTCAGCGTGCGGCTTACGCAGACGCTCTCCAATCGACTGCGATCGCGGCTATTCGACCGCCTGACGCATCTGCCGATGACGGTACTCGACGACCAGCGAACCGGGGACGGCGTCTACCGGGTGCTGTACGACACGCCGATGGCGCCGGACCTCGCGTTCCGGGTGACCTCCGGTCCGTTCCTCATGGCGGTGGGTGCCGCCCTGAACCTCTACATACTGCAGTACTCCTACGGCGACGTGTCCCCGCAACTGATCTGGGTGGCGTGGGCTGCGGTGCCGATCGCCCTCTTTACGTCGTATCCGTTCTCCGGGGCGTTGCGCCGAACCAACCAGAACAAGCGCGCGGCCGGCGCCGCAACGACGAATGCCATGGAGGAATCCATGGGCAGCATCGCAGCGGTACAGAGTCTGGGGGCGGGGGAGCAGGAGAAGGAGCGTTTCGCCGGCCGCAGTCACCAGTCGTTCCTGCGCGAGCGCTACTCCTTCGCGGTCATCATCGCCGCCTCCTTGGTTATCGGGGGCGTCGGCGGCATTGCTGCGCTGTACGTCACCATCCTGGTTACCAACGGGATCATCGACGGCGTCATGTCCGTGGGCGATTTCGCCGTGCTGATCAGGGTCTACTGGGGCATCGCCGCTCCCGCCGGGTATTTCGGGGCGATCTGGATCAAGCTGCAGGAGACGATCGCGGCGGCACGCCGGGTGTTCTTCTTCGCCGACTACGAATCCGAGGAAACCCGCCAGGGCGGGCGGGCGCTCGCCGCCATCCGTGCCGGTGTGCGCATGGAGGGTGTCGAGTTCGCGTATCCGAACGGCCACCGCGCGCTCGAAGGTATCGACCTCGATCTGCGCCGTGGCGAACTCGTGGCCCTGGTCGGACCAACAGGGGCAGGCAAGACGACGCTCGCCTACCTGATCCCGGCCTTGCTTCGACCGACGCAGGGCAGGGTGCTGGTCGACGGCGTCAATGCGAACGAGATCGACCTCGACAGCCTGCGGCGCGAGGTCACCTACGTGTTCCAGGAACACCTGCTGCTGCCGGAATCCATACGGGCGAACCTGCTGCTGGCCAATCCGCAGGCGTCGGAGGAACAGATGCTTAGCGCGCTCGCCACCGCCGGCTGCATGGACTTCGTCGACGAGTTGCCGGGCGGCATCGACACGGTACTCGGCCGGTCCGGGGACACCCTCTCGGTGGGACAGCAACAACGCCTGTCCATCGCCCGTGGGCTGGTTCGCGATGCCAGCGTATTGATCCTGGACGAACCTACGGCGGCCCTCGACCCCCGCACGGAGAACCGATTGGTGGCTTCGCTGCACTCGGCCGCCGAGAATCGGCTGGTCGTCGTGATCGCCCACCGACTGTCCACGATACGGAGCGCGGATCGCATCGTTTTCCTCGACGGCGGCCGGATCCGCGACATCGGCAGCCACGACGAACTGATGGCGAAGTCCGAGAGCCCGTATCGCGAATTCGTCGAACTGCAGGGCGACGTCTCGACGGGACACTGACATGACCGGGCCCATCGTTCCGTTGGATGCCGGTGATGCCGACCTCGAGACCGTCGGTGGCAAGGGACGCTCCCTGGTGCGTCTCGTCGGGGCCGGCTACCCGGTGCCGCCGGGGTTCGTTGTGGCAACTGACGCCTATCGCCGATTCGTGGCGGACCACGGACTCGAGACCCGCATTCTCGAACTTGCGCGACCGGCGGTGGTGAACGGGACGGTGTCGTTCGAAGGGGCTTCAACGGCAATCGGGCGGTTGTTCGAGGAAGCCAACCTTCCCGCCGAAGCGGTCCGCGTCATCGGGCGTGCCTACGACGGTCTCGCGTCCGGGGACGGTCCAGCCGTCGCGGTGCGCTCGTCGGCGAACGCCGAGGACCTTCCCGAGGCATCCTTCGCCGGACAGCAGGAGACCTTCCTGAACGTGCGGGATGCCCAGGCCGTAGCCGCGGCTGTCAAGGATTGCTGGGCTTCGCTGTGGACGCCGCAGGCCATGAACTACCGTCACGAGAGGGGCATCGACCCCGGTAGCGTGGCCATGGCCGTGGTGGTGCAGGTCATGGTGCCGGCGGAAGTGTCGGGCATTCTGTTCACGGCCAATCCGGCCACGGGGGAACGCGGCGAGATGATCGTCAATGCGAGCTTCGGCCTGGGCGAGGCGGTGGTCGGCGGCGAGGTCACGCCGGACACCTTCGTGATCGACCGG
>JAGWBM010000115.1:26510-30482 GCA_021295895.1 Pseudomonadales bacterium
CGGATGGTTGTACCCGAGGCCGGGCCGGGGACACGCATCGAGGCGGTTCCTGCGGATCGCCAACGTTCGGCCTCGCTCCCGGAGGAACGCCTCTCGGAACTCGCCGCGATCGCCGTCGAGGTGGAGCGCACCTTCGATGGCGTACCCCAGGACACCGAGTGGGCGTATGGCAGCGGGGGAGGGGATTCGACGGCTCGGTTCTGGGTTCTGCAGTCGCGCCCGATCACCAACCTGCCTCCGCCGCCGCCCAAGGGCGTGACGTGGCCGGAGGTACCGGGTGCCCAACTCCTGAAGCGCCAGGTGGCGGAGAACATGCCCGATCCCTTGTCGCCGCTCTTCGAGGATCTCTACCTGCGGGCGCTCTTCGACGTGCAGAAGTGGCCCGAGGGCTGGGAGTGGAAGGGCAAGGCGACCCGCAACTGGATGAAGAACTTCGTGGTCATGACGGTCAACGGCTACGCCTACCAGCCGATCTACCGCGACAGCGCGGGCGATTGGGACAAGCACATGGCGAAGGTTCACTCGGGCCAGGCAAAGCGATCCTGGTGGGCGAACCTGAAGGCAACCTTCGCCATGCCCGAGTTCATGATCAAGGAGATGAGCCGCGCGCCATTGCCGTACTGGATGTACCTATTCGCCCGAACGCTCCGCACCTTCAGGAAGTACCCGGCGATCGTCCGGTGGGAGCGTGAACAGCTGCCGGCCTATCTCGCCGCTATCGGTGAATGGGACGACCGAAACCCCGCCGGTCTCCCGGACGTCGACCTGCTTGCCGGCATGAAGTCGCTGACTGTGGCCGAGGCCCGGTATTGGCTCGCCCTGCGCAGCGTGATAGGCACCGCGAAGCTCACCGACGGCGGCTTCCAGCAGTTCCTCGAGGAGAACGCACCCGAGGGCCGTTTCATCAGCGGCAGCTTCCTGTCGGGCTTTTCGTCCAGGACGCTCGAGGCCGAGTTCGCCCTGCGCGCCATCGCGGAGGCGATCCGTTCCGATCCGGCGTTGGCCGAGTTGGTGATCGTAACTCCGGCCCCGCGCTTGATGAACGCCTTGCGCGAGCATTCGAATGCCGGGTCCGTTCGTGAAGCGGTGGACGCCTACCTGCTCGACTTCGGCCGGCAGGTGTTCAACCTCGACTTCGTCGAGCCGGCGCTGGCCGAGGACCCGCTGCCCTTTGCGACGAGTCTGAAAGCGCTGGTGAGAGATCCCGGCTACGACCTCGTCACCCGCCAGAAGGAGGTTGCGCGGTCCCGTCGGCGGGCGTTCGCCGCGGCACTGCGCTTCTTCAAGGGTCGGCGGCGTCTCGAGTTCCTGCGCGCGTACTGGACCGCGCGCACCAACTACCCGGCGCGGGAGGAAGCCCTGTTCCACATGGGCCTGGCCTGGTCCACGTTTCGCCCGCTCGCCCTTGAACTCGGCCGCCGCCTCGTCGCGGCGGGCACGTTCGATCGTCCCGACGACGTCTTCTACGTGACGAGCGTTGATCTCGCGCGCGCTATTCAGGCGAAGGGGGCTGGTCGGTCGATGGCCGAGTTGGCGCGACCTGACGGTCGCGTTGGGAGTTTCGCGAGCGCGAAACTCCTAGCCGGCAAGGCGGCGGAGCAGCGCCGCCTGAGGGCATTGCGTTTCCGAATGGATCAGCCAGCGGCGATTCCGCCCGTGAAGCACAAGGGACCGCTATCCACGGTAGTCAGCAACGCCAAAGGCGACGGCGTGCTGCAGGGCTTCGCGGTGTCGCCTGGAACGGTGACGGGGATTGCGAGCGTGGTGATGACACCCAACGACTTCGGCAAGATGAAACCCGGGTCGATCCTCGTCTGTCCATTGACCACACCGGCTTGGACACAGTTGTTTCCCCAGGCCACCGGCCTTGCGACCGATATCGGAAGCATTCTCGCCCACGGTTCCATCGTGGCCCGGGAATACGGCATCCCCGCCGTACTCGGCATCGGCGATGTCACGCAGCGGGTGAAGTCGGGGCAGAGGATCGCCGTGGACGGGAACCGGGGAACGGTCACGATCCTGGACCCGTAGCGCGTCTGCCGGGACGCCCTACGCGTCAGGACGGCGCGGACTCGGCGGGGTGGCCCCATCGCGCCCGCCGACGCGCGGTCGCCAGACCAACCGAGATGAAATCCGTAGGAGAATCCTCGGCGTACCCTGCTCGAAGAGGTGGCAAGCATAGTGCGCAAGTGAGTGTGGTAGTGTCAGGGGAAGTCCGTTGGCGGCCAGGGTTCGTTTAATGAAGCGTAGGGAGCAATCCACGCGGAACCGCGTGTCCACATTGGCCCTTTCCCTGCTTGCATCGTCGGCTGTCAACTGGCATGGCGCCGTGCGTCGTCGAGTACGAATCGCGCGCCCTGCTCGGCGATCATCACCGTTGGCGCATTGGTGTTCCCGGAGGTGATTCTCGGCATGACCGATGCGTCGATGACGCGAAGGCGGTCGATGCCGTGAACCTTGAGCCGGTCGCTGACGACGGCCAAGGGATCGCGACCCATCCGGCAGGTTCCCACGGGATGGAAGATCGTCGTAGCCAGGTCGCCGACGGCGTCTAGTAGATCACCGTCGGTGGAGCGGTTCGCTCCCGGTTTCCACTCCATCGGATCGAACCGGCGCAGGGCGTTGGCACCCATGATGCGCCGGGTGAACCTGAGCCCGGCGATCGCCACGGCACGGTCCTCTTCGGTGGTCAGGTAGTTCGGCGCGATTCGTGGCGGGTCTTCGACGCGGTTGCTCGCGATGCGAACATGGCCGCGGCTGGTCGGCCGCAGGTTGCACACCGACGGCGTGATCGCATCGAAGCTGTGCAACGGCTCGCCGAAGGCGTCGAGGGAGAGGGGTTGCACGTGCCACTCGAGGTTCGCCGCGGTTTGATGTTCGTCACTCTTGGCGAATGCGCCTAGCTGCGACGGCGGCATGGTGAGTGGTCCGGTTCTGAACAGCGCGTACTCCAGGCCCATGGCCGCTTTGCCGAGTAGTGTCCGGGCGCGGCGATTGAGGGTAACCGTGTTGCTGACCCGGTAGATGGTGCGAATCTGAAGATGGTCCTGCAGGTTCTCCCCGACGCCCGGCAATTCGTGCACGACGTCGATGTCGTTGTCGTGCAGTAGCTGGCCGGGGCCGATGCCCGAGAGTTGGAGTATCTGCACCGAGCCGATGGATCCCGACGCGAGTATCACCTCCCGCTTCGCGCGGACCGATTGCAGCCCGCCGGCCCCCGTATCGACGCGAACGCCAACCGCTCGGCGTCCGTCGAATTCGATCCGGTGAACCTGGACGCTGGTCATGACGTCGAGATTCGTGCGCCGCAAGGCGGGGCGAAGGAACGCCTTGGTACCGCTCCAACGCCGCCCGCGGCGTTGATTCACCTGAAAGTACGCGCAACCGAAGTTGTCGCCGCGATTGAACTCGTCGATCTTGGGGATACCGCATTCCGCCGCCGCCTCGCGCCAGGCATCCAGAATCTCCCAGTTGACGCGGCGTTCCTCCACGCGGAGTTCGCCGCCGGCACCGTGATATTCGTTGGCCCCGTGCTGATAGTCCTCGCTCTGACGGAACACGGGCAGGACGTCGTCCCAGGACCAGCCGCGGTTGCCGAGTTGCCCCCAGTGGTCGTAGTCGCTTGCCTGGCCGCGCATGTAGATCATGGCGTTGATGGACGAGCAGCCGCCGAGCACCTTGCCGCGCGCGTAGCCGATGGATCGGCCGTTCAGGCCGGATTCGGGCTCGGTTCGGTAGCACCAGTCGGTGCGAGGGTTGCCGATGGTGTAGAGATAGCCGACCGGTATGTCGATCCAGAAGTAGTCGTCTTTGCCGCCTGCCTCGACAAGCAGCACGTTGTACCGGCCGCAGGCGGTCAGCCGGTTGGCGAGTACGCAACCGGCGGTTCCGGCTCCGACGATGATGTAGTCGTACTCGGTCAAGGATGCGCTGGTGTCCTGCGCGGAATCAACTTCAACCTACCGCACGGCG
>JAGWBM010000115.1:30764-33621 GCA_021295895.1 Pseudomonadales bacterium
ACATCCGTCCACATGCCCGTGGGCATCGATACCACGTTCCTGCGCCGTGCATCGCCTCGCTCGAACGGGCGGTTCAGGAGATTGAACGACTCGACGATCGCGAGGATGTCCTCTATGAGATCTACCGGGCAGCATGCGTCAAGGAGTTCGAGCTGGTCCTTGAACAGAGCGGCAAGCTGCTCCGCAAACGGCTCGCCGCGCTTTTTGCCAGCAACCGTCAGGCAGACCGCCTCGACTTCAAGGACCTCTTCCGGCACGCCGCCCGGCACGACCTGATCGACACCGCCACCGTCGAGAGATGGCTACGCTATCGCGACAACCGCAACGACACGGCACACGACTATGGCGAGGACTTCGCGGAGACCACGCTGAAGCTGCTTCCGGCCTTCGTCGAGGATTCAAAGGCGCTCGCCAACCTGATCGAGGAGTCCGACGATGGCTGACCGGCTGGACCTGCCATCAAGGCATCGGCGTGTTCTCGACGCCCTGCTCGGCGAGCATCTGCCGGATGTCGAGGTGTGGGCCTACGGCAGCCGGGTCAACGGTCGATGCCACGACGGGAGCGATCTCGATCTGGTTTTTCGGGGCCCTGGGTCGGCGAAGGTCTCAGATGAGCAAATCGCCCGATTTTCGGATGCGATGCGCGAGTCCACGATTCCGTTTCTCGTTGAAGGGCGGGATTGGGCGCGGTTGCCGGAGCCGGTTCGGCGAGAGATTGGTGAGCTTTATGTGGTGTTGAGGGCCCCTAGGCGCCATCAGTGCCCGTAGTACGCCGTGTTGCCCTGCGGCGTTGGTCGGTTGATACGAGAATGCGTGAGCATTCTCGACCGCGACCGATCAGGGCGCGCCGGGACGGGACAACGCCGCCAGACGCCTCGCCCGCAAGTGCGCGCACCCGCCGACTGGCCGCCCCCACCGCCCCCGGACTCCGCGCCTCGCAATGGCACTTCGTGCCGTTCCTGCGCAGACTCCGAGGCGCGTCCCCCTACCCGGATGGCGGCGCAAGCTCAAAGGTTCACCACCATCTTGCCGGTGTTGGCACCGGTGAACAGGCCGATGAACGCTTCCGGCGCCTTGTCGATGCCGTCGAACGTGGTCTCGCGGTACTTCACTTGGCCACCCGTGATCCATGCCGTCATGTCGAGCATGAAGTGGTCTCTCAAGTGGTTGAAGTTCGAAACGATGAAGCCGCGCAGCGTCAGACCCATGCCGATGGCGATGGCAAGGTTGTTGGGTCCCGGGACCGGGGCCGTGGCGTTGTACTGGCCGATGGCGCCGCACAGGGCGAGCCGGCCGTTGGGACGCATGCAGTTCAGCGCGGCCTGCAGGTGGTCGCCGCCGACGTTGTCGAAGTAGACATCGATGCCTTGCGGAGCCCCCTCGAAGATCTGCTGCGTGAGGTGTCCGTCGTGGTAGTCGAACGCATGATCGAAGCCGAGATCCTCCGTAAGGTGGCGGACCTTCTCGGCGTTGCCCGCGCTGCCGACGACCCTGCATCCCTTGATCTTCGCGATCTGGCCAACGGCGCTCCCGACCGCGCCGGCGGCGCCGGAGACGAATACGGACTCACCCTCGGCGAGTTGGGCCACCTCCAGAAGTCCCACATAGGCGGTCATGCCCGGCATGCCCAGGATGCCGAGATAGGTCGATGCGGGCGCCTTCAACTCGCCGAGCGGGCGTAGGCCCCGGTCACTCGCGACGAAGGCTTCCCGCCAGCCGAGATGGGACTCGACGTACTCGCCTTCCTTGAGGTCGGTGTGGTTGGAACGTTCCACCCGACCGATGGCACCCCCGGTAAGCGTGTCGCCGACGGCGAACGGCGGGGTGTAGGACTTGCGGTCGACCATGCGGCCCCGCATGTAGGGATCGACCGACATGCAGACATTGCGGACCAGCACTTCGCCGGCCCCCGGGTTTGGTACTTCCACCTCGCGGATTTCAAAGTCCGCCACCTTCGGCATTCCCACCGGGCGGCTGGCGAGCGCGACTTCCCGTGACTTCATGGACGCATCACTCCTTGTTGGAAACGAAGCATCATAGCGTCCATCGGGCCGGACCGAGGGGGGCATGGGGCGAAAGCTGGCGAAAGCTGGGCGAAAGCCCTTGCTCAATACACGGTTTCGACGACTCGAAATCGAAGGTGGGGCAGTTGTGCAATGGCGGTTAGCGCCCCGTCGCTCGGCAGCGCCAGATGCGTGGCCCCGATACGGGTCTCGCCCCAGGTCGGATCCACGCCGCGCCACGCCCCATCGATGGCGACCTCGTTCCAGGCGTGCAGGGCGAAGGCCTCCGCCTCGCCCTGGTAGGCGAGACCGATGACGGTGCGCGCGGGCAAGCCCGTGGCCCGTGCCAAGGTCGTGTAGAGGTCCGCGAACTCGGTACAGTCACCGCTCCTGTCGCGGATGGTGTCGTACACCGTGCGCCCCCCGGCGGTATCGCGATAGCGTAGGTGGTGGTGCACGAACAAGGTCAGCGCGTTGGCCTTCTCGCGTGCATCCTCCAGGTCTCCCACGACACGATTCGCCAGGTCACGGACCTCGGGAGCATCGGCGGGGTAGTTGACGGTTGCCGCACCTGCCGCGTCGAGTTCCGCCGCGGTCGCCGGTGTTCGCGGATCGGCCTCGGCCGAGAGCCTGCTCGAGCCCGAGGTACCGGGCCACTCGATGGCATCGCCGTGTTCGCTGTCGAGGGCGACCACCAGGCGTTTCAGGGCCTGAGGGTTGGATATCGGCCGGTCCACTTCGACGCGGTGGCGAGCGGATGCGAACAACGGAGGATTCTGTTCCCACATCCGGGCGGTTGCCTCATCCTTCACACGATGAAGGCTGATGAGATCGCCGGAGTCCATACGCAACGG
>JAGWBM010000115.1:33700-35272 GCA_021295895.1 Pseudomonadales bacterium
CGCCAGCGGTCGGTGGCGATCGACAAACTGTCGAAGTCGACCGAACGGGCGGCATGCACCTCGCCGGCTTCCGGTGCCTCGGTGGCCAACCAGCGTTCCACGGCCAGGTAGTCGCCGAGTTCCAGGTCCGAGTCGGCATCGATCAACCGGGACGACCCGGATTCGACGATCCGGGCCTTGCTGTCGGCGATGACGACCCGCGTCTCGCGACGTTCGCCCTTCGACGACGCATGTTCCGCCCGGAGCAGTCGGTGTGGTGAACGACGGTCGAAGACCAGTCGGTCTTCGATTCGCGAGTCGAGGTCGTCGGCAAGCTTGAAGTGCAGCGTACCGCGAAACTCGAAGTCACCGTCGTCGGTCTGTCCGGCTTCGGACCGGTAGTGGCCGATGGGCGTGTGCCGGAACGTGACCGCGTACCAGCGTTCGCCGGCCATTCGCATTGCCACGTCGGCGTCGGTCGTTGCCGGCCGGAACTGCCAGATCATCGCCGCAGCGACGATCAGGACCATCGTGACCAGTCCGCCGCCGATGATGCTGGCCGCGATTCCGGTCTTCCGTCGTGCAAAAGCCGAACTGCGCACCGCTTTGCGGGGCATGCGTACCCCCGTTGGCGAGGATCTCCGTTGCATTACCGCAACGTATCACAATGCACTCGGGGTCGGTGGGGACACCCACCGGGTTGGGGACACCCACCGTGGGGGGCATTGGCGCACCGGGTTGGGCGCACCGGGTTGGGCGCACCGGGTTGGGCGCACCGGGTTGGGGACACCCACCGCCAAGGGGTACCGGGTTGGGGACACCCACCGTGGGCACCCGATTGGGGACACCCACCCTCGGTTAGTGGGGTCGTTGGGTCGCCCACCGGGTTGGGGACACCCACCGGGCGGGGCTATTGGGGACACCCACCGCTCAGCGGATTGTCAAGGCGACATCAGAAACTGACCCTTGGCGACATGAAAACTGACCCCCCCTCGTTCAATGGCGGGCGCCAGGTTGCCAGGTTGGGGACACCCACGCGGTTGGGGACACCCACCGCAAGGGCCGGTGATTGGATTGAGCTATTGCGGACACCACCGCCAAGGGTCGGTGGAGGGACACGCAGGACAGGGTCGGTAGGAGGGTCGGTACGGTAGGGGCACCCACCATAGCTTCGCACTATCGGTAAGGCACTATCGGTAAGGGACACCCACCATGGCTTCGCTACCGGGGTCGGTGCGGACATCCACCGGCGCTTGGCCCACACCCATTAGCCGCCGCCGTCGAACGACAGCACCTTGACGATCGTCCTGCGCCGATTGACGAACACGAACCAGTCGCCCCCGGCGGGATCCTCGCCCAGGTGGTTGCGTGCCAGCGGCCGCCAGTGCCAGACTGCGGCGTACCGCGACCGGACGAGCCGATGATCATCGACATCCGCCCGAAGACGTGACCCGCCTGGTTGTCACTCTGACCATGCTGGCCACGGCTGCTGTCTGCGCCGATGACGGCCCGGAGTCCACCCCGTTCCGAGACTGTTCGACGTGCCCGCAGATGGTCGTGGTCCCGGCGGGCGCCTTCATGCGTGGCTCGCCG
>JAGWBM010000116.1 GCA_021295895.1 Pseudomonadales bacterium
GAGGACAGGACGGTGTACCGGCGCGACGACTTCGACTACTGGCTCTACCACGATCCGGGCGCACCGCCGACCCTCGACGGCTCGCTGGCAGACAACTACCGCTGGGCCCACGCGCTGGTGGCGATCTGGTCGTCGCACCTGGATCCGACCGACGGCGTGACGATGGATATCTCCCCGGCGAGTTTGGGCAACATCGAGGAATATCCGGGGCGTTTCGAGGACTATCCGACGTTCTACGACACGGCGGACGGTGGCGATCCGGGAACGGGCTACGAGTTCAACCCGGCCACCGGCGAACCCTACGCGCCGCAGGTCGTGCCGCGCGGCGACTACACCCGCGTGCTGGCCGAGTTCTGGGCGGACGGTCCGGACTCGGAGACGCCGCCCGGACATTGGTTCGTAATCCTCAACGAGGTCGACGACCACCCGCTCCTGTCCCGCCGTTTCGAGGGAACCGGCGAGGAACTCGGCGCCTTGGAGTGGGATGCCAAGGCGTATTTCGCTCTAGGCGGCGCGATGCACGATGCCGCGGTCGCGGCCTGGGGCGTCAAGGGCTGGTACGACTACATCCGGCCGATCTCGTCGCTGCGCGCGATGGCGGACCGTGGCCAGAGCAGCGACGCCGACGGCGACTCGTACCACGCGGACGGCATTCCCCTGGAAGAAGGGGTCATCGAACTGGTAACAGCCGGCGACGAACTCGCGGGGGAGGACGGCGAACATGTCGGCAAGATCAAGTTCCACGCCTGGCGCGGACCGGACTTCATCGAGGACGAGGAAACGGATACTGCCGGCGTTGGCTGGATCCTCGCGGAGAACTGGTGGCCTTATCAACGCCCGACCTTCGTCACGCCGCCGTTCGCCGGCTATGTCTCGGGTCACTCCACCTACTCGCGTGCGGCGGCGGAGGTACTGACCGCACTGACGGGCGATGCCTATTTCCCCGGTGGCATGAGTGGCTTCGAGATCGAAGCCAACGAATTCCTCGTGTTCGAGGACGGCCCCAGCGTCGACATGACGCTACAGTGGGCGACCTACCGAGACGCGTCCGATCAGTGCAGCCTGTCCCGCATCTGGGGCGGCATCCATCCGCCGATCGACGACGTCCCCGGTCGGCTCATGGGCATCGACATCGGTCGGGATGCGTTCGAACTGGCCGCTGAGTACTTCCGCGGAGAAACAACCGAGAGCGTCGTGCAAACGGTGGGACGGTAAGGCGACCGGTATTGAACACCCTAGGCGGCACCCCTATGCTCGTGTCAAGGAAATCAGGTACGGAAGATGGCTAGCGTAAGACAGCAATCGGTAGATTCCTGGGAAGTTCATCTGGGCGCGAGGTCAAAGTCCGAGGTGACCGTGGCCGTCCATATGAGCCGAGAAACGGCCGCGAAGCTAGCGGCCCTAGAGGCGTACAGACTCGCGAGCCTAAACCCTGACCGGTCGGATTTGCCTTCATCGAATCCCGGCACGGCGGTCTTGACCGTGCTCGGGCTATACGCGGCGAACGGGAGAATCTAGCAATGGCGGACCCGTTGTTCGAAGAAGCCTACGAATACCTGGCGGAGGATGGCAGCGTAAGTGACGAATGCCTCCCCGGAAGAGCCGCGTTCCGCCCGAAAGGACTAGACCAAAAGGCGGGGTTTTGGATGGTGCCGATCAGTGAGCCGAATGAAACGACCATTCGTGCCATGGAAGAGTTGGAGGATGGACGCGGGAAACGATTCGAGAGCACCGACGCGCTATTCGAAGACCTAGGCATCTGACTTGCTCCGTCCGGTTCGCTCTCGTCAGTTCAAGCGAGATGTGAGACGCGCTGAGAGGCGGCAACTCCCGTTGGGAAAGCTCCGCGCGCTGATCAACTCCCTTGCGGCTCAACAGCGGCTTGACCCGGCATATCAGGACCAAAGCCAGTCGGGAGCAATGTGGGCCTCGCGATGGCCCCGCCACCCGCCTCGGAGTGGGTTCTGATCTACCAGGTGGTCGACGACGAATTGAGGCTGGTGCGGACCGGGTGCCACTCTGACTTGTTCCGCGAATAGGTGAGCTGTGGAATCGCCGGAACGAGTCGGAAACACGCCATGCCCTGCGCGGCGCTGGTGACGACGTTGGCGCCACGGCCCGCAACCAGCCAACTCGCTCGACCACCCATGAGCATCTACTGGTACGACCTGGAGACGACCGGTACGCACCCGGCGAGCGATCGCATCATGCAGTTCGCGGGGTGCCGGACCGACGCGGCGTTGAACGTCATCGACGAGCCCTATGTCACCTACGTGCGCCTGGCACCCGACGTGCTGCCGAGCCCCGAAGCCTGCGTGGTTACCGGTATCACGCCTCAGCGCGCGAATGCCGAGGGCATCGACGAGTGGCAGGCGGTGCACCGGATCGACGCGCTGATGCGGCAGCCCGGAACCTGCGTGGCGGGCTACAACAATCTGCGTTTCGACGACGAGTTCCTGCGCTATGCGCTGTACCGCAACCTCATGGATCCCTACGCCCGGGAATGGCAGGAGGGCAACTCGCGCTGGGATCTGATCGACCTGGTGCGGGCAACCTGCGCCCTTCGCCCGGCGGGTGTGACCTGGCCGCAAGAAGAGGACGGCGTGGTCACGTTCGGCCTTGATCGGCTGAGTGCGGCGAACGGCATCAGCCACGACAATGCCCACGACGCCATGTCGGACGTCGAGGCCACGATCGGACTCGCGCGCCTTATCCGGAATGCGCAGCCCAAGCTCTGGGACTACGCCCTCGGGCACCGGTTCAAGAACGCAGCGGGTACTCTATTGCTGCCTTTGGGGCACAACACCTGCGTCCATGTCTCGAATCGATTCCCGAACGCCCGCTTCTGTGCCGGTGCCGTCGTGTCGGTGGCCCCGCATCCGGTCATCGCCACCCGGATGATCGTCGCCGATCTGTCCCGGGACATCACGCCGCTACTCGATTGGAACGCGGCGGAGATCGCCGAGCGGTTGTTCGCCGACGAACTCCCGGAGGGTGAGGAACGCCCGCCGCTCAAGGTGGTGATCATGAACCGGTGCCCCTTTCTTGCGCCGATCAATGTCGTTCGACCGACGGAGGTTGGTCGCCTGCAATTCGACCTCGACGAAGTCGAGGACCGGCGACGCGTCCTCGCGTCCCGCCAGCCCGAACTTGCAACCAAGATCGCCGACGTCTATCGCCCGGATGAAGAACGGGCGCCGGCCGAGGATCCCGAATTCGCGCTCTACGACGGTTTCTCCGGCGATGCGGACCGTTTCGCCATGAAGCGCGTTGCGCGGACGCTGGCCAACGACGAGCCATGGCCGGACTTCCAACCGCGCGACCAACGTCTCACCGTGCTCGCAGAACGCCTCAAGGCGCGAGTGCGTCCGAAGGAACTCTCGGCGGGCGAGCGGACCCGGTGGCTGGAGCACGTCCGACATTGCCTCGGCGACGGCTTCGGCAGGCGGCCCTCCCTCGACGCTTTTCGTGCCGAAGCCAACAAGCTACTCGAAGCCGAGACCGACCCGGCGCGCCGACAACTGCTCGAAGAACTCGCCAGCTACGAGCCGGTGCCATGACCACGCCCGGCGATTCCGCCGTGGTGTTCCACGGCGTCGGCAAGCGTTTCGACGATTGGGTGTTCCGTGGCGTTGATCTCGCCTTGCCGGCGGAGCGAACCAGCGCCGTCGTCGGCGAAAGCGGCTGCGGCAAAACCACGCTGCTGCAGTTGGTGAATGCCGTCCTCCGACCGGACGAAGGCGGCGTGGAGGTCTTGGGCAATGCCGTCCCGGACACCGGTCTCGAGGCATTTCGCCGCCGCATCGGCTATGCCGTGCAGGGTGCCGGTCTGTTTCCCCACCTGACGCTTGTGGAGAACGTCTCGCTTCTGGCACGGCTCGAACGTTGGGACGACGACGACGTCACCGCCCGCGTCGGCGAACTGTTCGACCTCGTCGGCTTGACCCGCGATCTCGACGACCGCTACCCGCACGAATTGTCGGGCGGCCAGCAGCACCGGGCCGGTTTGTGCCGGGCAATGATGCTCAAACCCGACATGCTGCTGCTCGACGAACCGTTCTCGGCCATCGATCCGATCACCCGGGTCGACATCTACGGCGAGTTCGAAACGCTGCAGGGCCACGAGCAGGTGACCACGATCCTGGTTACCCACGACATTCGCGAAGCCCGTCGCTTGGCGGACTATCTCGTGGTCATGGGCGATGGCGGCGTCGTGCAGGCAGGCGACCTCGAGGCGGTCGTATCGTCCCCCGCGAGCGACCAGGTCAATCGCTTGCTGGAGTCGGGGGCGTGAACTTGCGGGCCTTGGCACGCGCGACGTCGATCGTCGTTGCCGCATCGTCCCTAGCGGCCACCGGGGAACCCATCGTGGTGGCCAGCAAGAACTTCACCGAGGCCTACATCCTGGGTGAAGCCGTCGCCCAACTGCTCGAGAGCGAAGGCTTCGAGGTCGACCGGAAGATCGGTCTCGGGGGCACAAAGATCTGCTACGACGCCCTGGTCGCGGGCGACGTCGACGTCTATGTCGAGTACACGGGCACCATCGCCGAGGCGATCAAGGACATCGATGGCGAGCCGACCCGCCAGAAGATCGCCGACGCGCTGGCCCCCGACGGTGTCGAAATGCTGGGTGATTTCGGCTTCAACAACACCTACGCCCTGGCGGTGCCGCGCGAGGTCGCCGAGGCACGCGGACTCGCAAGTATCTCCGACCTTCCGGACCATCCCGACCTGCGCATGGCGGTCTCCCACGAGTTCCTCGAGCGACCCGACGGCTGGCCGGGGCTGCAGCAGCTATACGGGATCTCGGAGGTCCCCGCCGGCATCGAGCACGCCCTCGCCTACGAAGCGCTCGAGGACGGCAGCATCGATCTGACGGACGCCTATTCCACCGACGGCGAACTGAAGCGCTACGATCTCGCCGTCCTCGCGGACGATCGCGGTTTCTTTCCCGTCTACCTCGCCGTGCCGTTGGTACGCGTCGACCTCGATGTCCGCGCCAAGACCGTGCTTCGCCGAGTCGCAGGCACCCTCGACGATGCTGAAATGAGCGACCTGAACGCCGCCGCGGTGTTCGGTGGACAAGCCACGGAGTCCATCGCGCGCTCCTACCTTGTCGATGAGGACCTGTTGGGTGGCAACGGCGGTGTGGATGCGGTGGCGCGGGACAGCCTGATCGTCCGATTGGGTTCGAATACGGGGAGGCACCTCTTCCTCGTCGCTGCCGCGGTGATTCCCGCGACGGTCGTCGCCGTTTTCCTGGCGCTTGGGATCTTCAAGCTGCCTTGGTTTGCGCGTGCCGCGGTCTACGTCGC
>JAGWBM010000117.1:0-385 GCA_021295895.1 Pseudomonadales bacterium
TGATCGAAACCCGGCAAGGTTCGCGATTCTGACTCAGCAAGGGGTCGTGCCGGGCTACATCGACAAGGATGACGAGCGGGCCAAGGTCGCGCGCGCACAAAAATTCGTCGCTGCGTATGCGCAGGAATCGGGCGTGGAGCTGCCGGCCAAAAGATAGCCATCTGCGGAGGCGTCGGTTTCTTAAACTGGCCGATGCGTGCCAGGCCCGCCACACTCCGGCCGACGGATAAGAGATACAGCGGGAGATAACGTATGCGTTTCGGCTTCTGGCCAAGTCCGTGGTTGCCGTACACCGAGGTCATTGAACTCTGTACCCACGCGGAGGCAACCGGATGGGACGGCGTATGGGTTGCCGACCACTTCATGGGGGCGGGGCGCGTTCCGA
>JAGWBM010000117.1:719-6280 GCA_021295895.1 Pseudomonadales bacterium
TGCAGCAGCCACTGCCGCTGTTGATCGGTGGCGGTGGCGAAAAGGTCACCCTGAAGATCACCGCGAAACACGCCGACGAGTGGAACCACTGGGGCGACCCCGCGACGATGGCCCAGAAGGGCGCTGTTCTCGACGCGCACTGTGCGGCGGTGGGGCGCGACCCCAAGGAGATCCAGCGCACGGCGGCGATTCTGCTGTTCACCGGCCGAACCAAGGCCGAGGCGGACGCGCGTTGGGCCGCCTACTCCGGCGGCAACGAGCCACCGACATCGCCCGGTCGCACAATCGTCGGCTCGCCGGCGGAGTTGCGGGACGTCGTCGCCGAGTACGAGGAGGTCGGCGTCGAGGATGCCACGCTCGGCGAGCATGCCGAGAAGTTCGAGGCGATGGATCTGCTAACGCAGGACGTTGCCGGCCGCTAGGGGAGTCCGTAGAGGACGCCCTTGTGGCGTCCCGCACCGACCACCCCAAACCGTTCCGTGACCCGGCACGGGCGACGGCGCACCGCGACGGGCATTAGGGGCGCCCCCACGGCTAGCCGTAGTTTTCGACCACCTCGGCGACCTTCTCGATGGCGTCGTCGACCTCGCCCGCATCTGGACGCCGGAGCGCCCAATCAAGCCCGCGCAGTTCGCGCAGCACGTCGAACATTCGGACTTCCGCCAGTAGCGACGCGGGATCCCCGGTGGTCCCCTCGCAGTAGGCGTCGAGCGCGGCCGCGCGGAAGCTCTCGCCCAGGTATCTGAGCGGTGCGAGATCCTCGTGGGCGAGTCCCATGGCGCAACGTTCGAAGTCAAGCAGCCCGGTTAGGGTTCGCCCGTCGGTGGTGGAGAGCCAGTTGGCATGCCAAAAGTCGCCATGGATCAGGCAGCGGGGCGGTTTCTCCGCAAGGAAACGACCTAGGTCGGCCTGCCATCTCTCCGTTGCGTGGCTCTGCGCATCTGTAAAGCAGCGTCCAGTTGAACGCACCAAGGCGGCGACCACGCCGCGATCGATCATCCGCTGCGGCGCCGCGATGTCGGTGACCACGGAGTGGAACTGTCGCAGGACCGAAGCCGCGCTCCTTGCAAGAGCCCGGGAAGCCGAAGTGGGCGATGTTCCCGAAAGTTTCGGGTAGACCATGGCGCCGTGGGGAAACTGCGGCAGGCCGTCCTCAGCAAGCGTCGGTCGCGGGATCTCGGCGTCGACGAATCTTCGTACGGCATCCATCACCTGTTTCTCCGTCGAGAACGTGTTGCCGTCGGCTGGAGATCTTCCGATGCGAACGACAAATCCGGCGCTGGACTCCAGGACGACGGTACGGAAACCTCCACCGAGACGCCGGAACGGCCCCACCACACCGCGGGACTCGAGCCACGCCGCTTGGTCCGTGTTCAGCCTGGACGTGGCAGTGCCCAAATTCGGTGACGTCACGAGTGATCTCCACCCCCAAGAACGCGGTTCCTTACCCATCGTAGGGGCGACCCCAACGCACCCGAAGGGCGTGCGGTCGTCCGTGTTGAACGAAGCCGGGCCACGGCGCGCCCTCCGGTGCGTGCGCGTCGCCCCCACGAAACGGTCAGAGACGGGAACCGCTCACGAACGTTAGCACGTGATTCGGCGTAGTCTACGGCGGCGACGTTCGCCGCAAGGCTCGCCACGCGGCGATGGCGGATCCGCCGTGGACGCATATTCACTTCATTCGGCTAGGTCGGTCGATGAAATCGAATCGTTCGCATCGACCATCGAGGCGAAGCCATAACGAACGGTGCCAAGGGCCCCAGGGCGGCCATGAACGTTCGTTGTGGTTGACAAAGCGCACACACACCCGAATCCTGCCGCTGTCAACGGGAGAGCTACGATGCAACTGAGAACATGGCTTGCGGCCGTTGGGGCTCTATCGACAATCGCAGTCTGCGGTGCGGAGATTCCGGTTGCCGAACCCGAGTCGGTGGGCATGTCGACGGAGCGACTGCTGCGGATCGACACGGCGATGCAGCGCAACATCGACGCCGGCAATATCCAAGGTGCGGTCACGGCCGTCGCCCGGCGCGGCAAGGTCGTTCACTTCAAGGCGCACGGCATGATGGACGTCGAGGCCGAACGTCCAATGGCGCGGGATGCGATCTTCATCATGATGTCGTCCACGAAACCGATTCTCGGCGTCGCCGCGATGATGATGATCGAGGAGGGTTTGATTCGTCCGAACGATCCCGTGTCGAAGTACATTCCGGAGTTCGCCGACATGCAGGTGGCGGTGCTGAAGGAACCGGCGGACGAGGACATCAGTCCGTTTCGCATTGACCGGCGGAATCCGCCGCCGCATCGGCTGGTTCCCGCCGAGGGTCCCATCACGATCCAACACCTGTTGACGCACACGTCCGGCTTGGCCAGCGGCGGCTTGGGCACAGCCCAGTCGCGGCCCGTTGAGCGGGTGACGTTGGCCAGCTACATCCCCACGCTTGGTACCGCGGTGTTGGATTTCCAGCCCGGGTCGCGTTGGACCTACAGCGGCGGAACCGGACTCGATGTCGTCGCCCGCATCGTCGAGATCGTCTCCGGCATGTCCTACGACGAGTTTGTGCAGACCCGCATCTTCGATCCGCTGGACATGACCGACACGCACTACAACGTACCGGCGTCCAAGGTGTCGCGGCGGGTCGTCATCCAAGGACGGGACACCTCGCGCTGGAACGGCGACACCGCCTACTTCTCCGGTTCCTACGGCCTGTCGAGCACGGCGAGGGACTACCTCCATTTCGAGCAGATGTTGGCGAATGGCGGTGAGCTCTTCGGGCATCGCCTGCTCGGGCCGCGCTCCGTCCAGTGGATGGCGAGCAACCACCTAGGCGATCTGTACCGCGGTTTCTCGCAGACCGGGAAGGGACAGGGTTTTGGCTATACGGTTGCCGTCGTGCTCGACCCGATCGCCGCGGGCAGTCGGCGAAGCGCGGGCGCTTTTGGTTGGGGCGGCGCATTCGGCACGCGTTCCTGGACGGACCCGGCCGAGGAACTCGCCGGCGTGCTGATGTTGCAGCAACCCCATCCCGGGGCGCAGTACGACTTCGAAAACGCCGTACGGCAGGCGATCATCGACTGAAGGTCAATACCGACCGCTGGCCATCGACGCGGCAGCGAGCCGCAGGCTGCGTGTCAACCCGATTCCCTCCCTTCACCGACAACCAACACGGGACGGGACAAGCCCGTGCCCTACGCCTGTGTGGTGCTGACTCAGATCCCGGCTGGATCGACGCCCGGTTCCAGGCGGGTCGAGAGTTCCAGACGGTCGTCCTCGAAGTGTTGGATCAGCTTCCAGTCACCCCGACATTGCCTTGACGGCACCCTCGATTTCGCGCCGGACGGAATGCCACTCGATATCGCGGATCATTCTCGGCATGGGTTCCGCCTCGGCATCGTCGAACCACACCAGGCTCTTCTGCAGGTGGTAGGCGTTGTAGTCGATGCTCGCGAAACGTCTCTCGATCAGCGAGAGGATTCGCGGCAGATTCATGCCGCCCTTCAACAGGCAGTAGAGATCCACGAAGTCCTTGCGGCTGCCCCGACCGCCAATGGCGATGACCTTCATGACCGCGATATCTTGCGGATCCGCCAGCCTGAGGCCGCGATACTCAATCGCGGGGAACAAGAGCGGCATTCCTGTCTTGAGGAAACTGATCCGCAGATCCGCAAGCAGCACGTGCAGCCTATCGCCGGTTCGGGCTAGTACCCGCACATCGCCGATCTGGGCAATTCGGGCCAGCAGGTCGTCCACATCGAATGACCTGGTGTGAAAGAAATCCAAGTCCTCGGAGTAGCGGTGACCGATCTGCAAGGCGAGCGCCGTGCCCCCGGCGAGCGTCCAAGCGTCCGTGACCCCGTCGGCAACCACCCGCCGTATCGTGGACCAGTTCCCCTTATTGAGCACCCGGGGATGCACCGGCGTCTCCAAGCACAAGACTCCAATAGGCACGGGTACGGCCATCCACGCCCCGCCGACCCGCCGCGTCGCGAATCAGACCGTCGCCGAAGAACGCCCTTGCAACACGCACCTGACCCGAATTACCGAACATCAGGACGCGACTCAGAACCCACAACGGATGGGACTCGAGATCATCGGCCGTGAGAGGCTTGTCCCAAAAAAGCGGGCCGAGTTGGTTGACGACCACTGTCGGACTCGGTTTCCCGACGATTCTCGACTCCGCCGCGACCAGGCGAACATCCAAGTGGGCGTCCAGCGCCGTTGCGATGCGCCGCAGGGTCGCCACCTCGAAACGGTCCCAACCCGTTTCGTACCGATGCAAAGCCGATGCGCTGGTACCCGCCTTGCCAGCCAGTTCCTGCAGCGTCAATCCGCGGCTCTTTCGCAGTTGTCTGATTTGCACCCCGATCATTCCCAGATTTTATCATGTGTGAGAAAATGTTGGCGCCTTTCGAGACGAATCGCGTCCGCAGGGCGCGCCGAGTCGGAACAAGCCTGTAGGCTACGCCGGTTGATGCGGGACAGGACAAGCCTGCCCCCTACGAGGAGCCGTCATGAACATCACCGATATTCGCACCGCCGTCGTCCGTGTGCCCGTCGAAAAGCCCACCGCCATCGCCACGCGCCAACTCGGCGCACGGGAGTACATCCTGGTCTGGGTCGACACGGACAACGGCCTCACGGGCATCGGATACACCTACGCCGGGACCGTCGGCGGCCGGGCAACCGTCGAGTTCGTGCAGGACGCGTTCCGCGCCCTACTGCTCGGCCAAGACCCGCGACTCATCGAGGGGCATTGGGCCGCGATGTACCAGGAAGTCCTGCTGGCCGGTCGGCGGGGGGCAGCCCTCCGGGCAATATCGGCCGTCGATACCGCTCTCTGGGATCTCCTCGGCAAGGTCGCCGGACTACCGCTCTACCGACTCCTCGGCGGCTGGGCCGACACGGTGCCGGCGTATGCCTCCGGGGGCTACTACCGGCCCGGGGACCCGCTCGACAACGTGCGCGACGAAATCCAGTCGTACAAGGCACAGGGTTTCACCGACTTCAAGATCAAGGTGGGCGGCGCAAGCCTCGATGTCGACATCGAGAGGATTCGGACCGCACGGGAGTCGATTGGCCCGTCGGGCCGTCTCGCGCTGGATGCCAACAACGCCTGGCGCTGGCCGTACGAGGCGATCCGCTTCGCGCGAGCGGTCGAGGACTGCGACATCTGGTGGTTGGAGGAACCGCTGTCGCCCGACGACATCGCCGGCCATGCCGAGATCGCGCGCACCCTTGAAATGCCCGTGGCCACGGGGGAGATCCACGCCACCCGGTGGGACTTCCGCGACCTCATCGCGCAGCAGGCCGCCGACATCCTGCAACCCGATGCCGGTGTCCTGGGGGGTGTCACGGAATGGATGAAGGTGGCCCACACGGCCGCCTCCTTCAATCTGCCGGTGGCACCGCACTGGCACGCCAACGTGCACGCACACCTCGTGGCGGCGGCACACAACAGCATCACGGTGGAGTATTTCGCGCTCGAGCAGGACATCTACAACTTCGAGCGCCTCGTGTCACCCCAGACGCGTTTGCGGATTCAGGACGGTCGCATCCCGCT
>JAGWBM010000118.1 GCA_021295895.1 Pseudomonadales bacterium
CGCGATGTGGCAGGCGTCGTGCCCGGCACCGGATACGATCTCCATGGCACCGCACCCGACCGCGGCGGCCCCCCGGCGTACCGCATCGATGCAGCCGGGATCGAAGCGCAGCGGAGACTGGTGCCAGATCTCTTCCATGCTCACGTGCAGACCCGCCGCCGAGCAGGTGGCCGCCGCCTCGGCTTCCAGCGCGGACCGCATCGAGGAGAGCCGGCCCTCCTCCGGGTGCCGCAGGTCCACGCTGAAGCCCACGCGCCCGGGTATCGTGTTGCGCGAGTTCGGGTGCACGTCGAGCTGGCCCACCGTCGCGCACGCACCGGGCAGATGCTCGCGGCCGATCCGACATGCGGGCGGCGCCGAGCAGCGCATCGCGGCGGTTCTCCATCGGGGTCGTGCCGGCATGTGCCTCCTGGCCGGTGACGATGAGGTCGAACCAGCGCTGCCCCTGCGCCCCGGTCACCACGCCGATGGTCTTCCCGGTCTGCTCCAGGACCGGACCCTGCTCTATGTGGAGCTCGAAGTACGCCGCGACTTCGTCGATCGATACGCGGTCCGTGCCGCGATAGCCGATCCGCTCCAGCTCCGCGCCGAACCTGCGGCCCTCCGCATCCGTTGTCGCTGCCACCCTGCCGGGGTCGAACTGACCCGCGAACACGCCTGAGCCCATCATCGAAGGGGCAAAGCGACAGCCCTCTTCGTTCGTCCACGCCACGACCTCGATCGGCCGTTCGGTCACCTGGTCCCGGTCGTTGAGGGTGCGCACGACCTCGAGCCCTGCGAGCACGCCATACGCGCCGTCGAACTTGCCTCCGGCCGGCTGCGTATCGAGATGGCTGCCCGCCAGGACCGCCCGATGGCCGCCGAGCCGGCCGGGTCGACGGGCGAAGATGTTGCCCGTAGGGTCGATACGGATGCGGCAGCCGGCTTCCCGGCACCAGGAGATGAACAGGTCGCGCGCCTCGCGGTCCAGATCGGTGAGCGTCTGCCGGTTGACTCCTCCCCGTTCGGTCGCACCGAGCTGCGCCATGCGTATGAGGCTGTCCCAAAGTCGGGCGCCGTCGATCTTCATGGGCCGATCATCCTCGCACGACTCCTCAGCCCGCGTGCAACGCGGCCATCAGCTACGCGGCGAACGGGACTCCCTGACGCGTCAGGTCGGCGACTACCGCGTCGAGCGACTCGCTCAGAATGGCGACGATCCGGTCGATCTGCTGCCTGGTCAGGATGAGCGTCGGCGACAGTACCGCAAGGTTGCCGATCGGCGCGACTGCGCCGCGCGCGCAACGTGCCGTCCGACCTGGACGTCGCCGGCGAACGGCTCCCTGGTGTCGCGATCCTTGACGAACTCCATGCACAGCATGAAGTGACTTCCGCGCACGTCGCCGACGATCGGCACGCTCCGGAGCGTCTGCAATCGCTCGTGGAAGTAGGGACCGGTTTCCTGGACACGCTCGCAGATGCGCTCGCGCTCCATGACGTCGATGTTGGCCAGCGCAACGGCGCAGGACGCCGCATGCCCGGAGTAGGTGAAGCCGTGCGCGAAGATGGCGCCGTCGGATCTCGGACGCGACAGTCCATGGTACACGCGGTCGGAAATGATCGTCGCGCCCAACGGCAGGTAGCCGGAGGTGATCCCCTTTGCGGTCACGATCATGTCCGGCACGATGCCGTACCGGTCGTGACTGGCAAAGAAGCATCCGAGCCGGCCGAAGGCGGTCACCACCTCGTCGGACACGTAGAGGATGTCGTGCTCTTCGCACACCTGCTTCATCCGCCGATGGTAGCCGTCGGGAGCGACCAGCACGCCGCCGGCGCCCATGATCGGTTCGGCGAAGAAGCACGCGATGTTGTCCGCGCCGAGCTCCGCGATCGTGCCTTGGAGATCCGCAACCAGATAGTCGCAGTAGGCCGCCTCGTCGCCGATGCCAGCCGGCATGCGATAGCAATTGGCCTCCGAGACATGGTGCACCAGGCCCTGCGGAAACTGGAATCCCGGCTTGTCAGCCGCCTTGCCGGAGAGAGCCGATGCCAGAAACGTGCTGCCGTGATAGGCGTTCCGCCGCGAGATGACCAACCGCTTCGAAGGCTTGCCGATCGTGTCGAAATAGTAGTGGGCGATCCGCACGGCCGAGTCGTTGGCAGTGGATCCGCCGGTGCTGTAAAAGGTGTGATTGAGCTCTCCCGGGGCCAGTTCGGCCAGCTTGGCGGCCAGCTCCGTAGCCGGCGGATTCGCCAGGTTGGCGAAGTAGGAGTACTGCGGCAGCGTGCCGAGCTGGCGCGCCGCCGCATCGATCAGCTCCCGGCGCCCGTAACCGACGTTGGCGAACCACAGCCCTCCGATTCCGTCGATGAAACGGTTGCCGTGGGCGTCCCACACGTACGCCCCGTCGCCGCGGACCATGGTCGTCGATCCCGAACGGATCCAGTCGGTGAAATCGGTCCAGGGATGGACGCAGTGCTCCAGGTCGGTCCGATGGAGGTCTTCCGCGTCATGATTTGGTGCGAGCATGGCTGCTACCTTACACGCTAAACGACGCCGCGCACTGCGTGAATATCCCCTTGGGGACACCAATTCATGACGGAATTGTCCCCAAAGGGATATTCACCGCCAATCTCGACGTCTGGTAGCGTTGGGTCAGGCAGAGCCATGGCGCCGAGTGCCATGAGACACCATGGATACGGGAGGGCGATGACATGCTCAGAAAGCTCATGACGGGATGCGCGGCGTTCATTCTGATAACGGCGGCCGGCGTAGCTTCCGCGGAAGAAATGGTTCTCAACGTGTACAACTGGTCCGACTACATCGCCGAGGACACGATCGCCGATTTCGAGGAGCGCACCGGAATCAAGGTCAATTACGACGTGTTCGATTCGAACGAGGTACTGGAGGCAAAGCTGCTGGCCGGCAACAGCGGCTACGACGTGGTGGTGCCGGCAGCCAGCTTCCTGGAGCGGCAGATCATGGCCGGCGGGTTCGCCAGGCTGGACAGGAGCAGGCTTGGCAACTGGGGGAACCTGGATGCGACCATCCTGGAGCGGGTTGCAGCTCACGACCCCGGCAACGAGCACGCGGTCCCGTACATGTGGGGCACGACCGGCTTCGGCTACAACGTCGGCAAGGTGGAGGCGATCATGAGCGACGCCCCGACCGGCAGTTGGCGCATGCTGTTCGATCCCGACGTGGTCGCGGAGCTCGCGGACTGCGGGGTGACGCTGCTGGACGCGCCGACCGAAGTGTTCGCCAATCTGATGGGCTACCTCGGACGCGATCCGAACAGCGAGAGTCCGGAGGACGTCGAGCTGTTCGAGGAGCATCTGTCGAAGATCCGGCCGCACATCAGGTACTTCCACTCTTCACAGAACATCAACGATCTGGCCAACGGGGAGATCTGCGTGGCCATGGGCTGGAGCGGCGACATGCTCATCGCGCGCGACCGCGCCGTGGAGGCCGGACAGGGCGTCGAGATCGCCTATACCATTCCCGAGGAAGGAGCGGTCATCTGGTTCGACAACCTGGCCATCCCGAGCGACGCTCCGCACCCGGAGAACGCCCACCTGTTCCTGGACTACATGATGGAGGCGGAGGTGGCCGCCGCGATCTCCAACTACGTGTTCTACGCCAACGCGAACGGCGCGTCACTCCCGTACGTGGACGACGAGGTGAAGTCCGATCCGTCGATCTATCCCTCGGACGCGGTCAAGGAGAACCTGTTCGCGGATCTGGCCGATTCGCCCGCGTTCACGCGCTTGCTGACCCGGGCATGGACCAGGGTGAAGACCGGGCAGTGACGGCTCGGCCGCGAACCGTGGCACTCTGATCTCGGCATTCTGATCTCGGCGTACCGCCAAATGGGTCTACCGGGGCGTCCGGATCGCGTGCAGGATGTGCCGGTGAGCCCGCCGCGGACGGCGCCGGCCGGTGACCTTCCCGGCAACGAACCCCGATGCGGGCACTATGTTCGCATCGAGGGGGTGACGAAGACGTTCGGCGACGTCACCGCCGTCGACGACGTCTCCCTGGGAATCCACCGCGGCGAGATCTTCTGTCTGCTCGGCAGTTCCGGGTGTGGCAAGACGACGCTGCTGCGGATCCTGGCCGGCTTCGAGACCGCCACCGGCGGCCGCGTGCTGATCGACGGTGACGACATGACCGGCATACCGCCCTATGAGCGGCCGGTCAACATCATGTTCCAGTCCTATGCCCTCTTTCCGCACATGACCGTGGAGAAAAACGTCGCCTTCGGTCTGCGGCAGGACCGCATCGCGGCCCGGGAAACCAGCCGGCGCGTTCGCGACATGCTCGGCCTGGTCAGGCTCGGTCCGCTCGCGCGGCGCCGGCCGCATCAGCTCTCCGGAGGGCAGCGCCAGCGCGTCGCGTTGGCCCGTGCCCTGGTCAAGCAACCGAAGCTGCTGCTGCTCGACGAGCCGCTGGCTGCACTGGACAGGAAGCTGCGCGAAGAGATGCAGTTCGAGCTGATCACCATTCAGAAGGAAGTCGGCGTCACGTTCGTCGTGGTTACACACGACCAGGAAGAGGCCATGACGCTTTCCGACCGGATCGGCGTCATGGACGCGGGCAAGATCGTCCAGACCGGCACTCCGAGTGCGATCTACGAATCGCCGGGCACCCGGTTCGTGGCCGGATTCGTCGGCTCGGTGAACCTCTTCGAGGGCCGCGTGGTGGCGCAGGACGCCGGCCACCTGATCATCGAATGCGAGGGTGCCGGCTGCCCGCTGTACAGCGACCGTGGAGTCCGCGCCGCGCACGGTGATCGGGTGTGGGTGGCGGTACGCCCGGAGAAGCTTCAGATATCGCGCGATGCGCCGTCCCGGGAGTACAACCGGATCGAGTCCATGATCACCGAGGTCGCCTACCGGGGGAATCTCACCATGTACCGGCTGCGTGCCGCCTCCGGCGCGGAGCTGCGCGTCTCCCGGCCGAACCTCGCGCGCGCGAACGCCGACCGTCAGGACATGGGCGAGCGGGTCTACGTGTCGTGGCATCCGTCGAGCTCCGTGGTACTGACGTCGTGATGCGCTGGCGCACGTTCGCGATCGCGGTCCCCTACCTCTGGCTCCTGCTGTTCTTCCTCGCGCCTTTCGCCATCGTCCTGAAGATCGCGCTCTCCGAGGCGATGCTGGCCCGCCCGCCGTACGCACCCCTGTTCGAGTGGGGCCCGGACGGCTCCCTCGCGGTTCGGGCAAGCCTGCAGAACTTCCTGTTTCTGTTGCGTGACGACCTGTACTGGAAGGCTTACCTGAATTCGGCAAGGATCGCGCTGATCTCCACCGCGTTCTGCCTGATCCTGGGCTATCCGGTCGCATACGGGATCGCGCGGTCCTCTCCCACGGCGCGCACCGTATTGCTGATGCTGGTGATTCTGCCGTTCTGGACATCGTTCCTGCTGCGCGTCTATGCCTGGATCGGCATCCTCAAGAACAACGGCCCGATCAACAACATGCTGCTGGCCATCGGCATCATCGACGAGCCGATCACGATGATGCAGACCGACTTCGCGGTGTATGTCGGCATCGTGTACGCCTACCTGCCGTTCATGATCCTGCCGCTCTTCGCGAGGCTGGTACGGATTGACCACACCCTCCTGGAGGCCGCGGCGGATCTGGGCTGCCGCCCGCTCAGGGCGTTCCTGACCGTTACCCTGCCCCTTTCGCTCCCGGGTATCGTGGCCGGTTCGCTGCTGGTCTTCATCCCGGCGGTCGGCGAGTTCGTGATTCCGGCATTGCTCGGCGGGCCCGACACCCTGATGATCGGCCGGGTGCTCTGGGACGAGTTCTTCGCCAACCGCGACTGGCCGGTCGCATCCGCGGTCGCCATCGCGGCGCTGTTTCTGCTGGTGATTCCCATCACCGTCTTCCAGCGACTCCGCGCGGACCAGGAGGGAGCGTGAACCCCCGACGCTCCCTGTTCGTGACGACCGCGATGGCGCTCGGCTTCGCCTTTCTCTACCTGCCGATCGCCTCGCTCATCGCCTACTCGTTCAACGCGTCCAAGCTGGTGACGGTATGGGGCGGATTTTCCGCCCGGTGGTACGGAGAGTTGCTGCGCGACGACCAGGTCCTGCGGGCGGCGTGGCTGAGCCTGCGCATCGCGTTCATGAACGCGACCATCGCGGTGGCGCTCGGCACGCTCGCCGGTCTGGCGCTTGCGCGCATGGGCCGCTTTCGCGGGCGCCTGCTGTTCACGGGCATGACGTCGGCACCCCTGGTGATGCCGGAGGTGATCACGGGCCTTCGTCGCCATGGAGGACCTGATCGGCTGGCCCGGCCGGCGCGGCGTCACGACCATCACGATCGCACACGTTACCTTTTCGCTTGCCTACGTGGCGGTGGTCATCCAGGCGCAACTCGCCAGCACCGACGAGTCGATCGAGGAGGCCGCTCAGGACCTGGGGGCTCGGCCCGCGAAGGTCTTCTCCGTGATCACCCTGCCCCTCATCTCGCCGGCGCTCGTCTCCGGCTGGCTGCTCGCCTTCACGCTGTCACTCGACGACCTGATCATCGCCAGCTTCGTGTCCGGCCCCGGTTCCAGCACGTTGCCCATGGTGGTCTTCTCCAAGGTCCAGATCAACGCGCTGGCGACGCTGTTCGTCCTGGTGGTCGCCGCCGGCATCACCGCCGCATCGCTGATCGCGAGTCGCGCGGCACGGCGGCGCGCCCGTGACGAGAACGCGGCAGTCGACCGCGCGGCAGGATGACTCACTCTCCGGCCGGTTGCTGCTGCGTACAGCAATGGATGCCGCCGCCCGCATAGTTGATGGCCGTCGGATCGATCTGCACCACCGTACGTCCCGGGTAGGCGGCAGCCAGCGCCGCCGCGGCCGCGTCGTCCTTGGCGGCGTTCCCGTACCTGGGAGCGACCACCAGTCCGTTGGTCACGAGGTAATTGGCATAACTGGACGCCCTTACCACGTGGATGGGGCGGCCGTGCGGGAACGGCGGGACGTGCGCGGGGTAGTCGAGACCGGCCAGCCATCGATACATGCTCTCCTGGGGCGAGACCGCCAGGCATGCGACGTCCGGCACGGGCAGGCGAACGATGTGAAACGGCTCGCCGGACTGATCCGTGGCCCGTGACAGGATGCGAAACGCCTCCTCGCACCGGGCGTAGTTCAGAGCTGCCAGCGGGTCTCGGGCGGCCTCCTCCGGGGCGACCTGGGCCAGCACGATCTGCCGCGGGCCGGCGAATCTGACGAGCTCGTCCAGGTGCCCGCCGGTCGTGGCCGGGCCGTACAGATGGATCTCCTTACCGGCTGCGTCCCGATAGGGAATCGGTCCCCACGTCGCGTGCAGGTCTTCGCCGAGGCCGTTGTTGATCCAGATCACCTTGGTCACGCCGAGAACGCGGTGGTAGGCGCGCTCCAGGGCCGCCTCGTCGAGCTGCGGATTCCGCTCGGCCTCCACGGCCCGGCAGACCAGCAGGGTGCCCTGACCGTTGACGATTCTGCCTCCGCCTTCGCTCACCACGTCGGCCGATACGAGATGGTCGATGCCCAGGTGCCGGGCCACCCGCTCCGGCAGGTCCGTCATCGCCCGGGACACCGGATCCGATGGCGGCGCGTATCCCCACTGATTCTGCAGAAAGCGCGCGATGCCCAACCGATTCGCACGGTTCCGCGTGAAGATCGGCCCGTAGTCCCGGACCCAGATATCGACCTGATCGATGTGGACGAAGTCGAGATGGTCGCTCACGGGATGGCCATGCGTGGTCAACCAGCGCCGCGCCTCGCGCTCCTCCACTGCGCCCGTGCACATGAGCTTGACCTCCACGCCGTGGGCACAGAGCGCGGCCATGATCTCTGCGATCGGTACCCTGGTGTCGAGCTCCGGATCCGCGTACGGCTGCTCTTTCGGCCACCCCATCCAGATCGCGGCGTGCGGCTCGAACTCCGCGGGCATGGTGAAGTCGCCCGCGGCCGTCCTGCCCGGATGCGCTCGGTCACCGCCCATCGCAGAGTCGCGCGTCACCTTAGTGTTGCCATTCGGATCTGCCCATGTCCCCGAGGGGACACGCATGTCTGTGCGCGCCTACACCTCCCCTACTGCTCCGGCGACTCCGGAGGAGCGTAGCCGATGCTGCGCAGGAAGCGTGAGAACAGGGCGGACTGCGAGCTGATCGCGAGTCTTCGGTAGATGCTCTTGCGATGGTTCTTCACCGTGCCGACCGCGATGCCGAGATGTCCGGCTACCGACTTCGACGAGTGCCCCTTCAGGATGAGAGCGACGATCTCGCGCTCTCGCGCCGAGAGTGAGCGGAATTCGCTGCGGCGCAACGCCTCGTCGAGCGTCAGGAACGACGGGGACCCGCGGCCTGCCTCTCCCTCGCGGGCGCCGAGCGGTTCGGCATCCCACTGCCGCCGCATCAGGTGCTCGACGACCGGCTGGAAATGGCGGAGCCGCTCGATGCCTTTCTTCGAGAACGCCTCCATGCCACGGGCGCGGCCGATGGATGCGAAGACGTGCGAACCGTCTCTTCGACTCACGAACATTCCGATTTCATCCGCCAAACCGACGTCGGCGTAGTAGCTGGAGAAGTAGCGGGACTTGCGGAAGTGGTCAGGCTGGATGTCATGCAAGGGCACCACGCACTGGCGCGGACCGGCGAGCAGACAGTCGTAGAACGGATCGAGCAGGTAGGCGCCCGACAGATACGCGCCGACGACGACCTCGCGCCGCTCCGGGCGGATGTCGTCATAGAGGAGCACCGGCCGGCCGTCTCGGGCGAGCAGGGTGACCAGGGAGGACGTGAACGGAATCAGGGCGCCGACGAACGAGAGCAGTGACCGCGGTCCGGCCGCAGTGCCGCTGTCGCGAATTGCCCGGGCGAGCAGCTCCACCGTCGCCGTGTCCATGGAAGGCCGCCCTCGCCGTCGCCCTCAGCAGCCCGCGGTGCAGATCGGCTCAGCCGTCGAGATGATGGGAAAAGAACCTGACCCAGTTGCGGTACATGACGTCGGTGACCTGGTCGTCGCCGTAGCCGCGGCGGGCAAGCACGTCGGCGAGCCGGTTGTAGTCGACCACGGTGTCGATCTCCGCCGGAGCGCCGGTTCGCCCTCCCTGGCCATCCGTGTCGCCGCCGATGCCGGCGTGCCGGGCGTCACCAGCGAGCTGACAGATGTGATCGATGTGGTCGGCCAGGTCGTCGAGCGTGACGTCCGCCTTGCCGAACGGACGCTGCAGTCCCACCACCTTGGCCCAGTCGATGCCGCCGCGGTACAGCATGGCGGTGTCCATCGACACGCCGATCACGCCGCCGCGCTCGATGATCGCGCTCGCCCGGGACGAGCGCCCGGCAGTTCTGGTGCGTGGCGATCACCGGGCCGTCGTACCGGTCGAGCGCCTGCGTGATGGTCGCGTCGGACGCGTGCGTGGCGTCCAGCACGATGCCCAGCCGGCTCATGTCGGCGAGCAGCCGGTCCGCCGGCGGAAACAACCCGCCCTCGGTGCCCGTGCCCGTGCCGTGCCCGTACGCGCTGGTGTCGTAGTGGGTCAGGCTGATGATGCGGAGGCCGGCGT
>JAGWBM010000119.1:0-1218 GCA_021295895.1 Pseudomonadales bacterium
CGCGGTGCAGGCACGCGTCGTGGCGCGGGGCGCCGGAACCTTGAGTGCGTACAAGGAACCCACGGGACCGGGCGTCCGCGTCGACGGCAACGGCTACGTCGGCTACGCGCCGCCACCGCAGTTCGATCCGTTGTTGGCCAAGGTGGTTGCATCGAGTTCGTCCTCGACGGGTTCGTCGTATGCCGCGGCGGTTAACCGTACGCGGCGGGCGCTAGACGAGTTCCATATCGGCGGGCTCGCCACGAACCTAGATCAACTCAAGGCGATTCTCGCGCACCCGGACGTCCGGGCCGGCGATGCTCGGACCACCTTGTTGTCCGACGAGCCGGCGCTGTTGTCCCCGGCTGTTGACGGCAATGGCAACGGCGCCTTGGCCTTGCTACAGCAGCAGGCCACGGTCATGGGCGTATCAACCGTCTCCGGGGCCGGAGTCGCCCCGACCACCGGACCGGTGGTCGCCGCACTCGAGGTGGAGACCGGGCAGGAGGCCATCGCCTGTCCGATGGCCGGTTCCGTGCTGGAGTTCCGGGCACAAGAAGGCGATTCGGTGAATGCAGGGGACGCGCTCATCGTCATCAGCGCGATGAAGATGGAATCCCAGGTGTCGGCACCCTGCGACGGCACCGTGGCGGCGGTTCAATCCTTAAGCGCCGGCGACAGCGTCGAGGCGGGCCAGGTGTTCGCGGTCATCGAGCCCAAGGCGGGGGCGGAACGCTTACCAGAAGACGGTGGCGACGATACCTGGTCGTATCTGCTGGAGGACGTCGCGACGATGCAGTCGTTGGCTCACGAGCGCCTTGCGCCGGGGTCGGAGGATCCCGGCGTCGTGCGACAGAAAAGCCGGGGCAAGCTGACCTGCCGTGAACGCATCGATCTGCTGCTCGACGACGGCACCTTCCGTGAAGTGGGCAGCGTCGCCGGTTTCGCTTCCTACGACGAGGACGGCAACGTCACCGCCTTCACGCCCGCCAACCACGTCGGGGGTTCGGGCAAGATCGAGGGTCGTTCGGTGGTGGTTTGCGCGGACGACTTCACCTCGCGCGGCGGCCACTCCGACGGTGCAATCGGCGCGAAGAGTGGCTACATCGACCGTCTCTCCATCGAAATGAGGATCCCTTCCATCCGTCTCCTCGACGGATCCTCAGGCGGCGGCAGCGTGGCCTCGATGGTGCCGGCGCAGCAGAAGGAAGGGGAGAGCAAGGCCAAGGAGAGCCGCGG
>JAGWBM010000119.1:1418-7471 GCA_021295895.1 Pseudomonadales bacterium
GTCGCCCACGCCATGGGCTACGACATCACCAAGGAGGATCTCGGCGGCTGGCACATCCACTGCCGCAACGGTTCCGTCGACAATCTCGCGGACACCGAGGAAGAAGCCGCTGAACTGACCCGGCGATTCCTGTCCTACTTGCCGTCTTCGGTGTACGAGACACCGCCCGTCAGCGCGCCGAGAACAGATGATCCGCCGGCGCGCCGCGAGGAGGAACTGTTCACGCTGATCCCGCGCAAGCGCACGACCACCTTCGATGCGCGCAAGGCGATCCGGTTGATCGCGGACCGGGACTCGTTCTTCGAGATCGGCCCGCTCTGGGGCACCGACCAGATCACCGGCTTCGTCCGCATGAACGGCCACCCGATGGGCGTGATCGCGTCGGACAGCCAGCACGCCAACGGCGGCGCCCTCACGGCCGACGGCTGCAGCAAGCTGACCCGCCATCTCGATCTCTGCGACCTGTTCCATCTGCCGGTGCTGAACCTCGTGGACAACCCAGGCTTCGCGGTAGGGCTCGAACACGAGATCACGGGCACGATCCGCCGTGGCGGCGAATGGATGGTCGCCTTCTCCCAGGTCACCGTGCCGATCTTCACCGTGGTGATGCGGCGCAGCTTCGGTGTCGCCGGCAACAACTACGCGACGCCACGCTCACAAGTGTCTTCCCGGGTCGCCTGGCCAGCCGCCGACGTCGGCGGCATTCCGCCGGAGGGGGGCATCGAGGCGGCCTACAAACGACAGTTGGCCGAAGCCGAGGATCCCCGGGCGTTGCGCGACGAACTGATGGCCCGTATCGAGAGTGCCCGTGGCCCGGTCGGCCCGCTGTCGAGATTCCAGATCGAGGAGATGATCGATCCGCGGGACACGCGACGGGTGGTCTGCGAGTGGCTGGAGACGGCTTGGCGGTTGGTGACGTCACCGGAGCGGTTTAAGCCTCGGGCGATTCAGTTCCGGCCTTGAGGTTGCGTCCTCGCTAGAAACCATGAGCAGCCCCGATGTTTACACGTAGGTTGCATTTGACAAGGCGGTTGGGGTCGCTCTTGGACGGCTCGCGTACTCGTCCCCGAGCATCTCCGATAGCGTCTCCATCAACCGTTCCCCGCGTGCGTGTACGCTGACGACGACGCCGTTCGCGTCCACGAGCAGGTTCTTGGGCAGCATACTCACCGCGAAATGCTGGCTGATGGGGCTGTCGTAGCCCTTTAGGTCGCTGGTGTTGATCCAGGTGAGGCCATCTTCCACCGATGCGTCCTGCCAGTCCTCGCGGTCGGTATCGAGGGAGAAGGCGAAGATGGCGAAGCCACGGTCACCGTAGCGTTCGACGGCGGCCCTCAGGTTCGGCACGTCCGCCCGACAGGGTCCGCACCAGGAGGCCCAGAACTCGACGAGGACGAGCTTGTTCTCGGCAAGGGCATCTTCCAATCGGTAGGTGTCGCCGTCTAGGCCGGTGGCCGCAAAGCCGTCGACCCTGTCGTTGAGCCCGATCCTTCGGGTATTTGCCGCCATGCGGGTCAGTGTCTCGTTTCGAGCGCGATAGATGCTCGCCGAGGCGGGAAGTTCGGTGATGGCTTCAAGTTCGTCCAGGCGCTCCAAGGCTTGGGCGCCGCCAAGTCCGCCCATGGCGATGGCGAGGAAACTCGCGAGCGGGTCGCCATCCGTCAGTGCAATGCTGCGCAACGCGCCGCCCCTGATCCGGTTTATCGTGTTCTGCAGACGCACGGCTTCGGACATGAGTGCATCGTGCTCCGGGCCTTCGTCAAGGTTCGCCCTCGCCGCCATCACCTCGGCATAGTCGGCAATGGCCGCAAGGTATTCATCGGAATCCTGCCATCCCCGCGTCAGTCGCTGGTGGTAGGGGCCGCCACGGACCGAGAACCCGGTGACGGGGTTGACGTAGTCGATGCGGATCTCGCCGGGTTCGAGGACGAACCGGGCGGCACCCTTGCGGTTGCCTTCGACGTCCTCGGCCGTGAGCGAGACGACGCCTGGCCCGCCGGAGACGCGACCGGCTATGCGAAAGCGACCGTCGGTGATCGCTGCACGGGTCAGTTCGTCTGTGCCACCGATGTAGGGGGAGGTACGGCTCAGGATGACTTCCCCGGTCGTTACCGCGTCGGATATGTGGCCGACGATGACGTAGTCGTCCACATCTGCGTGCGCGATCTCCAGCAGTGCGGCGGCGGCCAAGGCCACCGCACACAGTCCTTTCGGCCATTGGTGGTGCTTCCGAAGATTCTTCATTTGCTCGCCATTCCGGTTTGTCCGCAAGCCTGCGGTCAAGATGGCGTCGTTGCTTCGTGCGAGGGTAGCGCCAGTCTTCCGCTGCACCAATACTGATGCCGTAGTGGGCGTATTCGTCGCGCCGCGGCGGTTAGAGTTCCACCAACCCCTTGTCACCGTCCACCGTGATTGTCTGGCCGTCGCGGATTCGCTCCGTTGCGTTGACCAGGCCGAGAACGGCGGGAATGCCGTACTCCCTGGCCACGATGGATCCGTGGGCGAGAATGCCGCCGATGTCGGTGACCAGCGCGATTGCCTGGGGGAACAACTGGGTCCATGCGGGGGTGGTGGTGGGGCAGACGAGGATGGTGCCGGTTCGCATCTTGGCGAAGTCGTCGGCGGCGAGGATGATGCAGGCTTCCCCGGTGACCCGCCCCGGACTGACGGCTGAACCCCTGATGGCGCTATCCGGCTCCATGTCGAATGAATCGTCGACGAGCGGCGACCACGGCGGTGGTCCCGGGATCAGGAAGGGGGGCTTCAATCGCTTCCGGGCTTCTCGCAGCTTCCGTCGTTCGTCGGCAAGGCGGGCGTATCCGGGTAGACCGGGACCGTCCGGGTAGTGGGCTCGTCGATGGGTCTCGGGTAGCCGGGCCAAGGCGACTAGGCTGCGAACCGCACGACCGAGTTCCGCCGTGGTGAGGAAGAAGATGTCGTCGGCCGCGTGAAGGGTGCCCGCTTCGGCTAGTCGGCGACCCAGTTCCTTCGCTAGCGGGCGCAGGACGGTCCAGGCCCGGCCGAGGTCGAACATCGCGCGTTCCCGGTTCGGGTAGTAGTGGCGCGCGACCCAAAGCCGCCACCGGAATCGCCACCTGAGCACGCCTCGGAAGTACCGGGTCGCGGCCTTGGTGGCATCTCGCCGCCGCACGGCCAGTTGACGTCGGCCGGGGTCGTGGTCGGTTCGCAGCAACAGCGCGTGCAGGCTCCGGAGCATACTCGCGGGACTCTCGGCCTCGTTGGGCTCGGCGAAGTCCAGGGTGAAGACCTGGTGGCCGTAGGAGGCGAAGTATTCGCCGAGGGCGGTGCGGGCAGGCTCTCCGTCGGGATGGTCGATGAGGACTTCGTGCAACCGATGGGGCGATGCGGCGACGACGGCGTCGAACAGCGCGCGGTTGCCACGGATCGCCTTGGCCACCGCTTGGAATTTGATTTGCGCCTCGGACGCTTGGGATTTGAGGCCGCTCAGAAGTTGACCGCTGATGAACCGGCCGTTGCCATGTTCCGTGAGAAAGTTGTGGAGTTGATACTCGGTACCGCGGGTCAGCGCGAAGGCGTTCCATACGCCGTCGTTGTACCAGTACTCGGCGTCGGCCCTGGAAAGCGCCCGGATGCCAGCCCAAAGCTGTTCAATCGACGCGGCGGTCGGGTCGAGGCGGCGCCAGGTGCGGATCGTGCGCAGGTAGCGCGGGAGGGCGATGTAGCGCCACCTCGGCACGAACGTCAGGTACATGCGCAGCACCCGCAATTTCGTCCCCAGCGGTCGCCGCCTCGTAGGCCGCGTTCCGGTGTCTCGCGGTCGGCCGGTCCGGGGCGGTTCGCCGACTTGGCGGTAGGCGAAGCCGTTCACGGTGGTCGTGAGATGGAAGGAGGCGGGCGGCTGGGTGTCCGCGAAGTCGTGGTTGCCGCGCCGGGCGAGGTTGCGTCCCCAGGCTTCCTGCAGCGAACGTTTCATGTGCAGGTCTTCGAACAACGTGCTCACCGGCCCGGGGACGTGTTCGACCCACTGGCTGCGTTGCAGGTAGGCGCCGGGCTCCGGCGGGTCCCAGCGCACGTCGGCAAGGGGTTCCGGCGGCAGGTTGGTGATGGGACGCGATTGCAGCAGCCACAGCTTGCCGGATGCGTACGCCCACTCGATGTCCTGCGGGACGCCGTCGTAGAGCGCCTCGATCTCGACCGCGATGCGACCAAGGTCGGCCAGTTGATCTGCCGACAGCGACGCACGGCGCTGGTGCTCGGCGGCTACCTGCGCCGCGCGCGTGCCGCCGTCGCGACCCGGGAGGATCATTTGCGCCTTGTCCCCCAGGCGCGTGTCGGTTGCCGCCAGGGTCGCCCGGTCGAGTACGAATTCGTCTGGGGTGACGGTACCCCCCACGACGCCTTCGCCGAGGCCGTAGCCGGCGTTGACCACCATCTCGGCACGTGTACCCGTGGTTGGATTCGCCGTGAACAGAACCCCGGCAACGTCGGCGTCAACCATGCGCTGAACGACGACCGCCACGGCGACAGCAGCGTTGTCGATCCCCATCCGGTGCTGGTAGGCAAGGGCACGCGACGACCACGCCGAAGCCCAGCAGTCGCGAACGGCCCTGATGAGCGCATCGAAGCTGCGGATGTTGAGGAAGCTCTCCTGCTGGCCCGCGAAGGAGTGCTCGGGCTGATCTTCCGCGGTTGCCGAGGAACGGATCGCGACGGGCGTTTGATCGCCTCCGAGTTCGTCGTAGGCGTTGCGCACGGCGCCGAGCAGTGGGTCGGGTAGTGGGCTTGCGTGGAAGAGACCGTGGATTCGCCTCGCGGCGGAATCGAAGGACAAGGTGCCGTCGACAACCTCTGGCTTGGCGATCTCCAGAAGCGATTGATCGATGACGGCCTCCTGGGTGAACCGCCGGTAGGCGTTGGTCAGGAGGATGCGACCCTCGGGAACCGGGAATCCTGCCCGGACGAGGGATGCCAGTGATCGGCCCTTGCCACCCGCGTGCTCGAGCGGGGCGAGGTCATCCAGCGGTATCGCATAGCGTTCGGTCATTCTCTTATTGCAATCGAGAATGATTAACGTTTATATTCGCGCTTCATGTACGTATGCCTATGCCAAGCCGTCAAGGATAGCGAGGTTCGCCAAGCGGTCGCCTCGGGTATCGAGAACGTCGATGAACTCGGCGAAGTGCTCGGCGTCGGCACGGGCTGCGGTTCCTGCCGCGACTTCGCCCAAACGCTCATCGACGAAGCCCTCGACGAGTCTCTCGCCTACGCCGCGTAGGCCTTGCACTTACACTCTACTCCTCCCGAGGCACGGGATCGCGTAAGGGCGACGCTTGCCGCCTCGTCGGGATTCCGCATGGCTTGGTCGAGGTACGTGAATGCGGCAGCATTCTCGATCGCGCCCGGAGGGCACGCAGCCACCACCGCCCGAGGACTCCGCGCCTTGCAACGGCACGTCGTGCCGTTTCTGCGGCGCAGGCTCCTCGGCCCGTCCCCTACTTGAGGTAACGTACGCACATGGTGAACATCCTCGTAACGGGCATGAGCGGGTTGATCGGCGGTTTGGTCCGCACGCGGCTCGAGTCAGACGTACAGCTTTCGGCGCTCAATCGGCAGGAAGTCGACGGCATCCCCACCACGCAGGCCGACCTGGGGGACTACGACGCGATCCGGCCCGCCTTCGAGGAACAGGAGATCGTCGTTCACCTGGCGGCCAAGGCCGGCGACAACTTCACCTGGGACGAGTTGCTGCGGACCAACATCGTCGGCACCCGCCATGTTCTCGAGGCGGCGAACGACGCGGGCTGCAGGCGGGTGATCTTCGCCAGCAGCGGCGCGACCGTGGCGGGCTGGGAGCAGGTCGAGCCCTACAAGTCCTTGGCGGAAGCGCGCTACGACGACGTCCCCGACGAGTGGCCGATGATCCGCCACGACATGGCGACCCGGCCGCGTGGCGTCTATGGCGCGACGAAGGTTTGGGGGGAGTCCATCTGTCGCCACTACGCGAACACGACGCCGCTCTCCGTGCTTTGCATCCGCATCGGCTACGTCAACGCGGCCGACCGCCCCTCGCG
>JAGWBM010000119.1:7555-8632 GCA_021295895.1 Pseudomonadales bacterium
TCCCGGAACCGGTGGGGATACCGCGACCTCACCCATGCCGAGGAAGCGGTGGGCTTCGTTCCCCGGGACGCTGCGGAAGATCATCGCTGACAGCGCTCCCGGCCGAATCGAATTGGACGGGCGAACCGGAATCGGCATAAGGTGAATCGGGGGAGGGGCCGGCCGCGTGGTCCGGTGCCGCCCGTGTTTGGGTAACCGATTGAGGAGAGAGTCTTGGACTTCGGAGTACAGGTAAACGTCTATCGAACATCTTGGGCGGACGTCAAGGCGGCCGTGGAAACCATGGAAGCGGGCGACTGGGACAGCGTCTGGTTCGCCGATCATTTCATTCCGCCGGGCGCCGACCGCGAACAGGAGGCGATGACCGCCTTCGAAGGCCTCGCGGCGATCGCCGTGGTGGGCGGGATGACCAAAAAACTCCGACTTGGAAACCTGGTGCTCGGCAATACGTACCGAAACCCGGCCCTGGTGGCGAAGATCGCGGGCACCATCGATACCGCGACCGAGGGACGCTTCACCCTCGCCATGGGCGCGGGCTGGTACAAGCGCGAGCACGAGGCCTACGGTTGGACGTTCCCGTCCATGAAGGAGCCTGCGAACTGCTACGGCTCTTGATTCACTCGGACGAGCCGGTGGACTTCCACGGCACGTACTACGACATCGACAGCGCCCGGCTGTCCCCGGGGTCGTACGACAAGCCGATTCCGATCATGGTTGGCGGCACCGGGCCGAAACGGACGCTCAGGACGCTCGCCAGGTACGGCGACGTCATGAACCTCGACGGCTGGGCCGGCGGCGGCATGTCGCTGGAGTACTACCAGTACAAGGCGGGCATTCTCGAACAGCATTGCGAGGACGCGGGTCGGGATCCCGCCGAGATTCGCCGCACGCTGCTGATGCCCTGCTACCTGACGGAAGACAAGTCGTTGATCGAACGGGTCGTCAAGGGACTGGGTCCTGGGACCGTGGCGGGGTCGCGCCAGTACATCGTCGACCGAATCGGCGAGTTCCAGGATGCCGGCATCGCGGAGATCATGTTCGGCGGCCTGGGTGGCGTCGAGCGGCTCAAGCAGTACG
>JAGWBM010000120.1:0-1798 GCA_021295895.1 Pseudomonadales bacterium
ACGTGGCCCGTATTGAAGTTGATCGGGCCGATGCGCCGGCTCTGTTTGCGAACCGTCTCCCCAACCTGTTCCTGCGCGGTGATGCGGTCGCCGAGCCAGATGGGGCGAATGAAGTCGATCTCCGCGCCGGCGTAGTTAACCGGCAGGTACCGGGTCGACACCCGGCGCCGGTCGATGGCGCCCGTTTCGCCGGCCACGACACCGAGCGTCACCCCGAAAAGGAATGGTGGCGGTGCGGTGATCATGCCGAAACGGCTCGCCGCCGCGTGCGCTTCATCCCGCCACAGCGGGTTGTAGTCGCCGACGCCGTCGCCGAAGCGGCGAATGTTGTCCAGGTTCGCTTCCTTGCTCGGCCGGTGCGGCAGGATCGTGCCGACCCCCTTGCGGTACTCCGCCTGGAAGTCGTCGATGGTCTGGATCAAGTCGAGGTCTGCCATGGCCGTTTCCCCCCCAATGCTGTCGACGTTTACCGCGCCTCGCGATCGAGCATCCAGCAAACGAAATCTTCCATACGTTGCCGAAACGCTACAAACGTGGAGCCGACGCCGACGACACGGCTCGCCCCTTGATCCACGAGATAGAGAGCGATTCGCCGGGCATCGGCCGACGCCTGCCCACGATCCCCGGACTCGAAGTGCGTAACGCGCAGGTGTCTCAACAAGGTCGCTCGGTCCATAGCGGCGAACTCTAACCGATCCGATGGCAAACGGCCTGCGATCGTCCCGAAAAACCACCCGCTCAACTCGCCGCCGACAGTCGAGCGATGATCACCGCGGTGCAGTCTTCAACGGTTCGACGCGCCGTATCGAGTACCGTCGCGGTCGTCCACGGGCCGTATTCCCGGTCCAGCACCTGCTGCCACGTTGGCAGCCTGAGTCCGTCGATATCCACAGACCGGGTCTCGACGCGGCGTCGATGTTCGGCGGCGTCGCCGCAGACGAGTTCGATCTCGACGAGGCGTACGGCCTTCTCCGCCGCAACGACGCGCCAGAGTTCGCGCGTGTAGGCGATGGGATTGACGGCATCGACGATGACCGACAGTCCGAGTCGGAGGTTCTCTCGGGCGACATCCCGCGCCACGAGATAGCCTTCCGGACCGGCCACGGTCTGCCCGACATCCCGCATGGCCTGTTCGATGGTGTCGATGCGCAGATGCATCGCGCCGATCTTCTGCGCAAGCGTACTCGCCACCGTCGACTTCCCCGTGCCGGGCAAGCCGCCCAGGACGATGAGCGCGACAGCGGTCCCGCCTACCCGCACGGATCGGTCAGAACGGTCGGCGATTGTCCGTGTGCGGGCACCAGCGCGCGGTCCGCAGGAACGGCACCAATGCTTCGAACGCTTCGGGTGTCCCGATTCGCTCCAGCGTCTCGGCGGCGTAGGCGCTGACGTAGCGGTTGGTATCGAACAGGGCGTCCTCGAGGGGCCCGACGGTATCCACCATCAGTTCGGATGTGCCGCACACCGCGGCTCTCGCTAGCGACAGCGCCGCGTCGAAGCGCACCTCGGATGCCGGGTCGCCCAAGGCTCCCAGGAGGGCATCTCGCGTCGCCGGAGAGGGTTCGACGATGCCGAGCGCCTCCGACGCGGCAATGCGGACATGAACATCCTCGTCTGCCAAGGCATCGATCAGCACATCGCGGGCATCCGCAGCGCCGATCTCGCCCAAGGCAAAGGCTGCATGCTTACGGCCGCGCGCCGTGCCGGCGCGGAGCACGTCGATGAGACCCGGGAGGGTCGCCTCGCCCGCCTGGACAAGACCATGGGCGGCGTTGCGCACCACGGCGTCCTCGCGCCA
>JAGWBM010000120.1:1873-6795 GCA_021295895.1 Pseudomonadales bacterium
CCCAAGTGGTAGCCCGCGTTGATGCCGACCGACTCGTCGTCCGCGCTCAAGTCGTGAACGCTCGCCTTGCCGTTGGCGCTGGGGGCGCCCTGACCCGCAAGCCAGTTCCAGGTGGCCCGCCACACGGGCGACAGATCCGGTGTGGGCGCGCGTCGGGGTTTGCGCCAGCGAGTCGCCGAGGGGGCTCGTGCCGGCGGCTGCAAGCGCACGAACTCGAACTTGAACATGTACCGATTGGCCTCGGTATGGTTCTTCATCTTGCGGTGCCAGATGTCGTAGTGGATCAACACGAACGATCCCGCCGGCCCCGCAATGGGCACCTCCTGGCAGAAGTCCTCGGGCCGCTGGTTGATGTGCTGGCTACCGTCCATCACCGCCGTCGGACCCTTGGCCAGTTGGGTGTCCTGGGGGAAGTACATGATCATCACCCACCACGGCCGGTGGTTGCGGACGCGGCGGACATAGCCCCAATAGCTGTCCTTGTGGAAGGCCTGCTCGTCGCTTCCCGGCGGGTTCTTGTGCAGCGCCCGGTGCGGATGCATGGAGTACGCATCGCCCAGCACGCTGGTCAATGCACCCTTCACCACCGGATCCTCGAAGAACTCGTTCAGTTCCGGAATGAGCGGCAGCAGGTTGTTGCCGAAGTGCCCGATGCTCCCGGACAGTTCGTCGAAGCGTTCGAAGATGACCCGGTGGTAGCTCTCGGGCAACGAAGACTTCAGGGTGATGAAACCGCGCGCGATGAACACGCGAAGCTGTTCGGCCGTTAGCGGGACGTTCGCGCGAGTTGCGTTGTGTCGACGGGCTTCAAGAGGATAGGCACGCATCCGGCCATTATCGGTCACCCGAGGGCGATCGTCACGGCCCGTTCAGTGAATCGTCGGCCGGGCCCGTTCGCGGAGCATGTCGACCGCCTGCTTCACGTCCCGAACGCCCGGATCGATGGTTAGCACGCGCTCGAATGCCAACAGTGCCGACGTGAGGTCACCGCAGCCGAGGCAGATTTGGCCAAGCCCGGACAGCGCCCCGAAGTGCCGAGGTTCCCGCTCCAACGTCCGGACAATGTCGTCCAGGCTTTCGACGCGACGATCCGCCACGAAGTGCAGCGTCGCGCGCTTGTTCCAAGCCTCCGCCCACCCGGGCCAGCGCCCGACCATGGTGTCCAGGGTCTGTTCGATGTGGGCAAGCTCACCGGTATCGAACGCCTCGACCACCGTGCGCATGGCATCGGCAGCGGCGACATCCTCGTGCGAGCACCAGATCGACCAGATCCGATGGGTCGTCTCCCGTCGTTGTCCGTCCTCGTGGGCCGACCGGAGTTCCGCGAACAACGCATCGAGTTCCGGTGTGTTGGTCGGCAACGCGGTATTCATCGCGCCGAGCGCCAGTTCGATACGCGAAGCGACCGGATCGAACACCTACGTATCCCGACCGCGGAAAGAGGCCCTCGCCCGCATCGCCTCTCGATGCCGTAGTGTCACCATCACTCTCGGTTGCCGCTCGCCACCTTCAATGCATCGATATCGAGGTCGTCGGGAAGCGGGATGAACACCATTCGGACGGGTCCTTCGATCACTTCGCTGGTATGGCCCTTACCGACCACATCGTCGGGAAGGAAGGGTTCGCCCGGTCCCCAGCGACGTTTCTCGCCGTCGGTGGTGCCGATCTCCCAGATCCCCTCCATCATGACGCACAGTTGCCGACGCGGAGCGTTGTGCCAGTCCTGAAATGCGCCGACCGGAGCCTCGAACACGCGAACGGCCGGCGAGACGAACGACCCGCTCGTGCGCAGTTCATTGCCCCAGGCGTCCGGGGCGACGATGGAAACGGGGATGTCCACCTCGTCGAAGGACGAGCCGCCGTCCGGGGTCGTATAGAAGCGGGTCACGCGCACGTAGTGCTCCGCGTGGGTAAATCGTTGGTGCGGAGTCTACACGCGGCATTCCGCAGTCGCCCACGGCCATGGGGCTGGCCAGATAGCGGGACGGGACAACGCCGCCAGACTGCTCGGGCGCGCTTTCCGCATCAGACGCCGATCGGTGACAATGGTGCGGAAAGGCAGCATCACTCGGAGACGGAACATGCCAGAACCACGCACCCCGGAATGGTACGCGGCGGTACAAGAGGAGATCATCGATCCCGCGCGGCCGATCATCGATCCACACCACCACCTTTGGGAGACGACATCGATGTGGGGCCGGTACGTGCTGGAGGATCTCTGGGGCGACACCGAGTCCGGCCACAACATCGAGAAAACGGTGTTCATCGACTGCCGGTCCAACTACCGCCAGGACGGTCCCGAGCACCTGCGGCCCATCGGCGAGACCGAGTTCATCGCCGGCGTTGCCGCCCAGAGCACCAAGCGGGAAGGTGCGGCGAGAATCGCCGGGATCGTTAGCCACGCCAACCTGCTCCTGGGGGATGCGGTCGAAGAGGTCCTGGCGGCCCACGAGGAAGCCGGCAACGGCCTGTTCCGCGGTATCCGCCATGCCGGTCCCCACGACACGACCGGTACGCTCACCAACGCCGGCCGGGGGCAGCCGTGCCCCTACGGGGACGAGGACTTCCGCACCGGCATGGGCCGACTGGGACAGCTCGGCTACACCTACGACACCTGGCATTTCTTTCACCAGAACCGCGACTACCTGGCGCTGGCCCGGGCGGTTCCGGATACCACGATGATCCTCGACCACTTCGGGACACCCCTCGGCGTCGGGGCCTATGCCGGCAAACAGGAGGAGATCTTCGCGCAGTGGAAGGAGGACATGGTGGCGATCGCCGAGTGTCCCAACGTCGTTGCCAAACTCGGCGGCCTGGCCATGCCCGACAACGGCTTCGGCTGGGACAGGCGCGATAGGCCGCCCACCTCCGACGAGTTCGCCGAAGCCCAGCGTCGCTACTACCTGCACACCATCGACTGCTTCGGACCGGACCGATGCATGTTCGAAAGCAACTTCCCGGTCGACAAGCTATCGATCGGCTACCACGTCATGTGGAACGGCATGAAGAAGATCGTCGCCGACTTCAGCGCCGACGAGAAGCACGCCATGTTCCACGGCACGGCGGCGCGGATCTACCGGCTGTAATGGCGAGGCCATCGCGCCCCGAGGCGTGCCCAGATCCGCGGAGGGCCGCAAGGGTCGCCGCTCTATCGTGGGTATACTGGCGTGCTACGGTCGAGAGGGGGGCGTGACAGTGCCAGCGAATGGAGCTTCGACAACCAAGGCGAGCGAATACGACCCACGCGTCGTTGCCGTCACCAGGCCCGAGCACCACTTCTCGTACCTGAGCGACGACAACGGCGACTGGCTGGCCACGACCGACGGCAAGACCCTCGAGGTGCAGGGACATGTCGACGACGCCGTCATCTGGGACGTCCGCGAAGACGGTTTCGAGCACGCCACGTCGGGATTGCGTCTTCGTTCGGACGCGACGACCCTGGATTCCACCACCACGCTCCGGCTCGGCAACGCCACCGTTGCGGCGGACGGATCCTTGGCCAACGGCGCACCGCCAGCTACGTTTCGCATCGGGCATGGCCCGGAGCGACTGCCGTCCGAATACCTGGCGACGCTCAACAAGGAAGGTTGGGTTTCGCTCCCCTGCATACTTCCGCCAAGCGTCGTGGACGGCCTGCAACGGGTGGGCTGCGTGGATGCCTACGCCGACCGGGAACCGGTCAGGCAAACGCCCCTGGCCCAGGACTCCGCGGTGGCAAAGGCGACGATCGAACCCGTTTCGTTGTGGCTTACACGCGAGTACATGCGCACCCGCGATATCCGCCTGGGACACTCGCCGGGCATTTCCGCCCTGACCCGCGACGACGGCAAGCGTGAAGTCCAGGGCTGGCACAACGACTTTCCCTATCTATGGGGCACCGGCGACCGGATACCCGTGCCATCGGGCGACCTGGTGCTCGGCATGCAGCGCAACACCTGCGTCTCGGACTTCACCAAGGAAAACGGCGCCACCCTGTTCAAACTCGGCAGCCACACGTCCGACACGCCGCCGCCCAGGGAGTGGGGTATCTCGACCGATACCTACCGCAAGGGTCACCGGGCGGAGTCCGGCCTGCCCTATGCCGGTCCCGAAGCCGATGTCATCGAAGCGCCCGCCGGGACGATCGTCCTCTACGATGCGCGCACATGGCACCGAGCCGGGATGAACCAGACCGACGGGAAGCGCGGCGCCATCATCCAGGCGATCATCCCCGGGTTCATCGTGCCTTTCATGGATACGAGTGGAACCTACAAGGCGTTCCTCGAGAGCGACGCGTACCGGCAGGTCACGGCGCGGGAACGCAAGGAAGTCGAAAAGCTCATGATCCACAGGATCGCCGGACCCGCGGGTCTCTTCGCCATCGGGATCGACAGGGAACTCACCGAACGCGTTCGCGAGCAGGCCGCCGCATCGCGGTCCGTGTATTGAGCAAGGTCCCCGGCCGAGGATTTGCAGTTGCCAGGACCGCTCGACGGCATCCGGGTTCTCGAAGCCGGCCTCCTGATCCAGGGTCCGCAGGCGGCGGCGATGCTGGCCGACATGGGTGCCGATGTCATCAAGATCGAGTTGCCGGGGCTCGGCGACCAGGGACGCTACATCCACGTCGGTCCGGACGACCCGCGCAGCGCCGTCTACACCGCCTGCAACCGGGGCAAGCGTAGCGTTGCCTTGGACTTGCGCCATCCGCGCGGTGCCGAGATCCTCAAGACTCTCGCCAAGGACGCGGACGTCTTCGTCAGCAATTTCAAGCCCGGGACCCTGGAAACATGGGGTATCGGCTACGACGACTTGGCTGAAATCAATCCACGCATCATCTGTGCCCAAGGCAGCACCTTCGGTCCCATCGGACCCGACGCCGAGCGGGAAGGCGCCGACCTCGCGGGACAGGCGGCCGGGGGACTGATCAGCACGATCGGCCGGGA
>JAGWBM010000120.1:6805-7269 GCA_021295895.1 Pseudomonadales bacterium
GTCTTCATCGCCGATCACATCGCGTCGCTGAACCTTGCGGCCGGCATCCTGGCCGCGTTGCATGCCCGCGCGACGACCGGGCGGGGACAACGGGTCGAAGCGTCACTGCTCGGCGGCCAGATCTGGGCCCAGGCCACCGAATTCACCCATCTCATGTTGACCGGGGAGACCCCCCAGCGAGCGAACTCCGGCCATTCGCTGATCAAGGGGGTGTACGGCGTCTTCGAGACGGCGGACGGATGGATCGCGATTCCCGGCGTACCGCCGCAGGCGCGGGATGCGTTCTTCATCGCCCTCGACCGACCCGACCTGACCCTGGACGACCGGTTGCAGGGGGTGGCGGTCCATGAAGTCTTCGACTGGCTGATGGAGCAACTCGTTACCGCGTTCAAGACACGGCCAACCGCACACTGGTGCGGGGTATTGCGCGAAGCCGGACTCCGGTACGCTCCGGTACGGGATCA
>JAGWBM010000120.1:7372-7839 GCA_021295895.1 Pseudomonadales bacterium
TCAAACCGGGCGCAACGGCACCGGGGCTCGGCACCCACACCGAGGAAGTACTGCGCGAAGCCGGCATCGACGACGAGGAACTCGCGGTATTGCGCGAACAGCAGACGATCTGACACAAGGAGCCGACCCATGGCCTACGAAGAAATCCTCACCGAAACCCGCGACCGGGTCGGCATCATCCACCTGAACCGACCGCACAAGCTCAACGCCTGGACCGCCAGCATGTCCGCGGAGATCACCGACGCGATGGCCGCCTGGAACGCCGATGACGGCATCGGTGCAATCGTCCTTACGGGCCGGGGCCGGGCATTCTGCGCGGGTGCCGACATCGGCAACTTCGCGGAGCGGGTGGAGACCAACCGCAAGGGCCAGGGTGAAGAAATGCACCGCGGCGGCGGGCTCAATATCACGCACTTCATCCGCCAGTCCAAACCCACCATCGCCGCCATCAACGGCTACGCGGTGGG
>JAGWBM010000015.1:0-10316 GCA_021295895.1 Pseudomonadales bacterium
AACGCCTAGATCAGGCACGCTTCAAGGTGCCATGAGGTCGCGCGCTTCCTGTTCCAAGCCAACGAGACGTCGTACCCAGTTGTCCATCAACGCGAAGTCGGCATCGCTGATCCGGAAGGCTCGGGCCACCTCCTTCAACAGGCACTCTTCCTCGATTTCGAACGCGCCATCGACGTAGGACAAGCGCAGAAGGTTCAGCACGGCCACCGTCCGCGCACGCCGTGAATCGAAAATATCGCCGATGCCTTCGAGTTCCAGGTAGTCCGAGACGGCGTCGGGTTTCAACGCCATCTCCCGCTTGAACTCGTCGAGCATGTCCTCCTCGTTCGGGTCGAGAATCCCGTCGGAGACGACGACGTTGTGGGCAAGCCCGAGCAGAGCTTCACGCTGTTGGTCGGTGAGCGATTTGAGCCACATGTGTGGACGGCGGTGGCGCTAGAACAGCAACAGATCGATCAGACTGGCGACCATGATGACAACGGCGAGCCAGCCAACCGCGAGAAAGAGCTTGACCACCACGCCCTGCTCGAAGAAGTCCTCAATGAGGTGCCACATGCGTTTAAGGATTCCGCCGCGTGAACGACTGACGAGAATACCACAGGCCTGTTCGGCTCGGCCTTTCCGGCGTGCTGAAAACCACGGTCATTGCGCCCCCGACGATGCTTGACATCACGACCGGACACCGACAGAATCCGCCGCCAAATGAACGCGACGCTTACCGATACGGGCCTCACGGGCTCACCCAAAGCCAACGCCGCTAGCGGCGCATGGTATTGGTTTTTCGATCGGTAGGCGTGCTCCACACCGAGGGCGCCTTTGTCGCCCTTCGTGAAAACCCCGATCGGCGACGTGGCCATCGGGGTTTTTCTTTGAGGGCTCGACAGTGACAATCGAAACGGAGAATCTCAGGATCGCGGCGCAGCGAACGCTGCCCACGCCCAGGGAGGTCAAGAGCAGGCATCCGGCGAGCGACGCATTGCTTCGCGGCGTGGTGGAAGCCAGGCGGCGAATCGAGGACATCCTGGAACGACGCGACCACCGACTGCTCGTTGTCGTGGGACCCTGCTCGATCCACGACTCCCGGGCGGCCCTCGACTACGCGGACAGGTTGTCGCGATTGGCCAGGGAGACGCGCGACACGCTCTACATTGTCATGCGCGCCTATTTCGAGAAGCCGCGGACGTCCACCGGATGGAAAGGCCTCATCAACGATCCCTATCTCGATGACACCGGCCACGTCGAGGATGGAATCTGTCTCGCCCGAAGGATTCTTGTCGACATCGCGGCTCGGGGGATGCCAATTGCGACGGAAGCCCTGGACCCGATGACGCCGCAATACCTGCAGGATCTGATCGCCTGGTCCGCCATTGGGGCGCGGACTGCGGAATCGCAGCCACACCGGGAGATGGCATCCGGATTGTCATCGGTGGTTGGCTTGAAGAACGCCACCGACGGCTCGATCGACGTGGCGGTCAATGCGCTCAAAGCCGTCTCCGGGGCGCATCGGTTCCTCGGTATCGACGCCCTGGGACGCGTCGCGTTGATCCAAACCCTCGGCAACCCCAACGCGCATATCGTCCTGCGCGGGGGTGACCGGGGACCCAACTACGATGTCCGGGCCATCGAGCGATGCGAGTCGAAGCTGTTGGCCGCAAATCTGCCGGTCAACATCATGGTCGACTGCTCGCACGACAACTCCAACAAGGACCACGAGCGCCAAGGCGTGGTTGTCGACGCCGTCGCCAACCAGGTCGTCGATGGCAACCGCTCCATCGTCGGAATCATGGTCGAGAGCAATATCGAAGCCGGAAACCAACCGATCGGACAGGACTTGACCTACGGTGTCTCGATCACGGATGCGTGCGTAGGCTGGAACGACACCGAGGTGATGCTGCGCCAACTGGCAACGACGCTGCACGACCCGTTAGTCGAACGCCTCGTGCCCGCAAAGGCATCGTAGGGGCGACGCTTGTCGTCGCCCGCGCCGGCCACGCCGCCTGGGGCTTGGGCGGTACGGGACAAGCCCGTCCCCGACGGTCCGAGCCGCAGAAGGCAAGGCTACCGGTAATAGGCGTTTTCCGTCATGGAGTGGTCGGTGACGTCCCTGATCTCGGTCAATTCCGGAATCTGCTCCAACAACGACCGCTCAACGCTCTGCTTCAGGGTGATGTCGACCGCCGCACAACCCTGGCAGCCCCCACCGAACTGGAGAACGGCGGCGGTCTCGTCCACGATCTCGACCAGGGTGACCTGGCCGCCGTGAGCGGCGAGCCCCGGGTTGATCTCGTTGTAGAGGACGTAGTTGATGCGGTCCTCCAACGGTGAATTCTCGTCGACGCTCGGAACCCGCGCATTGGGAGCCTTGATGGTCAACTGGCCACCCAACCGGTCCTCCTGGAAGTCCACCACGGCGTCCACGAGGTAGGGTTCGCTACGGGACTCGAACCACGCCGTGAAACCGTCGTACTGCACCGGCGCGTCGCCGTCTTGCTGTTCACCGTCACGGCAGTACGCAATGCACGTTTCGGCGTTCGTCGTGCCGGGCTGGGCAACGAAAATGCGGATGCCGCAACCCGGATCCTGCTTGGCAAGCAGGTCGCGTAGATAGGCTTGTGCGGCTTTCGAGATGTCTACCATTGGCCATTCCCGACTAAAACACTCGGGAATACTAAACCGGCGGCGGTTCGCCGTGCAAATCGCTGTGCGCTGCTGCGGCAGCCCGGGAGCGCGGATAGTGCCCGGTTCGCCCCACGAATTCGTTGATCAGCACCTGACGGACCACCTGCTGGGCGAACGGGTGACCACCGCTTGCCGCAGGCGGTGAATCGACGCGCCGCCGCCCAGCGCGGAGGCGTTCGGTCGAGCGCGGCTGGTCGCTGTCGCTCGGCCCACGAGATCGGCAGTCGATGAAGGCCGTTAGCGTGTCCGCACCCCATTGCGTCGTCGAGTCCGCCTCTTGTCTGAGCAATCGGGATTGCGTGCGCGGGGTTGGACTGATGCCGAGGAGATGCACGCGAATGCCGAGTTGCTGGATCTCGGCGACGGCGATGCGTAGCTCGTCGTCGCCAGACAGCAGCACGCAATCCGTCATCGCGCGGTTCCGCGCCAGGGTAACCATGTCGCTGGCGATCAGCGCATCAACGCCCTTCTGGCGACCGGCGGCATCGACTCGGCCAAGTCGCAGTTTGACATCGGCCTGCTCGGCCATGGCAACCTGCATTCGGGTTGGCCGGTTCGCCGTGCCGTCGTACCAGTAGATCCGCAGCAGCGGCATTCGTGCCTTTTCGCGGGCGAAGCGCGCCAGATGGCGGACAGCGGTCGAGTGGTCGAGGACAACCTCAGATCGGGCGACCCTTCGACCGGACAAGGCCCGAGCTCCCTCCGCGAGCAGGTAGCCCGCATCGACAAAGACACCAACCCGATCCATCGTCAGACACTTACAATCTCATCGGTCCCGTTGCGGTCGGGTCCAGTCCTCGGAGGCACTTCATCTTAGCACCGCGCCTCGGCCCGGGCGTACCGCGGCTGGGGCTAGTGTATCGGCGATGTCATGAAGTGCCTTCACGCCGAATCTCGGCCACGTTCACACCGTGGCACGCCCATGCGCCGTAGGATTGCGCTCTTGGAACTGATATGGCGTACAACCGAAACACACCCGCCCCGCTAGGCGCTTGCGCCGTAGGGGTTCGCGGTAAGCGAGACTCCCAGGGCGATCATAAGGTCGCGCTAGCCCGGGCCTTGAGCGAACGCCTTCTGGTCCTTGACGGCGCCACGGGCACCATGCAGCAGGCCTACAACCTGGGCGAACCGGACTACCGGGGCGATCGTTTCCGCGGTCACAACCTGTCCCTCAAGGGCAACGGGGACGTTCTCTCGTTGACCCGACCCGACATCGTTGCGGCCACCCACCGGGCGTACCTGGAAGCCGGTGCGGACATCGTCGAGACAAACACCTTCAGCGCAACGCGAATCGCGCAAGCCGACTACGGCCTTCAAGACATCGTCTTCGAGATGAATGTCGCCGCGGCGGACATCGCACGCCGAACCGCCGACGAATTCAGCCGCCCGGGGGAACCGCGATGGGTGGCGGGCGTCATCGGACCGACCAACCGGTCCGCCAGCATCTCGCCGGACGTGAACGATCCGGGAGCACGCAACATCCGTTTCCTCGAACTCGTCGAGGCCTACGCGGAAGCCGCCCGGGGCCTCGTCACGGGCGGCGTCGATCTCATCATGGTCGAGACCGTGTTCGATACCTTGAACGCCAAGGCTGCGCTATACGCCTTGGAGGACGTCTTCGAGGGGACCGGAGAGCGCTTGCCGGTGATGGTATCCGGCACCATAACGGACGCTAGCGGCCGAACGCTGTCGGGGCAGACCCCGGAAGCGTTCTGGCACTCGATCCGCCATGCCGAACCCTTGATCGTCGGCTTGAACTGCGCGCTTGGATCGGAAGCCCTGCGGCCCCACGTCGAGGCGCTCGCCAAGGTTGCGACGACCTTCGTGAGCGTGCATCCGAACGCCGGCCTCCCCAACGAGTTCGGTGAGTACGACGAGACGCCCGAGGAGATGGCAGAGACCGTCGGCGACTTCATGGAGCGTGGCCTCGTCAACCTGGTCGGCGGATGCTGCGGCACGACGCCGGAGCATATCCGTGCGTTAAGCGAGCGGGCCCGTAAGGCCAAGCCGCGGCCAAGGCCCGTCCACCAACCCCGCCTCGCGCTCGCGGGTTTGGAGCCGCTGGTCATCGATGACGATTCGCTGTTCGTGAACGTCGGCGAGCGGACCAATATGACCGGTTCCGCCCGGTTCCGACGGCTCATCAAGGCCGGGGACTACGGTGATGCCCTGGACATCGCGCGGCAACAGGTGGAGAACGGCGCCCAGATAATCGACGTCAACATGGACGAGGGCATGACGGACGGTCCTGCCGCCATGCAGCGCTTTCTCGACCTCGTCGCGGGCGAACCCGACATCGCGCGGGTACCGGTCATGATCGACTCCAGCGACTGGAACGTGATCGAAACCGGGCTGCGCTGCGTACAGGGTAAGTCGATCGTCAATTCCATCAGCATGAAGGAGGGCGAAGGTCCGTTCCTCGAGCAGGCCCGGGCGTGTCGTCGCTACGGTGCTGCCGCCGTCGTGATGGCGTTCGACGAGTCAGGACAGGCCGATACGCTGACCAAGCGCCAGGACGTCATGGCGCGGGCGTATCGGTTGCTCGTCGACGAAGCCGGCTTTCCCCCCGAAGACATCATCTTCGATCCCAACATCTTCGCCATCGCCACCGGCATCGAGGAGCATCGCAACTACGGGAGGGACTTCATCGACGCCGTACGTTGGCAGACGCAAAACCTCCCCCTCGCCCATACCTCCGGCGGCGTCAGCAACGTCTCGTTCTCGTTCCGGGGCAATGATCGGGTACGGGAAGCGATCCACGCGGTCTTCCTCTACCACGCCATCGAGTCCGGGTTGACCATGGGGATCGTCAATCCCGGACAACTGGCGATCTACGAGGACATTCCATCGGATCTCAAGGCGGCGGTGGAAGACGCCGTGCTCAACCGGCGCAGCGACGCCACGGAGCGTTTGCTCGAAGTCGCCCAACGCTACAGCGGCGCCGGCACATCGTCGCAGCAGGAGGACACCGCTTGGCGGGACGCTCCGGTCCAAAAGCGCTTGAGCCACGCCCTGATCAACGGCATTGACCGCTACATTGTCGAGGACACCGAGGAGGCCCGGGTGCATGCCGACCGTCCCATCGAGGTCATCGAGGGACCGTTGATGGATGGCATGAACACCGTCGGTGACCTATTCGGCGCCGGCAAGATGTTCCTGCCCCAGGTGGTCAAGAGCGCCCGGGTCATGAAGCGGGCGGTTGCCCATCTCGTTCCGTTCATCGAGGCCGAGAAGGCGGCCGCCAAGCAAGGTTCAGGCAGCGCAACCGGGATGGATACCCGGGGAAGGATCGTTATGGCCACCGTCAAGGGCGACGTCCACGACATCGGCAAGAACATCGTCGGCGTCGTACTCCAGTGCAACAACTTCGAGGTTCACGATCTCGGCGTCATGGTCCCGGCCGAGACGATACTCGACACGGCCGAGCGGATCGGCGCCGACCTCGTCGGCCTGTCCGGACTGATTACCCCCTCGCTCGGGGAGATGGTCCACGTCGCAAGCGAGATGCAGCGACGGGGCATGGACCTACCCTTGCTGATCGGCGGTGCGACGACTTCGAAGGCGCATACGGCAGTCAAGATCGATCCGGCCTACGAACATCCGGTGGTATACGTGACGGATGCATCGCGCAGCGTCGGCGTTTGCCAGTCGTTGGTGTCCGATGAGCTACGTGAGCCGTTTCTCGCGACCACCGCCGACGACTACCAGGTTGTTCGCGACCGAAACGCCGGTCGCCGCCAGCGCCCATTGCGGCCCTATACGGAAGCCCTGGAACACCGCCCCGCTTTCGACTGGTCGAGCTATAGCGCGCCTGTCCCTCGCTTCCTCGGATTGCGAGAGTTCGACCACTACCCGGTCGAACAGCTGATCCCGTACATCGACTGGACGCCGTTCTTCCGCACCTGGGAACTGGCCGGCCGATTCCCCGCCATCCTCGACGACCCGGTGGTCGGCGAGTCCGCAACCGACCTCTATCGGGATGCGCGGACCCTGCTGGGCGAGATCGTCGACGGTGCGCTTCTCACCGCGCGCGGTGTCGTCGGCTTCTGGCCCGCCAACCGGGCCGGCACCGACGATATCGAGCTTTGGACCGATGAAAGCCGGGGCGCATCCCTGGCGCGCCTGCACCACCTGCGCCAGCAAAACCCCAACGCGACGGTCAACCTCTGCCTCGCCGACTTCATCGCGGCGTATCCGCAACCGGACTACCTCGGCGGCTTCGTGGTCAGCGTCGGTGCCGAGATCGACACCGTGCTACGCCGCTTCCATGACGACGACTACCGATCGATCATGACCAAGGCCCTGGCTGACCGATTGGTCGAGGCGTTTGCCGAAGCACTGCACGAAGAGGTCCGCAAGACCCATTGGGGTTACGCCCCCGACGAGGCGCTCGATAGCGACGAACTCATCGGTGAAAAGTATCTGGGGATAAGGCCCGCACCGGGATATCCCGCCTGCCCGGACCACACCGAAAAGGCGACCCTGTTTGAGCTTCTCGACGCCACCCGCCGCACCGGAGCAAAGCTCACCGAGAACTTCGCCATGTGGCCTGCATCAAGCGTCGCCGGCTGGTATTTCTCCCATCCGATCGCCCGGTACTTCGGCGTCGGCAGGGTTGCCGACGATCAGTTGGCCGACTACGCCCGACGCAAGGGGGTCGATGTGCAGGAAGCCGCGCGCTGGCTATCGTTCTCCCGTCCCGACTGACGGCCAGGGCGAAACACGGGTTCTAACGATAGTCGGTTTCGTTGTTTCTCCTGCCGGGGGATTTCTGGCAACGTGTCGCGGTTCTCATCCGTTCCGCTTGTCCGAATATGTACCAATACAACACGTTCGACCAGCGCTTCGTCGAGGAGCGCGTCGAACAGTACCGGGACCAGACGAAGCGCTTCCTTGCCGGGGAACTCACGGACGATCAGTTCATGCAACTGCGGCTGCGGAACGGGCTCTATATCCAGCGCTTGGCACCGATGTTGCGCATCGCCGTGCCGTACGGAATGTTGTCGGCGACGCAGCTTCGCGCGCTTGCCGGCATCGCAAGGGACTACGACAAGGGCTACGGCCACCTGTCGACACGACAGAACATGCAGATCAACTGGCCGGAACTCGAAGCCGTGCCGGACATACTCGCCCGCCTCGCCGAGGTACGGATGCACTGCATCCAGACCAGCGGCAGTTGCATCCGCAACGTCACGACGGATCAGTTCGCGGGTGTTGCCGCCGACGAGGTCGTTGATGCCCGACCCTATTGCGAAATTATCCGGCAGTGGTCGACCTATCATCCGGAGTTCGACTGGCTGCCCCGCAAGTTCAAGATCGCCGTCAACGGCGCCACGACGGACCGTGCCGCGACCCATGTACACGATATCGGCATCCGGGTCCGTCTTGACGACGACGCCTCGCCCCGTTTCGACTTTCTGGTCGGTGGGGGCCTCGGCCGAACCCCCGTGGTTGGCAAGCTGATTCGCGAAGGACTGCCCGAGGAACACCTGCTCAGCTACCTCGAAGCCATTCTGCGGATCTACAACCGCTACGGTCGTCGCGACAACAAGTACAAGGCGCGGATCAAGATCCTCGTGCGCGCCATGACGCCGGAGAAATTCCGCGAGCAAGTGGACGCCGAATGGGAGCACCTGCGCGACGGACCAACCCAACTCCCGGTAAGCGAAGTCGAACGGATACGCGCTCACTTCAAGCAGCCGACATACGAACAATTGCCGGACGAAGCGGGCTACCTGGCGGTGGAGCGCTTACGTGACCGGTCGTTCAACGCCTGGATGCGGCACAACGTTGCCCCACACAGGCAGTCCGGCTACGCCATCGTGACGTTGTCCACCAAGGCCACCGGCGTACCACCGGGCGATGTCACCGACGAACAGATGGACGCCGTGGCGTCCTGGTCGGAACGTTTCGGTTTCGGCGAGATCCGCATCTCGCACGAGCAGAACCTGGTGTTACCCGACGTCCGCCAACGTGACCTGAAAACCCTTTTCGACCTGGCATGCGCAGAGATGCTCGGACAAGCCAATGCGGGTCTGCTCACCGACATGGTCTGCTGCCCCGGCGGCGATTTCTGTGCATTGGCCAACGCCAAGTCGATCCCCGTCGCCGAAGCGATTCAACGACGCTTCGACGACTACGACTATCTCCACGACTTAGGACCCATAGACCTGAATATCTCGGGCTGCATGAACGCCTGCGGCCACCACCATGTCGGCCACATCGGTATTCTCGGCGTGGACAAGCGCGGCGAGGAGTTCTACCAGGTATCGATCGGCGGCAACCAGGCCGAAGACGCATCCCTCGGACGAATACTCGGACCCGCCTTCAGCCGTGCCGACATTCCCGACGTGATCGAGTGGATCCTCGACGTATACGTCGAGGAAAGAGCCGACGGGGAGATTTTCCTGGACACGGTCAGACGCATTGGGGTCGAACCCTTCAAACGGCGAGTCTACTCGAGAGACCCCGCGGTACACGCCAGGAGTTCCCGTCCCAAGACCGTTGTTGCTCGTCTTCATGCGGGCGCTAGTGTGCCGCTTCTGAATAACATGACGTCGTCCGCAAGCGGACAAACGAATGGGGGACTTGGCTAAGTGCTTGTTTTGAGGGCGGCACATCCTCGCTTTGTGTCGCGTCGTGCAAGCGGCAACGCCGTGCGGGTTGTCACGGTTCTTCGGAAACGGAACGCTAGTCCACCGGCGAATCGGTTCAAAAAGACCGCCCGTGCTGGTTAAGGCGCCCCAAAGCGGGCCAGACCGCGCCCCAACCGTCGCCGTCGACGAGTGGACACTCGTGGAAGAGGGTCCGGCTCGTCCCGGACTGATCGCCCCTTCCCCCGACGGTGCGGGTGCTTGGTTCGACGGCGATACGGCGGTGGAGCAGGTAGCGCCCCGGATAGTCGAAGCCCCCGTGGTAGCGGTGCGCTTTCCCGTATTTGCCGATGGCCGCGGCCTGACCTTCGGCAAGCTGTTGAGGAGTCGCTATGGATACGACGGCGAACTTCGCGCCTTCGGCGAGATCGTTCCCGATCTTTGCGAATACATGCACCGTTGCGGCTTCGATGCGTTCGACTTGGCGGACCGGTCCCAGGCGGCAGTGGCGATCGCCTGCATTCGGCGCATGAGCGACCACTACCAAGGTTCATTTCGGCAGCCGCCGCCCTATCGGCGTGCGGCGGAACTCCGCTAGGGTTTACGCCACAGGCCTGGTAGGGGACGCGCTCGTCGCGTCCCGTGCCTGTTGCAGCCGAGGGCGCGCGGTCGCCCACGGCGGACATTTCGGCCTGGACCACGGGACGGGACAACGCCGCCAGACCGCTCGTCCGCGCCCGCAAGGGGGCGCGCTACCCGTCTGGCCCCGCCCCCACCGCCCCGGGCCCGTCCCCCACGGTCCCGTGTTCCTTGCGCCGCCGCGGCCCGGCCCGGCGTGGGAACTTCATGGTGATCACCGGGCGCCGGATGAGGCACCATAGCCACCATGCACGTCGGCATCATCGAGTCCTTCTTCATCATCTTCACGGGCGCGGCCGCCCTGGCTGCTGTTGCGCTCTATACGCGACAGCCACTGATCGTGGCCTACATCGCGATCGGCTGCCTGGTGGGGCCGCACGGAATCGCGCTCGTATCGGACGACCG
>JAGWBM010000015.1:10378-47825 GCA_021295895.1 Pseudomonadales bacterium
GGACATGATCGGCGAATCCGTGTTGACCGCCTTGGCCAGCACGGTGGTGTTCTTCGGACTGGGTTTCGGCGTGATGTTCGCCTTTGGTTTCACCCTGGTCGAAGCCGCGATCGCCGGTACGGCGTGCGTGTTCTCCAGCACGATTCTCGGCATCAAGCTGCTGCCAACGACCGTGCTCCACCACCGTCACATCGGCGAGATCGTCATCAGCCTGCTGCTGATCCAGGACCTCGTCGCCATCATCGCGCTGTTGGTCCTCGCCGGTTTCGACGCCCAAGGCAGTGTCTTGTCGACCACCCTCACGGTGCTAGTCGCCCTGCCGGTGGTCGCCCTGGTCGCCTACCTCGGCGTCCGGTTCTTCGTGGTGCCGCTCCTGAAGCGCTTCGATGTCTTCCAGGAGTTCACGTTCCTGTTGGCCGTCGGCTGGTGTCTGGGGATCGCCAGCCTTTCGCAGGCTCTCTACCTGTCCTGGGAAATCGGGGCATTCGTGGCGGGCGTGTCACTCGCCAACTCACCCATCGCGCAGTACATCACCGAGAACCTGCGACCCTTAAGGGATTTCTTCCTCGTCCTGTTCTTCTTCGCCGTGGGCGCGGCCATCAATCCGTCCATGCTGCTCGACGTCTGGCTACCCACGCTGGTGCTCGCCATCGTGCTCGTTGCCTGCAAACCGCCGGTGTTTCGCGCGCTGCTACGCTGGCAGAAGGAGCCCGATGGGGTGTCCAGGGAAGTCGGCTATCGGCTCGGCCAGACAAGCGAGTTCTCGCTGCTGCTGGTTTTCGTTGCGGGGGCGGCGCTGCTGTCGGCGGAGGCCGCCCACGTGGTTCAGGGTGCGACCGTGGTCACCCTGCTGTTGTCCAGCTACCTCGTGGTGTTCCGCTATCCCAGTCCGATCGCGGTGTCGGAGAGATTGCGACGTGACTGAGGGTGCCTACGGACTATCGGCGAGGCCGGTGTAGCGCCAGTGCCAGGGTTCGTAGGACACGCCCTGGGGATTGTCCCTCGGGAAGGAGATCTCGAAGTCGAACCGGTGCGCGTTGTCCTGGAGCCAAGCGAACGCAGCGGTGTCCTCGAATGTCGTCTCGACGTCCGTCCCGGGACTTTCGAGTGCGCCGATGTCGAGGGCGAGCCCCGAATGGTGTTCGGAATACCCGGGGGGCGCGACCCAGCGGGCGGCCGACTCCTCGGCGCCATACTTGCGGATCGCCCGCGAAAACAACCCGTTCTGGTAGCTCTTGGTTCGGAAACCGGAGATCGGTACCAGCTCTACCCCGGCTTGCCGGGCGGCCTGTTGCATGGCCCGGAACGCTCGTGCGGCCTCGGCCCGCAATTGCACGACGCGTCCGGTGTCCCGATAACGCCCCGCATCCGCCAAGGTTTCCGCGGTTTCCTCGTAGGCCAGATGGCCAAACAAGCTGTCCACCGGATGGAGTTCCGGCGGCTCGGCTTGGGATTCGTCGCCTTGTGCTACCAAGGGGCTCTCCGCCGGCACCGCATCGCAAGAGGCCAGGACAAGAACGACCGTGAACGCGACTGCCGCGCCGAGCGGGAAACGCATCAGCCGTTGGGGTCCACGAGGCCGCGTCCCACCATGGCCCCGGCCAGTATCCGGTCGATTGCATCGGACAGCGTATCCAGATTGAGCGGCTCGACCAGTGCCTCGAGCCCGTCGAGTCTCCAGGACCCGGCGAGCTTGGTCCAGATCCTTTTCTTGTCCACGATCGGCAATTCCACGGAGTCGACACCGAGCAGGTTGACGTGACGGAGGATGAACGGAAACACCGTAGCTGGAATCTCGGGCGAAGCGACCAACCCACAAGCGGCGAGGCTCGCCCCGTAGCGCAGCGACTTCACGGCGTTGACGAGGATCTGGCCACCCACCGTATCGACCACGCCGCCCCAGGTCTCGCGGCCTAAGGGGCGTTCGGCACCGGCCTCGAGATCCTCCCGGGATACGGTCGCGCTGGCGCCGAGATTCCGCAGGTAGTCATGCCGATCGGCCTTCCCCGTACCCGCGTGGACCTCGTAGCCGAGTTTGGCGAGCAGCTTGACGGCCACGGATCCCACGCCGCCGGTCGAACCCGTCACAAGCACCGGCCCGCCACCGGGGGTCATACCGGCCTGTTCCAGCTTGTCGATGCAAAGCGCGGCGGTGAATCCCGCCGTGCCGAGAATCATGCTCGATCGGGCGTCCAAACCGTCGGGCACGGCCACGGCCCACCCTGCAGGAACACGGATGCGTTGACCGAAGCCGCCCGGGGTGTTCATCCCGAGATCGAAACCGATCACGATGACGTCGGTGCCCGGTCGGAACTCGGCGGAAGTGGATTCCAGGACGGTTCCCGCCGCGTCGATGCCGGGTGTGTGGGGAAAGTTACGCGTCACACCGGGATTGCCGGTCGCGGACAGGGCGTCCTTGTAGTTCAGCGAGGAGTACACGACCTCGATCAGCAACTCGCCATCCGGTAATTCGGCGACGTCGCGCTCGACAACGCTTCGCGTGTACCGCCGATCCTCCGTCCTCGAGACACGGAACGCGCGAAACCCCTTGGCAGTCATCTCAATCCTCCCATTGTTCGATCCATGAATCGGTCGATTAGCTTGCCAACGGCGAGGGTCGCCTGACCGAACAGCCGCTCGATCGGCTTCTTCGGCTGTACCCAGGACACTTCGAAGATGTCCGCTTCGTCGCACGCCGATGCCAGGTACTCGTCGCTGGTGACCAGTTCATCGACCAGCGACCGATCCAGAGCCCGTTGACCGTACCACGCCTCGCCGGTGGAAACGGTCTCCAGATCGAGCCCGGAGCGGTAGCTGCCGATGAATTCCTGGAACAGGGCGTGGGCGTCATGCAACTCGTCGCGGACCTTCTCCCTACCCTCCGCCGTGTTCTCGCCGAGCAAGTCCAATGTGCGCTTGTAGCGGCCAGCGGTAAGCACCTCGACATCCACGTCGTGTTTCTTGAGCAGGCGATGCACATTGGGGATCTGCGCCACGACGCCTATGGAGCCTACCACCGCGAACGGGGCCGCCAGGATGCGATCGGCAACCGCCGCCATCATGTAGCCGCCGCTCGCGGCAATCTTGTCCACCGCAACGGTTAGTCTGATGCCCTTGCCGCGAATCCGCGCAAGCTGGGAGGCACCGAGTCCATAGCCGTGCACCATGCCGCCGGCGCTGTCGAGGCGAACCACGACCTCGTCCTCGTCCCTTGCCGTGCCCAACACGGCCGAGATCTCCCGACGCAGCGAGTCCACCCCGCTGGCGGCCAGATCGCCTTCGAAGCTCAACACGAAGACGCGCCGCCGGGCCTCGTCGTGACGTTCCTTCTTGCGTGCCTTCGCATCGCGTTTGCGTTGCTTCTTCGCCGCCGACTGTGGCAGCCCGGCGTCCTCGATCGTGCGGCGCATGTCGTGCAGGAGTTCGTTCAGACGAACCACCTGGATATGGCCCATCGGCGCCCCGCGCATGGCGCGCTGGGCGGCTACGGAGGCGACGGCGGATAGGATGATGAGCGCGGCAACCACGATGGTTGCCGTCTTGGCAAGAAAACCGAGATAGTCGAACAGGAGTTCCAAGGGCGGGCGATCCGAGGCGTGGAAGGGCGGGGATTCTATCGATTCCCGCCGTTGCGGTCACAAGTGAGTTTTCAGCCATTTCTGACGCGGCTTCGGGCCGATGTCGCTCACTGGCAAACTGCCAAGGCCCCGCCGTTAGTCAGCACCCGTGGGGTGTCGGCGAGTTTTCGCGACCCGCCGTTCACCCGTCAGGAACGTCAATCGCCCGGTGCGGGGACCCTGTCCAGGGCAACGGCAAGTCCCCGGTCGCGCATTTGGCCGCGACCTGCCGCGGGGTCAGTCGCCCCCGCCCTGTTCGTCGATGGCTTCCAGAATCCTCGGCGGGGACAGTGGCAGGTCCGGAATCCGGAACCCCAACTGATCTCGAACGGCATTCGACACAGCCGCCAGGGGTGCGACGATCGGCGTTTCGCCGACGCCGCGTACGCCGTATGGGTGGAACGGGTTCGGCACCTCGATGATCTCCGTGTCGATCATGGGCAGATCGGACGCGACCGGCACCCGGTAGTCCAGGAAGCCGGCATTCTCCATGACGCCGTTGTCGTCGTAGATGTACTCCTCGTTCAGCGCCCAGCCGATCCCCTGAACCGCACCGCCTTGCATCTGGCCCTCGACGTACGCCGGGTGGATGGCCCGGCCGGCGTCCTGCACCGCGGTGAAACTCAGCACGTCGACCTTGCCGGTCTCGGTATCCACCAAGGTGTCCGTGAAGTTGCAGGAGAACGAAGCACCGGCACCCTGGGCGTTCAGGCTGGCCCGGCCAAGCAGCGGGCCACCGGTTCGACCGGCACCGCGCGCGATGTCGGCGAGCGACAGCGGCTTCACATCGGCGTTAACGCCGGGTTTCGGCACGGCTTCGCCATCTACCCAGTCAACCTGCTCCTCGTCGAGATCCCAGGTCAGCGCCGCGCGCTGCTTGCATTGGGCGATGATGTCCTCGCAGGCTTGGACCACCGCCATGCCGGTGGCGAACGTCGTGCGACTGCCGCCGGTTACGTTGCAGAACCCCGTGCTCTCGGTATCGCCAACGTGAGCCTTGACGTGCTCGTAGGGCACGCCAAGGGTCTCGGCCGCCATCAGCGCCATGGATGCCCGGGAACCGCCGATGTCGGGACTGCCTTCCATCACGGTGACCGCACCATCTTCGGCGATCCGGACTTCGGCGCTCGACTGCATACCGATGTTGAACCAGAACCCGACGGCGACGCCTCGACCCGCACCCTCGGGAACATCCGCCTTGTAGTTCGGGTGTTCCTTGGCCGCCTCCAAGCATTCGCGCAAACCGATCGCCGGGAAGCGCGGCCCGTAAGGTGCCACCGTGCCCTCGGAAGCGGCGTTCTTGAGACGCAGATCGATGGGATCCATGTCGAGTTGGCGCGCCAGTTCGTCGATGGCGCATTCCATGGCGTGCATCGACTGCGGCGCGCCCGGTGCCCGGTACGCGCAGACCTTCGGCTTGTTGACCAGCACGTCGTTGCCTTCGATAACGAGGTTCGGTACCTCGTAGGGCGCGAGTACGGACATGCAACCGGGACCGATCGGCGCACCCGGGAAAGCACCGGCCTCGTAGGCGAGCCACGCGCTGGCAGCCGTGAACGTGCCATCCTTCTTGGCGCCGATCTTGGCCTTGCACCAAGTGCCGGAAGTGGGTCCCGTGGCGCGGAAGACATCCTCCCGGCTCATCGTCATCTTCACCGGGCGCCCCGCCATCTGCGCCATCTTCACGGCCAGCGGCTCCAGGTAAATCGTGGTCTTGCCGCCGAACCCGCCGCCGATCTCGGACGGGATCACCTTGATGTTGCCGACTCTTTCGCCCAACACCTGTGCGGTCAGGGAGCGCACGTCGAAATGACCTTGGGTGCAGCACCAGATCGTCGACTTGCCGTCCTCGTTCACCGTGGCCGTGCAGGCGTGGGGCTCGATATAACCCTGGTGGGCCATGGGTACCCTGTGCTCGGTTTCAACGACGACATCGGCATCGGCGAAACCGGCTTCTAGGTCACCGCGCTCGAACCGCTGCGACGCCGCGACGTTGCTTGCCGGTTGCGCGGTGTCGCCGTTGGTGTGCTGGGATTCGTTCACCAGCGTCGCACCCGCCGCCATTGCCTGGTCGAGGGACAGCACCGGTTCGAGCACCTCGTACTCGACGTCGATCAAATCCAACGCGGCCTCTGCCTGCATTTGGGTCCTGGCGGCCACCGCGGCAACGGCATGGCCGTGGTAGAGGACCTTGTCGCGGGCGATGACGTTCTTGGCGAGGTCGCTCGCGTCCGCGCCGCCGGGGAAATCTTCTCCCGACACCGCCGCCAGCACGCCATCCGCCGCACGTGCGCGGCTCAAGTCGACGCGCTTGACGCGCGCGTGTGCGTGCGGGCTTCTCAGTACCTTGCCATGCACCATGTTGGGCAGGTGCAGGTCCGCTCCGAACGCCGCTCGCCCGGTCACCTTGTCGATGCCGTCCGGGCGCACCGGCCGTGTGCCGATTGCCTTCAGGTCTAGGGCTTCTGCCACGTGATATCTCCTTTAATCTCCAAACTGCTTCGTCGTGAGGGCCGTGCGCCTTTCTCGGGCGCGTTAGGGTCGCCCCTACGCTTCGTAGGCCAGGTTCTGAGCCGCATCCTGTACCGCGCGGATGATCTTGTCGTAGCCCGTGCAACGACACAGATTACCGGCAAGCCAGTAGCGGATGGTGGTTTCGTCGGGGTCCGGGTTCCTGTCCAGCAACGCCTTGGTAGCGACGATGAACCCCGGCGTGCAGATCCCGCATTGCAGTGCGGCGTGCTCGAGGTACTTTTCCTGGATGACGTGCAATCCATCCGCACCGGCAATGCCTTCGATGGTGGTCACGTCGACGCCCTCGGCCTCGACACCCAGCATGAGGCAAGAGCAGACCAGGCGTCCGTCGATCATGACGGAACAGGCTCCGCAGTCGCCGGTGGCGCAGCCCTCCTTCGTACCCGTCAGGCCAAGCTCGTCTCGCAGGACGTCGAGGAGGGACTGATGGGGTTCACATAGGAACTCCACCGCATCCCCGTTGATGGTGGTTGATACGTGCTGTTTGCTCATCTGTAATTCCTTAACTTTGCTATGAGCGTTGGTCGACAAGCCGTTAGAGGGCTAGGGCACGGTCGCGGGCAATAGCCCCCGCGCGTTTCGTCAGTACCCCGACGACCTTCTTGCGGTACTCGACGGTACCGCGCTTGTCGGTAATCGGCTTGGCGAGCGCACTCGAGGCGTCGGCAGCGGCCGCCAGGGCACCATCGTCCACGGTGGTCCCAACCAACGCGCCGGCCGCGTCGGGAACAACCAGGGCGGTGATCGCCACCGCGCCGATCGAGACCTTCGCCGCCGTGCAGACGCCCGACCCATCGAGCGTCAGCGCCACACCGGCACCGCAAACCGCGATGTCCATCTCCGTGCGGGGGATGAAGCGCAGGTAGGCGTCCGACGAGCGCCCCTTGGGTCTCGGTATTTTGAAGCCGACCAGGAACTCCGTGGGTTCCAGGACATTGGTGCCGACTCCGGTCACGAAGTCTTCGGTGGGCACCTCCCGCTCGCCGCCTGGCGAGGCAATCACGCAGACGGCCCCGCAGGCAATCAGGGCGGGAATCGTGTCCCCCGCCGGCGAGGAGTTGCAGAGGTTGCCGCCGATCGTCGCGCGTCCTTGGATCTGCGTCGATCCGATGAGATCGGCGGCTTCGATCAGTCCCGGCAGAATGCTCTTCAACTCGTCGTTCTCGTTCAGCACCGCGGAAGCAATCGCGGCGCCGATGAACACGTCGTCGTCCCCAATTCGTAACTCGTTGGCCTCGGCGACATGCTTCACGTCTACGAACGTGCGCGGACCCTTGTCGATGGACCGCATCTGCACCATGACGTCGGTGCCGCCGGCGAGCATTTGCGCCCGGTTGCCGGCCGCAGCCTCGGCTGCGAGCGTCGACAGTGCCTCCTCGACGCTACTCGGTGCCCGGTAGGCGTACGCCCCCATGATTTCTCCCTTCCCAATGAGCGAAGCGCCTATGTATATCAGAAAGCCGTGACCGATTCACGAAGCAATCAGTCCACCGCGGGGCGGCCCGCGACACTAGGAAACCTCTGATCAAGCCCATCCGTGGGCTTGATCAGATCGCAAGACAAAAGCGCGGTTTCGTCTTGCTCCACAAATTCATTTGGCGGCACATGCCTGTGCCGCACCAGGGAAGCTCTTAATCAGAGCTTCCCTGGCGCTACAATACCCACCGTCATTCCTGCGCGCCCCGGTATCCCATGACCAGACCCGCCTTCGACCAAGTCGAGTTCCTCGACCACATCACCACCATCACCGCCCAATGGGAGCGCGCGCTCGCTGCAAGCGGTGCCGATGCTGCCGTGGTCCCCGCCGGAATCGCGCAAATGTATTTCCAGGACGACCAGTCACCGGCATTCCATCCGAATCCCCACTTCGCCCGCTTCTACCCCGACGACCACTGTGAGCAAAGCGTGTTGCTGGTGCGACCCGGCAACCGGCCGAAGCTCTATTTCCACCGTCCCGCGAGCTACTGGTACCAGCCACCGACCCTGCCCGACTGGGCGGAGACGGCCTTCGATGTGGAGACCCACGACGACGACGAAACACTCATGACCGCTCTCGTTAAGGGTGTTTCCGCATACCACCGGATCGCCCTCGTGGGTCCGGCGGAGTCCTGTGAATTGAACCTACCCCTGAAAGCCGTCAACCCCAAGGCGCTCGTCAATCGGCTCCAGTACGCCCGGGGTACGAAAACGGACTTCGAAATCGCTCGGCTACGCGAAGCCACCGAGGTGGGTGTGCGCGGTCACATCGCTGCCCGGGACGCCTTCCGCGACGGTGGCAGCGAATTCGACATCCATATGGCGTACCTGGGCGCGAGTAAACAGCAGGAAAGCAAACTGCCGTATCCCAATATCATCGCCCTGAACGAGCACGCGGGCGTACTCCACTACCAGCACTACGACCGCACACGTCCCGAGCCGGCACACAGTTTTCTCATCGACGCCGGGGGCCGGTCGGGGGGCTATCACTCGGACATCACCCGGACCTATAGCGCCACCCCCGGCGACGAATTCGACGACCTCGTCGCAGCGCTCGATGCCAAGCAGCGTGACACCGTGGCTAAGATCAAACCAGGCCTCTCCTTCGTCGACCTGCAGGCCCGCATGCACCGGGACGTGGCCGACCTGCTGGTTCGCTTCGACATTCTCCGGTGCAGCGCCGAGAGCGCCTACGACCGGTCCGTCACGGATTTGTTCTTCCCTCACGGGCTCGGTCACCTGCTCGGCCTGCAAACACACGACGTCGGCGGCCACTTCGCGACCGAGGACGGCGAACTGGCCGAACCGCCGCAACGGTTTCCGAGCCTGCGCTTTACCCGTGCGGTCCAGCCGGGCTACGTGTTCACGGTGGAACCCGGCATCTACTTCATTCCGAGTCTGCTCAAGGAACTTGCCGGGACGGATGCGGGTCGGGATGTCAACTGGGCGAAGGTCGAGGCACTGGTTCCCTGCGGCGGGATTCGGATCGAGGACAACGTGCTCGTGACCGACGATGGCGTCGAGAACCTGACGCGGCCAGTTTTCGACGCGCTCGACTAACCACCGGTTGTTTTCCCACACGAGGTTGCGGCAATCGCGGCCACGGATCCGCGCGCATGTCCGGTTTGCGACGCAGATCTCGCGTGCTTAGCTCCCTGGTATCGCATCAAGGGAGCCCGAACACGATGTCAAGCGAAAACGCGGACCCCGCCCTGCTATCGGTGGCAATCGAAGACGGCACCGCCCTGCGTGCCGCGCACATGCCGTTCATTGCCAACGGCGGGTTGTTCATTCCGACCCCCCGACGCTTGGGGCTTGGCGACGAGGTGTTCGTCCTGCTCCGTCTCATGCGGGATCCACACACGTTGCCCTTGGCGGGACGGGTCGTCTGGATCACGCCCGCCGGTGCGTCGGGGGGCAAGCCGCCGGGTGTCGGCGTCCAGTTCGGCGACCACGACGATGTGGTCCGCCAGCGTATCGCGGCCTGTCTCGCGGACTATCCGGACGTAATCGACGACACCTACACGCTCTGAGCGCCCTGTAACCGGGCCGGGTTTGGAACGTCCGCAAGGGAAATCAAACCGTTCGAGAATGCTGCGCCAGTACGAACGACCCAAGCCATGCGGCATCCCGGCGGGCGACCGCGTCCTACGGGCGCGTTAGGGACTGGACATCAAAAAGGTCGCCTTCGGGAGGTGCGAGATCGACGCATGCCGCCACAGTTCGGCCCATAGCAGAAGCAACCGCTGCAACTGCATGGCTCGATTCAACCCCGTGTTCACAAGCGCCGCGCGCCGGACGTTGAGTATCTCGGTCGCGAAGTCGAGAACGAGGCCGCGTACCGGCACCTTCGCCTGCCTTACCAGCCAGTGCACGATGCGCAGCCAACGTTCGAGGAGATCCACGAGATCCGCATCGCGAAGACCGTCCCCGGCGGCTCGGGCCGCGGCCGGGGACCGGCTGGCCTTCTCCAACGAGTCCCACAACGGCGCCTGGCCCCGTTCCGCGGCCGATGCGATGGCGAACGGTGCGCCGCCGTACTCCACGGCCCAGTAACCCGCCTTCTCAGGGTCGACACCGGCAGCGCCTAGCCAGGCCCGTACTTCGTCGTCACCACCACGCCGTACCCGTATCTGCTGGCACCGACTGCGAACCGTCGGCAGCAGGCGTTCCGGGGCGCTTGTGGACAACGCGATGAAGCTGTCCGGAGGTGGCTCCTCCAGCGATTTGAGGAGCGCGTTGGCCGCGTTGGGGTTCATTCGGTCGGCATCTTCGATGACGGCGATCTTGCGAGGCGCTGCCTGTGGGGTCTGCACGAGGAATTCCACGATGCCCCGGATGCTATCGACCTTGATGACGCCATTCTCCGGCTGCAGCCAGCGCAGGTCGGGGTGTGCGACCGCACGGGCGTCACGGCCCGGCTCGAGTTCCATGAGATCGAGCGCCACGGCGTTGGCGATGCGTTCCTCCCCCCACCCCCGCGGACCGTGGATGAGCAGCGCATGGGGGAGCCTGGCGCCGATCTCGCGGACGCTGGCCAAGGTATCCAACAGCCACGGCGGCTCGTTCATGGATTGTCGTACGTCGCCAAGTATTGCTCGATGGCGTCGACGATATCGCGTTGTACCGACCCAAGCTCGCGGCTCGCATCGATGGGCACGATATGCGAGTGTTCGCGGGCGCGTGCCACGTATGCTTGCCGAACCCGCTCGAAGAACTCCCGACGCTCGCGTTCGAAGCGGTCGAGACTTCGGGTGGAAATCCGCGTCATCGCCGAGTGGGGCGGCGCGTCGAGATACAAGGTCAGATCCGGCCAAAGGCCGGGATGCGCGAGGTTGGCCAGTTGTACCACCACCTGCGCATCCACGCCCCGCCCGCCGGCCTGGTAGGCGAACGTGGAGTCCGTGAATCGTTCGCAGAGCACCCAGCGCCCGGCGAGCAACGCGGGCTTGATCACTTTGGCGACGTGCTGAGCCCGCGCGGCGAAGATCAGCATCGTCTCGGCCATGGGATCGACGGCTTCGTCACGCGTGCCTAAGAGGACCGATCTGATCTCCTCCGCGAAAGGGGTTCCGCCTGGTTCGCGCGTTGTCAGCACGTCGCAACCATGACCTTCGAGTAGCTTCCGAACCAACTCGACGTTCGTGCTCTTGCCCACGCCCTCGCCGCCCTCGATGGTTACGAAACGTCCTCTCGACAACCGCGTCATCTCCGCTGGTAGCGGGCCACCGCCTTGTTGTGCTCGTCCAAGGTTTTCGAGAACTCGCTGGTGCCATCGCCGCGCGCAACGAAGTACAGGTCGTCGCCGCCATCGGGGTTCAGTGCCGCCTCGATCGATGCCCGTCCCGGCAACGCGATCGGCGACGGTGGGAGCCCGGCGCGACGATAGGTGTTGTAGGGCCCGTCGGTCTTGAGCATCTGTCGCGTGAGGTTGCCGTCGTACGCGTCACCCAAGCCGTAGATCACGGTGGGATCGGACTGAAGCCGCATCCCCTTGGCAAGCCGCCGTACGAAGACACCGGCGATCCGGGTCCGATCGGGTGGAAACGCAGTCTCCTTTTCGATGATGGAGGCAAGGATCAGCGCGTCGTAGGGTGTGTCGAAAGACACCGTCGATGACCGCTGAGACCACGCCTCTTCGAGCACGGCGTCCATCTTCGATTTGGCCCTCAGAAGCAGACCGGAAGCCTTATCGCCGCGCTTGAACAGGTAGGTATCGGGAAAGAACCGGCCTTCCGCATTCCCGGCGGGTAGCTCCAAGCGGGCCATGAGGTCATCGGCACCGACCCCGGCCAGATCAAAGGTCAATCGGTCGTCGGCCGCCAAGCGCGCCAGCACCGCGACGCAGGTGCTTCCTTCGACCATCAGGAATCGGTGCGCGACGACGTCGCCGAGCGTTAGCCGGTCAAGTAGGGTATCCGGCGTCAGAGCCGATGTGATCCGGTACTCGCCGCTCTGAACGGACCCTTGCAAGCCTCGCTGACGCGCCCGCAACGAAAACTGCCACCCCTTGACAACCCCCGCGTCCACGAGGTGGTCAGCGACCGCGGTAAAGGACATCGCTGGCTCCACGATGAACACGGTCTCCTCGGCCACCTGCAAGGGCTTTTCGGCCCACCGATCAAGGTAGATCCCCATCCCGACCAGGAATGCGACCCCCGACACGATCACGGCTGCGGGGATGAACAGTATTCGCTTGTTCAACGGCGACCTCTATAGGCCCGGCGGGTCAAGCGGTTGCCTTGGCTCGATCAAACCGCCGTGAATACCAGTGTTCCGTTCGTGCCACCGAATCCGAACGAGTTCGACAACGCCGCCTTGATCGGCATCTCGCGGGGCGTGTGCGGAACGTAGTCCAAGTCGCATTCCGGATCCGGGTTGTCCAGGTTGATCGTCGGTGGTGCCACGTCGTTCGTGATGGCGAGCACCGAGAATATCGCCTCCACCGCTCCGGCGGCGCCGAGCAGGTGGCCGATCATCGATTTCGTCGAACTCACCGCAACACCCGTGGACTCGCCGAACACCGCCTTGATCGATAGCGTCTCCGCGATATCGCCTTGGGGGGTCGATGTCCCGTGCGCATTGATGTAGTCCACGTCGTCGGGGGCGAGGCCCGCGTCCGCCAACGCATTGCGCATCGACGCCACGGCGCCGTGGCCGTCGTCCGGGGGACTGGTGATGTGGTGGGCGTCGGCACTCATGCCGAACCCGGCGAGTTCGCAATAGATGTTGGCGCCCCTCGCTCGGGCTCGTTCGTATTCCTCGATAACCAATACTCCGGCGCCGTCGCCGAGCACGAATCCGTCCCGGTCCCGGTCCCAGGGACGGCTAGCGGATTCGGGATCGTCGTTGCGGGTGGACAGGGCCTTCATGGAGGCAAACCCGGCCACGGTGACCGGCGAGGTGGCCTGCTCCGCACCGCCCACGACCATCACGTCCGCGTCGCCGCACTGGATGGCGCGCATACCGAGCCCGATGTTGTGCGTGCCAGTTGTACACGCCGTCACCACCGCTAGGTTCGGGCCGCGGAAGTTGTACATCATCGACAGTTTGCCGGAGATCATGTTGATGATGCTCGACGGCACGAAGAACGGCGAGACGCGACCGGGACCGCGGTTCAGGCACGTCGAGTGGGCATCTTCAATGGTATTGATGCCGCCGATACCGGACCCGATCGCGACGCCGGTTCTTTCGCCGCCGGCACCATCGTCCAGGCCAGCATCCCGTACGGCCTGGATCCCGGCGATCAGTCCGTATTGAATGAAGCGGTCGAGGCGCCGCGCTTCCTTGCGATCGAGGTAGTCCTCGACTGCGAGGCCTTTGACTGCCGCGCTGATCGTGACGCTTTGGCCGGTGGTGTCGAAATCGGTGATAGGTGCGGCACCGCTAACGCCGTCGAGGGCGTTGCGCCAGCCCTCCTCCGCGGCATTGCCGATCGGCGACAACATGCCGAGGCCTGTTACCGCGACTCGCCGTTTGCTCATAACCGAGGGCCTTGGGTCGCTTTACCGGTCAGAACGCGTCGCCCACGGCGACGCGTCGTGTGCCGACTACTGATGGGCAAGGATGTAGTCGATCGCTTCTTTGACGGTGGTGATGTTCTCCGCCTCCTCGTCCGGGATCTCGGTCTCGAATTCCTCCTCGAGAGCCATCACCAGTTCCACTGTGTCCAACGAATCCGCCCCCAAGTCGTCAACGAATGACGCCTCGTCCTTGACTTCCTCTTCCTTGACGCCCAACTGCTCGCAGATGAGTCGCTTGACTCGTTCGTCGACACTGCTCATGTTCGAGACTCCTTCTAGTCGCTGCTCAGGTGTGCCTGCGCCGTCGAGAAACCGACACTCGCACTTCGTTGACCTCAGCGGACCGCTGTCATCAGCGGGCCGTAAGTTTAGCCGTTTTTGACCGCCCCCAACCACTAAACTCGAAGCGCGCACTCCACCAGCGCTTCCGTGAAACCAGCGCTTCCGTGAGAAAGGCAGGCTCGCACCGGTCGGACGAAACCTATGGTTTCATCCCGCGTAGAGGCCGCCGTTGACGTGCACGGTCTCTCCGGTGATGTAGGCACCGGCTTCGCCGACCAAAAACGCGACCACTCCCGCAACGTCCTCCACGGTACCAATCCGGCCCAGCGCGGTTCGGTCGATCATCGTCTGGCGTTGCGAGTCGGTCAGTCCCCGGGTCATGTCCGTGTCGATGAAACCGGGCGCGACCGCGTTGACGGTGATGCCTCGACTGCCAATTTCCTGGGCAAGCGACCGGGTGAAGCCCTCGATGCCCGCCTTCGTTGCGGCGTAGTTCGCTTGACCTGCATTGCCCATTCGGCCGACGACCGAACTCAGGTTGACGATTCGACCCCACCGGGCGCGCATCATCCCGCGCAGCAGCGGTCTGGTCAGCCGGTAGATTCCCGTCAGGTTGGCGTCGAGCACGTCCGACCATTGCTCGGCCGTCATGCGGAGCAACAGGTTGTCCCGCGTCACGCCCGCGTTGTTCACGAGCACCAACGGCGCACCGTAGCGCGATTGGATCTCCGCCACGGTCTTGCCAACGACGGCTTCGTCCTCCAGGCGCAACACCACGCCCGTCCCGTCAGCACCCAACTCGTCCGCCACGGCGGCCGCCCCCTCGGGACGCGTGGCGGTACCAACCACGAACATGCCATCCGCGGCGAGATTGCCCGCGATGGCCTTGCCAATTCCCCGACTTGCCCCCGTTACAAGGGCGATCTTGCGATCCTCACTCATGGTCATTGGTCCGCGCAGGCTTCGAGAGCCGATTCCAGGGCCTCGAGCGTTCCGATGCCATGAACCTTCAACGAGCGGTCGATGCGACGAGCCAGCCCCGCGAGTACGCCACCCGGACCGCACTCCACGAAGCTCTCCGGTCCCGAAGTCGCCATGGTGCCGACCGACGCCGACCAGCGAACCGGCGACACCAGTTGACGCAACAGGTTGTCGCGAATGGTGGCGGCGTCGGTCGCGGCAGCGGCGCTGTAGTTCTGGACGACGGGAATACGTGGATCGCGGATGTCCGCGTTGGACAACAGTTCGGATAGAGGCTCGCTTGCCGGGGCCATCAGGGCGCAGTGGGACGGGACGCTGACGTCAAGGGGCACTGCCCGACGGGCACCGCGATCCTTGCACGCGTTGATGGCGGCAGCGACGGCGTCCGCACGGCCGGCAATGACCACTTGGCCGGGAGAATTGTAGTTTGCGGGCGTGACCGTACCGTCTATGCCCTTGCAGCACTCCTCGACCACCGGGTCGTCAAGGCCCAGGATCGCCGCCATCGCACCTTGTCCAGTGGGTACCGCGCCCTGCATCAACTTGCCTCGCTCGTGCACAAGGGCGACCGCACTGGCGAACTCCAGCGACCCGGCAGCCACCAGCGCAGAGTACTCGCCGAGGCTGTGTCCGGCGACGACCTCGGGTTCCGACCCGCCTCTGTGCCGCCAGACGTCGAGCAATGCGACTCCCACCGTCAGCAAAGCCGGCTGCGTCACCTCCGTCTCATTCAAACGCTCCGCGGGGCCGTTCTGCACGACATTGCCAAGGTCGAACCCCACCGCTTCAGACGCCTGGGCGAAGCGTCGAGACACGGCCTCTTCGACGGCGCCGATGTCGGCGACCATGCCCACCGCTTGGGCGCCTTGGCCCGGAAACAAGAACCCTAATCCCATCCGTTCTCCCTCGTCATCAATGGGCCAGCAGCGCGCGCACTTCTCGGCGGTCGGCGCTCAAATCCCGGCCGCAAGCCGTTCGACCAGACCGGTCCTGAGCGCATCCATGGTTTGTCTCACCGCGTTCTCGAAACCCGCTCGGTCCGCACCGCCGTGACTCTTGACAACCACGCCGGCGATGCCGAGAAGGCCCGCACCGTTATACGACTGGGGATTGTACGCATCACGAACACGGTGCAAGCGACCACGGAGCATAGCCCGGCCCAGCGCGACGCCAGGCGAATTTCCGGAGAGTTCCCGGCCCAGCACGTAACGCGCCATCTGCGCGGCGCCTTCCGCCGCCTTGAGCGCGATGTTGCCCGCGAACCCGTCGGCAACCACGACGTCGGTCGCCGCGTCGAACAGCCTGTGGGGTTCGACGAAGCCGGCATATCGAAGCCGCCCGTCGGACTCGATTAGCCGTGCCGCCTCGCGCACGGTTGCCGGTCCTTTGGCAACTTCCGATCCGATATTCAACAGCCCCACGGAGGGCTTGCGGACCTCTCCCCCGTTGGGGACTTGCCCCCGCGCCGAAGACACCGCGGCCGCTGCCGTTCCCAACAACGCGAACTGGTGCAGTTGTCCCGGGCCAGACCCGACATTCGCGCCGAGGTCGAGCATCCGGAAACGACGACCGTCCGCGCCGCCTAGCGATTTCATTATCGCCGGTCGGCGGATTCCCGGGAGCATGCCCAGCAGGTGTCTCGAAAGTGCCACGAGCGCTCCCGTACTGCCGGCGCTAACCAGGGCGTGGGCATCGCCGGCGGCCAGGGTTTGCACGGCGCTGCGCATCGACGAGTCGATATCGCCGCGCAGCGAACCCCGCAACGCGTCGTCGACTTCGACGCGCCGCGGGGCGTCCACTACCTCGTGGGGCGTCCCGGCGAGCAACGGGGCGACATCGCCGGCGTCACCGAAGAAGATAAGCTTCACGGCACCCTCACCGGCCTCCGCCGGCGGACCAGGCGTCTGCGGAGTGGCAATCGCATCCAAGGCTCCGCGCACGAGCGTCGTCGGCGCGGCATCGCCGCCCAGGATGTCAACGGCTAGGCGGATGGTGCGTGAACTCCAGGGAGTCCGATTCCGATGGGAACTTCGGCTGCGCGACCATCCGGTCGCGTTGGGAGTTTCGCTGGCGCGAAACTCCTGCGGACCAAGGCTGGCACGTCAGCGACGGGATTCGACGACCTTGCGACCCCGGTAGTAGCCCTCTTCGGTGACATGATGCCGACGATGGGTCTCGCCGGTGGTCGAGTCGACGGACAACGTGGGCTTGTTGAGCGCATGGTGCGACCGTCGCTTGTCGCGCTTCGATCGCGTCACCTTGTTCTGCTGCACTGCCATCTTCGTATCTCCGTTCAAACGGGCTCGTGGCCCTCTACAATCGTGCGCAAACCCCGAAGGGGCTTCGATACCGATGTTTCGGCATCGTCCCCCACCAATACAACCTCGCTGGCGTGGTCGCACTTCGCCCAGTCAACGCAACATCGCTCGGGAATGCTGAGCAGGATATCGTCCTCGACCAGCGCCGTAAGCGGTACCTTGGCGTCCTCGCTGACAACCGCGTCGACCGCCGGCATCAGTCTTTCGGCTTGGGCATCCGTCTCGACGACTCGGAAATCCAGATGGCTTTCCACCTCGACATCCACGGTCTCCGCGCACCGGGTGCAGACTATCGGCGCGACGAGCTTGCACGTACCCCGAACCCACGGCCAGCCTTCACCGTCGAGGGAGAAATCGAGTACCGCCGAGACCCTCGGCGATTTCACCTTGCTCGAATCCGCACCGTTGAACAGCACGCTGCCCAGCCGCTCGAAGGCAGCGACGTCGAGCGCCCCGCGCCACGAGCCACCTGCGCGAGCAAGCTCGGCGACGTCCAATCGCGTTACCAACACCACATACCCGGCCAACCTAAGGCGGCGCGGATGATATGGTCGCCACCCGTGGCTGTCAAAAGAGACGATACTCGGCCATGACCGAAGTTCGCCATGCGGGCCACGCCAGCCCGCGACCGGCCAACGTACCGCTCGTGCTCGCGTCGTCCTCGCGGTACCGTCGCGACCTGCTCGAACGCCTTGGCATTCCGTTTCGCGTCGACTCCCCGGACATCGACGAAGCGCCCCTCCCCGGCGAGACACCCCGCGACCTGGTGGTGCGATTGTCCATTGCCAAGGCGCGGGCGGTGGCGAGCCGCAAGCCCAACACCATCGTCATCGGCTCCGACCAAGCCGCGACGTTCGACGGTCACATTCTCGGCAAACCGGGAACGGTCGACGTCGCCGTCCGCCAGTTGCAGGGATTTTCGGGACACCGAGTCGATTTTCTGACGGGTGTTGCCGTCCTGAATACCGCCACGGATCGGGTCCGCACCGCCATGGACACGACAACGGCCCGCTTCCGGAAGGCTAGCGAGGCCGAGATCCGCCGCTACGTCGAACGTGACCGGCCCCTCGACTGCGCCGGCGGCATCCGGTTCGAGGGGCTCGGGCCGCTCCTGCTGGAACGCGTCGAAACCGCGGACCCGAGTGCCGCAATCGGGCTGCCGCTGATCGTATTGGGCGAACTGCTGCGGGCGGAGGGCGTTAATCCGCTGGCGCAGCCGGCGGATTGAAGGGCCGCAAGGCGTCGCGAGATCGTTCGAATTCTGCGGGCAGCGGCGCGTTTACCCGTACCCGGCGCCCGTGCAGCAGGAACCTCAACTCGCTGGCGTGGAGCAACAGTCGGGAGTGTGACCGGGCCTCGCCCCGCGCGTACTTGGCATCGCCGAGAATCGGGTGACCGCTGGCGGCCGCGTGAACCCGGATCTGGTGCGTGCGACCGGTTCGGGGCAACGCGGCAAGCCACGTTGCATCGCCAAGACGCTGTACCACGCTGAACGCCGTGGTCGAGGGTTCGCCATCATCCCGGACACGAACCCGGCGTTCGCCGCTCGCCAGCGCATACCGCGCCAATGGCTTGTCGACGACGCGCAGACCCGCCGGCCAGTGCCCGTCGACGACGAGGTCGTAGCGTTTGTCGACGGCGCCCTGCCGCAGTTGGGCATGCAAATCCAAGAGCGTGCGTCGGTTCTTGGCCACCGCCAGACAACCCGACGTGTCGCGGTCGAGGCGATGCACCAATGCGTAGGGCGTCGACGGTTCGTTCCGGCGCAGGGTCTCGATCACACCAAGCGAGATTCCACTGCCGCCATGGACCGCCACGCCACTGGGCTTGTCGATCACCAGGAGGTCGTCGTCCTCGAACACGGTCGCATTCCGCAACGCGTCGACGAGTCCGCCGGAATCGCTGCAACCGCCCGTTGGCGCTGGCATGCCGCTTCGAAAAGGAGGTATTCGGACCTTGTCGCCGCACTGCACGCGGTATCCCGGTCGACTGCGGCCACCGTTGACGCGGACCTCGCCACGACGAACCATGCGGTAGATTCGACTCTTCGGCAGCCCCTTCATTCGGGAAATGAGGAAGTTGTCGAGCCGCTGCCCGTGCTCGGCACCCACAGCGACGATGTTCACCTCGGCAGCCACTCAATATCCTGCCGATTGAGCCACTTACCGCCCTATGTTATCGTGCGACACGCGCGACGCCAAAGGGCAGCGGAGGTTCCCGATGGAGGGACGTAGGCTTTGCTGGGGCTCGCGCAAACTGTACTAAGCAACGAGTTACTCAACGATTAACGCCCATAAGCGCGTAACCATCGTCAAGATGCCGCCGGGTCGGGAAAGTCAACCGACCCCGGCGAGAGCCAACCCGCCGATCCAATCAACTGAATTGCCCGACGAGTCACCCACCGGGGTGCGCGGGACAAGGCGGGAGATGAGCCGAAGGGCTCGGTTAAGCTCGATTGAGAATTGTCATCGCTCGACACGCCGTGGTCATGCACGAATCTAGGAATTTTCGTCATACCGCTGGCGTGGCGGCGATCGTTGACGGCTTGCACGGAACGATACGGTTCCGACGCAGGCAGTGGCGCTCACCTCTCGACCGCGCGAGCGGTCGCGACCGTATCGCAGCGCCGACGCGGCACAACCCCCCGCACGGGCATGTCGCATTTGCACCGCTCGCAGTCAACTTCGCCAAGGGTCGCCTCGCAAGACGCAGGTGACCGGGCCGGGCGCGAGCCCAGCCCGAGCAGGACAATCCGAAGCCGCTTATCTCAAGCGGCGCGATGGTGCGTAGCGCGTCACGGGCGTCGCAACACGGAAGCACCAACATGAGACGCATGCTTGTCAACGCCACCCAGCCGGAAGAGGTTCGGGTCGCCCTCGTCGACGGTCAGAAGCTCTACGACCTCGACATCGAAAACCGCACCTACGAACAAAAGAAGGGAAACATCTACAAAGCCCGGATTACCCGGGTAGAACCAAGCCTCGAAGCCGCGTTCGTCGACTTCGGCTCCGACCGGCACGGCTTCCTACCCATCAAGGAAGTCGCCCGCTCCTACTTCAAGACCTCGGTCGAAGGCCGCGTGAACATCCAGGACGTTCTCGAGGAGGGACAGGAACTCATCGTCCAGGTCGACAAGGAAGAACGCGGCAACAAGGGTGCCGCTTTGACGACCTTCTTGAGCATCGCCGCGCGCTATCTAGTCCTGATGCCCAATAACCCCCGTGCCGGGGGGATTTCCAGACGCATCGACGGCGAGAACCGAGACACGTTGCGCGAAGCCCTGTCCGCACTTGAGATACCCAACGGGATGGGCGTCATCGTACGCACCGCGGGTGTTGACCGGGATGCGGAGGATCTCAAGTGGGATCTCGACTACCTGCTGCAGTTGAACGAGGCCATCGAGAAGGCAGCCGACGGTCTGAAAGCCCCGAAACTGCTCTACCAAGAGAACAACGTCATCGTCCGGGCTATTCGGGACTGCCTACGCCGCGACATCGGCGAGGTGCTCATCGACGGCAAGGACGCCTATCAGCAGGCGCACGAATTCATCGATCCGGTGATGCCGAGCTACAAGGACCGCATCAAGTACTACAACGACTCGATCCCCTTGTTCAGCCGCTACCAGATCGAGTCCCAGATCGAGACCGCGTTCCAGCACGAGGTGAAATTGGTCTCCGGCGGCAGCGTCGTGATCGATCCAACGGAAGCCCTGGTGTCCATCGACATCAACTCGGCGCGTTCGACAAAGGGCGCCGACATCGAGGAAACGGCGCTCAATACCAACCTCGAGGCCGCGGAGGAAATCGCCCGGCAACTTCGCCTGCGCGACGTGGGTGGTCTGATCGTCATCGACTTCATCGACATGGTCTCGACCAAGAACCAACGTGCGGTGGAGTCGAAGATGCAGGAAGCCCTGCAGACGGACCGGGCCCGCGTACAGATTGGACGCATCTCGAGATTCGGTTTGATGGAGATGTCCCGACAACGCCTCCGCCCGTCGCTGGACGAATTGACTACCGAAGTCTGCCCGCGTTGTACGGGCCAGGGACGGATCCGCGACATCAAGTCGCTGGCGCTGTCGATTCTCCGCGTCGTCGAGGAGGAGTCTCTCAAGGAACGCATTTCGATTGTCCGCACCAGGGTCCCGTTGAGCGTCGCCGCCTATCTGCTGAACGAGAAACGCCAGGAAGTGGCCGACATCGAACAGCGTACGAAAACGCATGTCGTCATCGTGCCGGCAGTCGAACTGGAGACGCCCCACTACGACATCCAGCGCATCCGCGACGATACGGCCGATACCGAGGGGAGTCCACCCAGCTACGAGTTTACCGAACCTTCGTCGATCTCTGACGTACCCGAAATTCGCGAGACACGTCCGTCCCAGACCGAGCAGGCGGCCGTCAAGGTCGTACCGTTCGCGCCGCCACAACGCGAGCCCGCCAAGCGCTCGCCGTCCCGCCCCAAGAGCGACAAGGCGGCGAAGCCCAAAGGCGGACTTGCCGGCTTCCTGAGCTCCGTGAAAACCAATCTCTTCGGCGGCGACTCCGCCGCTGCCGAGCCGGGGCCAAGGTCAGACGAACGTCGCCGACGTGACACGAGGAGCGCCACCCACGACCGGGCCAACAAGCCTGCACAGGGCGGCAGTCGCTCGCGGCGGGCGGAGTCCAAACCTCGGCTGGACTCGCGCAGCGAAGGGCGGGACGACAGCCGGCGTCGTCGGCGTCGGCCTCGCAAGGACGCACCACGCGAAGGATCGTCCGGTCGCGAGCAAGACGCACCCGCGCCGAAACGACAACGAAATGCGCAGTCCGCGAAGGGAAACGGCGGCGGGAGGTCCGGCCAACGGTCAGATCAGAAAGCCCGGCGAGACGAGCGGCCGGAACCCGACGCGGCAAAGGGCAGAAACCGCGAGCAGCGGGCAACGAGTTCGCCGCAGACCGAAGCCGGGCCGAGTAGACGAAAACCGCGCCGCGACCGCGCAACGATCTCCAACGCCAAACGATCTGATCCGAAGCGTGCACCCGAGCCTACCAATGGCGACGGGCCGGATGCCGGCGTAACCCCCGGGATCTCGGCACCCCCGGCTCGAAATTCCGACAACCCACCCGAGCCGGCGCCACCGGTCGCCGCAGCTTCGACGGCTGCGGAGCAAGCCGAACCCCAACCCGTCGCCTCGGCCGGCAGGGCAAGCAACGACCCACGCCAGCGTAAACGCCGCGGTGTGCGGCAAACCCCGGCCGATAGCACGGTTCCTCCTGCAGACGACAATGCCGACCCAGGCACGTCACCCGCGCCGGCGAAGTCCGGGGCGGCCGACGGGCAGCCCGCCATGCCGGTTCCCGAACTGGAGCCCGTTGTCGATCCGGTCACCGAAGAGACACCGGTTGCCAAAGTGGAGCAAGTTGCCGAAGCGGAACCCGTCGCCGAAGTTGAACCGGTCATCGAGGTGGAACCGGTCACCGAAACGGATCCGGTGGCCGAAGCGAAACCCGTTACCGAAACGGATCCGGTGGCCGAAGCGAAACCCGTTACCGAAACGGAACCGGTGGCCGAACCGGAACCCGTTGCGGCGACGCCGTCCGAGGTTGCCGCAATCGGCCGAGCAAGCAACGACCCGCGTTTGGCGCGGCGCCGTGCCCAAGAACCGCCGGCCCAGGAAACCTAGGCGGTTCAGACCAAGAAGCCCGGGTATACCGGAAGGTCCGCGTTGGGGCCGCCCTTGTGGCGGCCCGTTTCGATCGTCCTGGATTCGTCGTTCACGGCACGGACAACCGCGCGCCCTAACGGGTGCGTCCGGGTCGCCCCTGCGGCCCGTTCAAGGTTGCCTAGTCCGTTCCCAGGACGGCAGGTTCGAGCTCTAGAGCCACGCCGTATCGGCGTTGCACGTCGTCGGTGATGCGCGCGGCGAGGTCGAGTACCTCATTGCCCGTGGCGCCGCCCAGGTTGACCAGGACCAGCGGCTGGAGCGGCCACACCTGCACTCGGTCTTGGCGGACGCCTTTCCAGCCGGCAGCGTCTATTAATCGAGCCGCCGGAATCTTGCGCCCGCCCGTCCCTCCGGGTGCCGGGTAGTCGTCGATGTCGATTCGGGCACGGATGTCGTCAAGCCGTGCCAGGGCCACCACGGGATTCTTGAAGAAGCTACCGACGTTGCCGATTCGACCGGGATCCGGCAGTTTGCGTCTTCGTATCGTTGCGACGGCATCGGCCACCGTGCCGCGGTCCCTGCTTCGACCCCGCTTGGCGAGTTCCCTCGCAACATCGGGGTAGTCCGTTGCCAGGGCGGCACCACCCAGCCGCAACGCGATCCGTGTGATTGCGTGGCGATGCGACGCGTCCCGTTTGAAGACGCTCTCCCGGTACCCGAAGGCACATTCCGGGCCAGTCAACGTCGAATAGCATTGCCGCTCGCGATCAAAGACCGTGACCGACTCCACGAACTCTGACAACTCCCGACCGTAGGCACCGATGTTCTGCACGGGTGCGGCGCCCACCGACCCCGGAATCAGGGTTAGGTTCTCCAATCCGCCTATTCCACGCTCCAAGGCCCCATCGACGATGGTCTGCCAGTTTTCGCCCGCGGCGGCCACGACCCGCCAATCGGCTTCGGCCAGCCGTTCGAAGGCGACCCCCCGCAGCCTTACCAGGATCGCCGTGCCCGGAAGCCGGGTACGCAATACGAGATTCGAGCCGCCGCCGATAATCGTGGCAGGGACTTCGTGCGTGTCCGCATGGACGAGTTGCTCCGCTAGGTCATCCTCGTCCCGCACGAGCCGAATGTCGTCAGCCACACAGTCGACGCGCAGGGTGTTTGGAACCCGTCCGCTGCTCACCGCTGCTCCAAGGGGACCGGTGTCGGACAAGCCGCGTGGCGGGTCTGCCGAAAGGTGAAACCGAGACGTTCGCCCACCGAGCGTCTTGTTCTTGGCAAGCAATGCTTGTAATCCCGCTGGCTGTTGCCCCACATCAGCAGGAGCGATCCGTGCCCCAGCGTCGTGGCCATACTTGCACCGCCAGCCCTTGACCGCATGCGGAACACGCGGTCGGCACCGACGCTGATCGCCGCTAGCACGGGCATATCGCCCAAGTCCGCTTCGTCGTCGGCATGCCAGCCAAGCATGTCGCCGCCGTCCCGGTATCGGTTGACCAATACATAGTTGAAACGCCACGCGACCGCCCCCCCGACCTGCTCTGCCAACTCTCGAATCGATGGCAACCACGGTCGGGCGACGCGATCCACGCCGCTGTAGCGGTAGGTGGCACCCGGTTCCCCGTACCACGCGGTCAGGCGCGGGGCGATGACCTGTCGACCGAACATGGTGAACCGTTCCTGCTGCCAATTCGCCGCATCGACCACTTCGTCGAGCAACGCATCGGCTTGGCCTGGTTTGAGGAAGCCGGGAACGTAAAGCGTCTCGGCAATCCCGAAATCCCGGCCGGCCCGCAGGAGCCCGGTGGGCGGGGAATAGGTCATGGTGGTTATGATAGCGCTCCGGCCGTTGTCGAACGGTGCGTCCAGAACGGCGGCTGGATCGTATGCGCACGCCAGAAACGTGACCGACCAAGGGGTTGGACCATGAAGGACGTTCGCCTAGGAGGCTGACGGATATGCCGCCCAAGCGGCGGGTCGTCGCCAACGACGGGGACGACAGTCTCCCGGGGGCGACCGAACTGGGAGAAATGCAGCGCCCGAGACCGACGGGTTTGGTGGCGCGAAACGAGCAACACAGCGGGGAAATCGAATGGACATCAAAGACAAGGTCGCCGTGATTACAGGCGGCGCATCCGGCCTGGGCCGGGCCACCGCCGACGCCATCGTCGCGGCGGGCGGCAAGGTCGCCCTACTCGACCGCAACGCGGAACTCGTCGAGCAGGCCGCAGCCGGACTCGGAGCGGTCGCGGTGGCACACGCAGTCGACGTCACCAACCCCGACTCCGTCGCCGCCGCCATCGATGCGGTCGTCGAACGGTTCGGCGCGATACATATCGATGTGAATTGCGCGGGAATCGGCACGGCCGGCCGAACCGTGGGCCGCGACGGGCCCTTGGACCTTCGCGCGTTCGACTTCGTGATCCAGGTGAACTTGGTGGGCACGTTCAATTCGTTACGCCTGTGTGCAGCCCACATGGCGAACAACGAACCCGTTTCCGAAGACGGCGAACGGGGCGTCATCATCAACACCGCTTCAGTGGCCGCCTTCGACGGCCAGATCGGTCAAGCCGCCTACAGTGCGAGCAAGGGCGGTGTCGTCGGGATGACGTTGCCCATCGCCCGAGACCTCTCCCGAAACGGGATCCGCGTCTGCACGATCGCACCGGGCATCTTCGAGACTCCCATGGTGACGGGTATGCCCGACCGCGTCCGTATGCCGTTGATCGAGATGGTGCAGTTCCCCAATCGGCTCGGCGTCGATCGGGAGTACGCGCTCCTGGCCCAGCAGATCATCGAGAACCCCTACCTGAACGGCGAGACCATTCGCCTTGACGGGGGAATTCGGATGCAGCCGAGATAGCGATCGGTCAATCCGCGCCGCGCAGCACCGCGCGAACCCGGTCGGCATCCGCGGGCGTGTCGACGCCCCCCGGGACGGGCGCATCGGCCGTACCCACCGCGATCGCGTGCCCGTGGTCCAGGAGACGCAACTGCTCCAGGGCCTCGATCTCCTCCAGTCGGCTGGGTGGATACGAGACGAACGCTCGAAGCGCGCCCACGCGGTACGCGTAGATCCCGATGTGCCGTCGCCATTCCCCGCCGATTCGTGGCGGCGTTCCGTCGCCGAACGCGTTCCGCTGCCAGGGAATCGGCGCCCGGGAGAAGTACAGTGCGCGTCCGCGACGATCAACGACCACCTTGACGATGTTGGCGTCGAAAACGTCGGCGGGTTCGGTGATGGGCTCGCTCAAGGTCGCGACCTCGCACTGGTCGCCGATCAACGCGGCCACCTGATCAATCACCACCGGGGGAATCAACGGCTCATCGCCCTGCACGTTGACCACGATCTCGTCGTCCGGCCATGCCGCGGCTACCTCCATGACCCGATCCGACCCGGAACGATGGTCGCTGCGGGTGAGCACTGCCTCGGCACCGGATCCCCGTATCGCGTCCACGACGCGGGAGTCGTCCGTCGCAACGACGACTCTCGACGCCCTTGACCGCAACGCTTGCTCCGCCACGCGCACGATCATCGGTTTGCCGACGATGTCGACGAGCGGTTTACCGGGCAACCGGGTCGACCCGTACCGGGCCGGAATCACCACTCGATAGCGCACTAGTCGTGTTCGGATTCCGAATAACCGTGACAACCCGCACGGCCTTGCGGCTTGCAAGACGCGGCATAAAGCGAGGATGTGCCGCCCCCAAAACAAGCACTTAGCCAAGCCACCCGATTATTTCTCCGGCGTGGACGAGGTCATTATTGTAGAAGCGGCACACTTGGACTCGACGGCAACCGCGGTCGTGTCGCGTAGACCGACGCCGCGGGAGCGCAACAGGTCCTCGAGGAAGTCGTCCACGGGTTCGGCGAATTCCATCTCGATCTCGAGGTACCAGCAGTTGTTTCCCAGTCCGTCCAGGTGCTTGATCTTCTCCGCGTCTTTCTCGGTGACGACCACCACCGTGTCGTCACCCGCCGCGAGGTCGGCTGTCACGAACCGGTGGTGATCCGGGAACGTGCGCATCACGGGCGACAGCCCCACGGTGGAAAGGGTCGATTGGAAGCGATTGGGATTGCCGACGCCGGCAACCCCGAGCACATTGCGGCCGTGACAGCCGATGAAGTCGTCGGGTGTCATCCGCCTGCCCGTCGCCAGGTTCACGAACGCCGTTGCCTTGGCAATGATCGTCGAGGCCCCGGGCACCGCTTCCGTGGGTTCGCCGTTCGCCACCACCCAATCGCATTCGCGCAGTCTCGAGACAGGTTCACGCAACGGACCCGCGGGAAGGCACAGGCCGTTGCCGAGTCCTCTCGAGCCGTCCACGACAGCGATCTCCACGTCTCGCTCCAGGGGGTAGTGCTGCAGGCCATCGTCGGCAATCACCACATCGACCTCACTCGACTCCAGCAGTTTGCGGACGGCACTAGGCCGGTCCGGGTCGACGACCACCGGACAGTTGGCTCGCCGGGCGACCATCGCGGCCTCGTCGCCGCAGACCGCCGCCGGCGTCGACGCCGTCACATCCAGGGGATACGTTCCCCGCCCCCCGTATCCCCGGGACACCACACCCGCGCGCACCCCTCGGCTTCGCAACCACTCCACCAGCCAGATCACCAGCGGTGTCTTACCCGTGCCACCAGCGGTGATGTTCCCCACGACGACAACGGGAACGGGTGCCCGCCAAGAACGCGATTTGCCAGCCTGAAACCGATTCCGGCGGCGCTTGACGATCCACGCGTAGACCACGGCGAGGGGGATGAGCAGACGCGGCCAGAACCGCCTCCCGTACCAAGCGCTCACAAGGGGCTCCAACCAACCCGCATTCCTGCGGGCGGCCACCGGTACAAGCGGTTGTCGCGACGGCGGCACCTGCACGGTGCCGTTGTCGTCGAGATCCGAGCGGTAGAGGTTGGCATAGGCGCCATTGGCCGCCATCAACGCAGCGTGGTCGCCCCGCTCGACGATCCGGCCGTCGTCAACGACGAGAATGAGGTCGGCCTTCTCCACCGTGGACAGGCGATGGGCGATGACGATCGTCGTACGGTCCCGCATCACCTCTTCCAGGGCCGCTTGGATGTGTCGCTCGGCGTGCGTATCGAGCGACGACGTCGCCTCGTCCAGGATGAGTACGGGCGCGTCCTTCAAGAGGGCCCGGGCAATGGCGATCCGCTGCCGTTCGCCACCCGACAAGAGAACCCCATCATCGCCCACGACGGTATCGATCCCATCGGCCATGCGGTCGATGAACACGTCCGCATGGGCCCGGCTTACAGCGGTGTCGATGGCCTTCTTTTCTGCTGTCAGCAATCCCCCGTAGGCGATGTTGTTGACCAGGGTGTCGTTGAACAGGGTCACGTGCTGTGGCACGAGGGCGATCTGGCGACGTAGGCACGCCAACCGGTAGCGCGCGAGGGGTTCGCCATCGAGCAGGATCTTGCCTGACGTCGGCTCGTAGAACCGTGCGATCAGGCTCGCAAGAGTCGACTTGCCGCTACCGGAGCGCCCCACGAGGGCGACCGTCTGTCCCGGCTGAACCGAGAATGAGATGTCCGTAACGACCGGCGGCTTGCTGTCGTCGTACCCAAAGGACACGTTCTCGAAGCGAATGGCGCCCTCGACGCGCTCGAGGTCCAGGGTGCCCGCGTCGTCCTCCGGGTCCTGGTCGAGTTGCGCGAAGATGTCGACGGCGGCGGCCAAACCACGTTGCAGACGCGCATTGACGTCCGAAAGGCGCTTGATGGGGTTCGCCAGCATCCCGGCCGCGCCGAGATAGATGATCACGACCCCCGGTGTCATGGCGCCCGCCACTTCCGGGCGAAGCAGCAGCGCCACCAACATCGCGAGGCCGCCCGCCGCCAGCAGTTGTATGACCTGCGCGCTGGTTGCCTTCGTCGCCGTCATCTTCAGGTTCTGAAGACGGTTGGAATTGCTTGCCGCCGTGAAACGATGCCGTTCGTAGTCCTCCCCGCCATAAACCTTGACATCCCGGTACGCGGCGACCGCCTCGGACGCGACGTGCGTAACGTCCCCCATCGAATCCTGGATGCGCTTGCTGATCCGCCGGAAGCGGCGCGAGGCGTATCGAACGATCATCCCGACGAGAGGCGCGAGAACCAGGAAGATCACCGTCAGCATCCAGTTCAGGTACAGCATCCAGCCAATTAGAACGATCACCTTCAAGCCGTCCTGGACGATGATCTTCAAAGCGTCGGTGGTGCTGTCCCGCAACTGCGCGGCGGTGAACGTGAGCCTCGACACGAGATGGCCGTGCGCACTCTTGTCGTAGAAGGCACTCGGCATGGCGAGCAACCGATCGAACATCTGACAGCGGATCACGTGAATGGCGCGAAACGAGATTCGGGATAGCAGATATTCGCCCGCGATCGAGCCGAGTCCCCGTAGCAGCGCCAGAACGAGCATCGCGACGGGAATGGCCCAGGCATATTGGATGGCGAAGAACACCATCGCCTTGAGGAACTCGTCGGACGCCGCCGCCGTCTCCCCGTCGGCTTTGAACGTGTCGACGATGACCCCGAGCACGGTGGCAAATCCCGCCTCGCAGGTGGCCGCCACGAGAAATCCGACAATGGCGAGCAGGAAATAGAACTTCTGATCAGCCACGTAGCCCAGCAATCGCCGGTAGACCTGCCAGTCGGATCGTGTCGTCACGCCGGATGTCGGCGGTCGCGTGGCGCCTCGCTGCGCGGCGTCAGCCATCGGTCGTCTCGTCGTCGGGCGCGGGCGAAGGAGCTTCGGTCAGAACGCGCACGTTCGTCAATCCCAGTTCGCGGGCGGCCTCATGGCGGGCGTCGGCATCGGCCGCGATCACGAGCAGAGGCCTCTCATCCGCCACTTCGTCCCGGACCCGGCGAAGGGCATCCAAGAGGTCGCGTCCGCCACCCGCCAGGGCTTGATCATTCACCGCATAGTCGCCGGTCGCGGCGACGCGAACTTCGATACCCCCGGTGACCTCGACGTCGCCCGATGAGTCCGGCAAGTCGACCTCGATCGCCGAGGTCCGCACGAATGTCGTCGATACCACGAGGAAGATCAGCAACAGGAAGACCACGTCGATCAGGGGCGTGATCTCCACGACCGCGAAGCCGCGTCCGCTGCGCCGCGCCCGTACGAACTTCATGACTCCGCCCTGTCCGCGTGGACACGTTCCAGCAACCGGGTGGATCGGTGTTCCATGACCACGACGAGATCATCCACCTTCCTCAGCAGGTAGCGGTGCAGGATCAGCGCGGGGATCGCCACCGCCAGGCCCGCCGCCGTGGTTACCAGGGCTTCCGAGATGCCCGACGCGAAGATGCCCGGGTTGCCGATACCGTCTTCGACCAGCGCCCGGAACACCTCGATCATCCCCAGGACAGTCCCGAGCAACCCGAGGAGCGGGCTGATCGCCGCGATCGTACCCAGCGCCGTCAGGTAGCGCTCCATGTCGTGCACGACCGCGGCCGCAGCGTCCTCCATGGCCTCCCTCATGGCACCCCGGCCGTGTCGCGCACGGGCAAGCCCGGCCAGGAAAATGGCACCGAGCTGGCAGCCCGTACACAGCTGTGCAATGTGTTCCGAATCCGCGCCGCCCCGCTCGAGTTCGCGTTCCACGTCGGGTAGAAGGTCCGGTGGTGCGGCTCGCCGTGCGCGAAGCGACCACAACCGTTCAAGGCCGATGCCGAGCGTCGCCACGCTGCACAGCCCGATAGGGACCATCAGCCAACCGCCCGATTGGAGTAGCTCAAGCAGTGTGCAAGTCGACGTCGTGCGCCGCCTCGTTCGTTGAACCGGCGGCGATTATCCCCTGTCCTGACCGGGTACGCGACCATGCGCCGCTGCGCCGGGCGGGCCCGCGCCTGCGGGCCGTTGCCCCTGGTGTCGATTCCCCGCAAACTTGCGGGATGTCGACACCAGTCTACCTCCCCCCCGTTACGTCGCCGCTGCGTCCGCAGGCAACGACGGCCAAGCGCCGGCCAGCGGGTACGCTGTCACCGTGATCGAAGCCATCCTCTGGGATTTCGGTGGGGTATTCACCACCAGCCCGTTCGAGGCATTCAACCGCTTCGAAGCGGCACACGGGCTTCCCGAGAACTTCATCCGCACGGTGAATTCCACCAACATCCACGACAACGCCTGGGCGAAATTCGAGTCCTCGGAAATCGATGTCGACGAGTTCGACGGCGCTTTCCGACGCGAGGCGGAAGCCCATGGGCATAGCGTCCGCGGCAAGGATGTCCTGGCATTGCTCGCCGGCGAATTCCGACCGCGCATGGCCCGGGTGTTGACCGAATGCAAGACCCACTACAAGGTGGGCTGCATCACCAACAACATGAAGAACACGCCAACCCAGGCATCCACGACCCCGGCCCCGAATCCCGAACGCGCGGCGCGGACGGCCGCCATCCTCGATGAATTCGACGTGGTCGTCGAATCCAGCGTCGAGGGCATCCGCAAACCGGACCCCCGAATCTACCGCCTGGCATGCGACCGGCTGGGCGTCGCCCCGGAGAACGCGGTCTTCCTGGACGACCTCGGCATCAACCTGAAGCCCGCGCGGGCGATGGGCATGATCACCATCAAGGTCGTCACCGAGGGTCAGGCCATCGCCGACCTGGAACGCGCAACCGGCCTCAAGTTTCCCTGAGCGTTGGCCAAGGAGTTTAGGGCCGCACACCGCGTTGGGGGCGCCGTTGTGGCGTCCCGCGCCGACGCACCTTAGACGCGCCGGATTTCGGGCGACGACAAGCGTCGCCGCTACGGGCCGGTTTGTACCAGACCCCGCACGTCGGCCACGGCAGGTAGCGAACTCGCCGCCCCGGCTTGGGTCACCGCCAATGCGCCTGCGGCCGAGCCCATCCTCAGCGCGCTCTCCATCGACTCGCCCTGGATCAACGACCCCATCAGGAAGCCGATGAACGCGTCACCCGCCGCGGTCTCGTCGACGGCGGTGACGGCATACGCGGGAAACGTCGTCAATCCGGTCTCGTCCCTATAGACGAGGCCGTCCGCTCCGAGGGTTAGCACGATGGCCGCCTTCGGGGCGCGCTCTCCCAACGCCGCCATCACCCCCGACCAATCGTCGCCGGTCGCGTCGGTTCCCGCCAAGGCCGACGCTTCGATTTCGTTGACGATAAGTAGCCCGACGCACGACAGGTCGTACCCGGCTTCGCGACCGTCCACCGGCGCGACGTTGAACGCCACCTGGCAACCGCGTTCCCCGGCGAGTCGGAGCACGAGGTCGAGGTCGTTGATCTCGTTCTGCAACATCAGCCAGTCGCCACGCTCGACCCGCGCCAAGGCGGTCTCCATGTCGTCCCTGGCCAGTGTCCTATTCGTTCCACCGAAGATGACGATGGCGTTTTCTCCCGACTCGTTCACCTGGATCATTGCGTGCCCGGAGGCACCCTCAGCGACCCGCAAGCCGGATACGTCGATGCCTTCCGCCGACAAGGTGTCCGTTAGCCACCCACCGTCCTCGCCGACACAGCCGACGTGGACCACGTCGATCCCTGCCCGTGCTGCCGCAATCGATTGGTTTAGACCCTTGCCCCCGGGGAACACCTCGTGCGTGAGGCTCGACACCGTTTCGCCCGGCCCGGTGAACGCCGGTACCCGATAGACGTGATCGATACAAAGCGAACCGAGGTTGACCAACTTGGGCATGCCGAATGTTCCTTGAGCGAGGGTGTGGGGATTCTACCGACACTTCGCAGTCCCCCACGGGTCCCTGCCCGCCGTCCCGCGCAAGGGGAGTGAGAGGGCCACAAGACAGATCCGTAACCTGTTGCGTTGCACCATGAAATCGACCGTCCCGTAGGGGCGACGCTTGTCGTCGCCCGTTCCGGCTATCCCGGTTGCCTCGGGAACGGGACGAGCCCGTCCCATACGGCCCGTTGTTCTTCCTTGCACGACCTCGGCCCGGCCCCGGTGTGGACACCCGCTTTACGCACGTTCCCGTTCCGGCGCGTATGCGCCGTTTAGGAACATTGATCCACGCTGCCCTGCGGGGTTGGATTCGCTAACATTTCCCGTGCGCGGCTACGAAGCGCAGTCCGCTCGACCTCCAACCTAGGAGCCTGACGAACGTGCCTTGGCTAGAGATCTGGATGGTCGTCGGGTTCCTGCTGGCCGCGTACGCCGTGGTCGCCAACGACTCGATCCAGACCCTCGGCACTTTCCTCGCATCCAATGCCCACCGGCCCTGGTGGTTGCTCTGGATGTTCGCGGGCACCATCCTGCTCGTCGTCATCTTCTACGGTTGGTTCGTGAATGGCGGCGACCCCGCGTACGGCCGCCTGGAGAAGTTCCCGGTCCCCGAAGGCGGGGTGACGTGGATACACGCCATTCCGCCTCTCGCCTTGCTCATCCTGACCCGGCTAGGCGTACCGGGTGTTGACCGTATTCGCGGTGACGGGTGGCGAGACCAGCAACCTCGGCAAGATGCTCACCAAGTCGGCGCTAGGCTACGTGGTCGCCTTCACGTCTGCGATCATCCTGTTCAGCCTCGTATTCCGCCGCCTGAGCGAGTATTTCCACCGTACCAAGGGCCAGGAGATCCCCTCGTACTGGGTGTTCCTGCAATGGGCCTCGACGGGCTTCCTTTGGAGCCAGTGGCTGATCCAGGATCTCGCCAACATCTTCGTCTACCTGCCCCGCCAACTCTCGACCGAGTGGCTGGTGTTCGGCATCGGGACGCTACTGCTCATGCAGGGTTACATCTTCTACCGTTTCGGCGGCGAGATTCAAAAGATCGTCACCACCAAGACGGACACCACGGACATCCGGGCGGCAACGATCATCGACCTCATCTATGGCATCGTCCTGCTGGTGTTCAAGGAAGCGAGCAGCATGCCGATGAGCACCACCTGGGTGTTTCTCGGCGTCCTTGCCGGGCGTGAATTCGCCCTGTCCTTCTACCTGGCGGACACCAGCACCAAGGGCACCGCGCGCAAGGTCGTTTCCGACGCGTTGAAAGCGCTGTCCGGTCTTGTCGTCAGTATCGTGCTCGCCTTCGGGCTACCTTGGCTCTACAACGCCTTCTTCTCCTGACCCACACCGCCGCAGCGAATCCGCCCGCCGCGGCGAATCCGCGCGATACACTCCCACCCATCGACTTGGGGACTCCCCGGTAAGTCCATGCCGAACGCCGCCAACGCACCTGCCCTGCCTGCTGACCCCATCGTCACCGTGGTCGGTCTCGGCTACGTCGGCCTGCCCCTGGCCATCGGGTTCGGCAAGCACTTCGAGACCCGCGGCTTCGACATCGATTCCGCCCGCGTCGAGGAACTCCGTGCCGGTGTGGACGGCACGCGGGAGATCGAACCTGGCGAACTCGACCAGGCACCGAGGCTGACGTTCACCGCAGAGCCCGACGATTTGCGCGGCAGCGACGTGTTCGTGGTGGCGGTGCCGACGCCGATCGACGACGACAAGCGTCCCGATCTCACCGCCCTCGAAACGGCGAGCCGAATGGTCGGCGAGATCCTCGAACCGGGGGCCGTAGTCATCTTCGAGTCGACGGTGTATCCCGGCGCCACCGAGGAGGTCTGCGTGCCCTTGCTCGAAGACGCTTCGAGGCGCCGCTTCAACCGGGATTTCTACGTCGGATACAGCCCCGAGCGGATCAATCCCGGCGACAAGGACCACCGGTTGAACGATGTGGTCAAGGTCACCGCCGGGTCAACGCCCGAGACGCTCGGATTCGTCGATGCGCTCTACCGGCGCATCGTCGACGCCGGGACCTTCCCGGTCGCCGATCTTCGCACCGCGGAGGCGGCCAAGATCATCGAAAACACGCAGCGGGATCTCAACATCGCGCTGGTCAACGAGTTCGCGATGATCTTCGACCGACTGGGCGTCGACACCGATGCGGTCCTCCGGGCGGCCGGAACCAAGTGGAATTTCCTACCGTTCCGCCCCGGCCTCGTCGGCGGACACTGCATCGGCGTCGACCCCTACTACCTCACCCACAAGGCCGAGCAGGCAGGCCACCGTACGGAGTTGATCCTGGCCGGTCGGCGCATCAACGACGCCATGGCCGACTACGTCGCGAAGCGCGTGGTCAGACTCATGGAACGCCACGGAATCGCGCCGCCCGGCGCCCGCGTCCTGGTCTTGGGACTCACCTTCAAGGAGAACTGTTCCGACATCCGCAATACCAAGGTCGTCGACCTGGTCAAGGCTCTCGAGGACCGGGGTGCGCACGTCGACGTCCACGACCCGTGGATCGGGGCCACCGACATACGGGGCATACGCCTGATCGACGATCCCCGGCCCGGGAGCTACGACGCCATCGTCGTCGCCGTCGCCCACGATGCGTTCCGCGACCTCGGTGCCAAGCGGATCCGGGCCTTCGGCCGTTCGCCTTCGGTGATCTTCGACGTCAAGCAGATCCTGCCTGCCGACGCCGTGGACGACCGGCTCTAGGACGATCGCGCGTGAAAGTCGTCGTCACCGGCGCGGCGGGCTTCATCGGCTCGTTCACGGCCGAACGGCTCGCCCGCCGCGGCGACGCCGTGGTCGGCATCGACAACCTCAACGACTACTACGACGTCACCCTGAAGAAAGACCGCCTGCGGCGCCTCGAACGGTTGCCCGGCTTCGGCTTCGAGAAAGTCGACATCGTCGACCGCGACGCCTGGCAGGACGTGGTCGACCGGCACCGTCCCGAACGCATCGTCCACCTCGCCGCGCAAGCCGGCGTCCGCCACTCCATCGAGAATCCACACGCCTACATCGACGCCAATGTCACCGGGTTCCTGAACATCCTCGAATCCACCCGGCAATCCCCCCTCGAACACCTCGTCTACGCCTCGACCAGCGCGGTCTACGGTGCCAACACCCGAATGCCGTTCAAGACCACGGACAACGTCGACCATCCGCTGTCCATCTACGCCGCGACCAAGAAATCGAACGAGTTGATGGCCCACGCGTACAGCCACCTTTACGGCGTCCCGACAACGGGGCTGAGATTTTTCACGGTGTACGGCCCTTGGGGTCGGCCGGACATGGCGCTGTTCGTGTTCACCCGCAAAATACTGGCCGGCGAGCCCATCGAGGTCTTCAACCACGGTCGACACCGGCGCGACTTCACCTACATCGACGACATCGTCGAGGGAATCGTGCGGGTTCTCGACCGGCCGCCTTCGGCGGATCCGTCCTGGCGCGGCGACCGGCCCGACCCATCTGCTTCGGACGCTCCGTACCGTCTCTACAACATCGGCAACAACGAACCCGTCGAGTTGCTGCGCTACATCGAGGTGATCGAGCGGCAACTCGGCCGGCGCGCCGAAAAGAAGCTCCTGCCGCTGCAGCCCGGCGACGTGCCGGACACCTTCTCGGACGTCGAACCGCTTTCGCTGGACTTCGACTACCGTCCGTCGACATCCATAGAAGACGGCATCGCCCGGTTCATCGACTGGTACCGCGACTACTATCCCCGCAGGACGTACCATGGGTAGCGCAACATGAACCTGCTCGTCACCGGAGGCGCCGGCTACATCGGCAGCCACACGGCCATAGAACTCATCATGGCCGGCCACGACGTGGTAGTGGTGGACAACCTCTCGAACTCGACGCGCGCCGCCGTGTCGGCCATCGAGACCGTGACTGGCCGCGATGTCACGTTCTTCGAGTACGACATCCGCAACGATAGCCGCCTCGACGAGGTTCTCGCCTGCAGGGCGTTCGATGCGGTGCTCCACTTCGCCGCCCTCAAGGCCGTCGGCGAGTCCGCCGCGCAACCGCTGCGGTACTACGCCAACAACGTCGCCGGCACGGCAACACTCCTCGACGGCATGAACGACTACGGGATAAAGACCCTGGTGTTCAGTTCCAGCGCATCCGTCTACGGCGACCCCGACACCATGCCGATCGGCGAGGACTCCCCACCGGACCCCAAAAGCCCATACGCACGCACCAAGCTCATCACCGAGAACCTGCTGCACGACCTCCACGACGCCGACCCCGACTGGCGAATTTCCATCCTGCGCTACTTCAACGCGGTCGGCGCCCACCCCAGCGGTCGCATCGGCGAGGATCCGTCGGGTGTGCCGAACAACCTATTGCCCTTCGTCGCGCAGGTGGCGGTGGGCCGACGCAACTGCCTGAACGTGTTCGGCGACGACTACCCCACGCCCGATGGCACCGGCATCCGAGACTACCTGCACGTCGTCGATCTCGCGCGCGGTCACGTCAAGGCACTCGACTACCTTGCCGGTGCGGGAGGTGTCTCCGTGCACAACCTCGGTACGGGGCGGGGGTATAGCGTCTTCGAGGTCGTCCACGCCTTCGAAGCCGCGAGTGGACGGAAAGTCCCCCACCGCGTCGCGGCACGGCGACCCGGAGATGTCGCCGTGTCGTGGGCCGATCCCAGCAAGGCGCGCGACGAACTGGGGTGGACCGCCGAATACGACCTCGAGCGGGCATGCGAGGATCTCTGGCGTTGGCAGTTAACGCATCCGCGCGGCTTCAGCACCCGAAAGGCGTAGAATGCGCCACCGCATCGTAAACCCGGAGGGGTGGCTGAGCGGTCGAAAGCACTGGTCTTGAAAACCAGAGA
>JAGWBM010000121.1:0-535 GCA_021295895.1 Pseudomonadales bacterium
GGTCGGTGGAGTACGCGGTGATCGTGCCCGTCGGGCATGACGCCGGTTCCGAACCGCTTCCCCTGCTCCTCCAACTCCATGGAGGGGGCGGAAGCCGCCAACAACTCATCGAAGAACATGCTTCCCGCGTGTGGGACCGTCGCATGGCCGACGGCGTTATCCCGCCCGTGGTGATCGCCATGATCTCGGGGCTTGACGGTACCTACATGGACTACTACGACGGCAGCAAGCGCTGGACTACCTTCCTTGCCGACGAATTCGTGCCGTTTTGCGAAACCACCTTCAATTGCGGCGGCCGGCAGGACATGCGCATGGCCCTCGGTACCAGCATGGGCGGTTTTGGGGTGCTGCACCTCTGCTTTGGCCGACCGGAGGAGTGGGGCGCCGTCGCCGCGTGCGAGCCGGCGATCGATGCGGCGCTGGATGCGAAGAACATCCCCTTGCGCAGCCTGCGCCGGGCCAACGAGAGCGCCACCCAGGCCGATCGACTCGTTGACCGCCACATTGGCAAGTTCGGGCCGGGCACGACCGGCCG
>JAGWBM010000121.1:579-5444 GCA_021295895.1 Pseudomonadales bacterium
GCCGCGATTCGTGCCAGTGGTCTCAAGATCTGCGTTGAGGTGGGCGATCAGGACAATCTGATGCTCCATGACGCCGCCGAACTGCTGCATCGCATCCTTTGGGACCAGCGCATAGAACACACCTACTACCTGCACCACGGCGCCGACCACGTGGGCAGTTCCATGGCTTGGCGCATGGAGGCGCTATGCCAGTGGCTCGGGCGCACCTGGAACGATCTGCATGCCTCCGAAGAGGAAAGGGCGATCCGCCACGCGCCGCCTTCTGCAAACGAGCGCGAGTGGATGGGGTTCATCCAGGGCCAGCGGGACAGGCCCGACGGACCACCGCCGGATTGGAGCGGCGACCGCATGATCGCCATCATGCGCTACGGTCAGGGACTTGCGGTCAGAGCGCATTACGGCGAGCAGACCGACGGGCCGGACTTTCTCGAAGGGTTCAAGTGGCGCTCGGGAGGGAAGGCCTGACAACAGCCGGTCGGGACGGGACGTACGGGACGCCCTTGTGGCGTCTCGCACGAACGCCTCTAGGCCAGGGGCGGTTCCCGCCGAACACCCTGGTTGAGGTGGCAACGGGACGGGACAAGCCCGTCCCCTACGCCGGGCCAGTCTCCGTGGCCTTGCTTCGTACGAAGCCGGCACACATCGGCGACTTGGCCAAGGTGTCTGAAGGCGATAAGGTCTCGGGAGCCGTTTGGAGCGAGAACACGGGTCGTGGTGAAGGAGAGCATCCCGGACTTCGCCGGGTCGCTGACGGGAGAACTCGGCAAGGTCAAGCGCAAGTTTGTCGTGGATGCAATCACGGGCATTCGGGGATCCCGGTCGCTGAACCTCAAACGCATGGCGAAGGCGTTGAGTGAAGACGTTCAGATCCATGCCACCGAGAAGCGACTGAGCCGTCATCTGGGTCATCCGGACCTGGCGGCGACGATCGGGCGGCATGTGCTCGCGCGGGCGGCCCGGTTCATCGGGCAACACACGTTGCTGGTCATCCAAACGTACGATCTGACCAAGCGGTATGCGACTCGGATGCGCATTCGCGAAGGCGGTGTGCTAGGGGTGTCCGATGGGTATCGGGTCTTGGACATCGTCGCAACGGACATGTGGATTGGACGTTGCGTACCCGTCTACTCGCGAATCTGGCCGCGACACGTCCCCGACGACGGCAACGATGCGCTCGAATACCTCACGGCGGTACGCGCGGTTGCAGCCGCGACAGGCGGCAAGGGCATGTACTTTGGCGATGAACGGACGGCTTGCCTTCTCGCTCGGGAGAACCTGACGTCGATGAGCCCAATCGCCGACGACGTTGACGTGGAGTATCGGAAGCAAACCCGGTCGGTGCTGGCCCTGCGCCGCAACTGCCGCAGGCCATTCGGTGCAAGCGCATTTCGGTACGACCGCCAGGAAGACTTGGAAGAACATCATTTCCTCGACTACGGGGCACTGCGCGTCCGCCTCCCGAACCTCTCGCGACGGCTGTCCCTGCTCGCCGTCGAATCCGAGTGGTTTGGGGGTGGCTTCCTTGTGGCAAACGGCATGCGCCATCGGCGGGAGGAGATCTACAACTCCGTCTATACCTGGTTTGAGGGCCTGGAAGCGGCGCGAGCGTTTCGCGACTACAAGGCGCAGTTCGACCTCGGGAGTTTTCGTGTGCTGACCTACGAGAGACTGCAAAGTCTGATGGCGATTCTGCATGCCGCGATCTACTACGAACTTGCCGTTGCTCGGGAGGGCCTGTCTTTCGAACCGGGGGTCCGCTTCCGCCCGCATGCCGGCGATCATCCAAGGAACTACCTGATCCCGAAGGAACGGGTCCCCCGATCACAACTCGTGAGACCAGGTCCCTGGCGCTACTGAGTGCCGGGGTGAGCGGGTTGGCCAATGCGTGCGCACCCCATTCAGACCCCCTCGGGAAATTGGGTACGTTTCGTCGTTGCGGTCGCTGAGATTGCTAGAACCGGCACAACGGCAGTGCGAATATCCGAGGTGGACAAGACCGCCTAGGGGAGAAGATGGTTATGTTCAGAACGCTATGCAAAACGGTCGGGGCACTATGCGCCTTTGGCCTGCTACTGCCGGCCACGGGGCTGGCCCAACCGGGCGACGACGAGGACGACGACAGGCGCATCGAAGTCATCATCGTCACCGCCGAAAAACGAGAGGAGAACATTCTCGACGTGCCGATGACGATCACCGGGTTCAACGAACAGATGATCGAAGAGCTCGGCATGACCCGAACGGACGACCTGGAGCAGATGGTGCCGGGCCTGCAGTTCGGCGAGACCCACAGCCGGAAGGGGTCGGGTACCGTGATCCGAGGCATGGGCAACCGTAGCGCGGGTGAGCTGCAGGGCAATATGGCCGTCGCGACCTACGTGGACGGTGTCTACCACACCAGCCAGAACGCCATCGCGGACGGGTTGTTCGACGTCGAACGCGTGGAGGTGGCGCGGGGCCCGCAAGGCACGCTACAGGGACGGAACTCCATCGCGGGCGCTATCTCGGTTCACACGATCCGGCCGACGGACGACTGGGATCTCAATACCCTGATCGAATACACGGATCAGTTCAGCCAGCGTTACGGCGTCGCCGGCGGCGGCCCATTGACCGATGTGTTGAGTTTCCGTACGACCGCCACGTACCACGACGGCCAAGGCGCTCAGGAGAACGTGGGTACCGGGCCCGACAACGACGCGCCCCAGTCGTGGGGCATCCGCCAGCAACTACGCTTCCAAGTCGACCGCATCGACGTGAATCTTGCCTACAACACCTACGAAGACACGGGTTCGACACGCGTCCCGCTAATGCTGCGTGATCCGCCCCGTGATTCGAACACGGTGTGCTTCTCGTGGCGCGACCCTCTGGATCCGCGTTCGAGGGATCCGAACGACCCGCTGTTCATCTGCAACGAGGAAATGAACAACTTCGCGTTCTATCTCTACGACAACCCCAATCCGGCGGTGGCGAAATGCGGTCGGAACACCCCTGCGAACCGTTGCGACGAGATCGAGAACAAGGTCGTGGCCAACCGGCCGGCCGTCGAGGACACGTACCGTGAGGGCTGGTCGGTGGTCGCGGACTATGATCTCACACCGGGACTCGTCTTGAGATATGCCTACGGCACGACGCAGCTCGACGAATGGAGTTCCCACGATAGCGACCGCACGGATCGGGTTCCCGGCGACGACAACGTTCCGCAGGACTGCCTCGACTCGCGTTCCTTGGAGGAATGCCAGGCACTCTTCCCCTGGGGCACGAGCGATGGTCGTACCGCCTTCCCCTACAGCAACGACGAAACCTCGCACGAGATCCAGGTACTGTCGAACTTCGAAGGTTCGTTCAACTTCATCGTCGGGGCGTACGACTACGAAGGCGCGACCCATTGGAGCGACGCGTTCCAGGGCTTCGGCCACTCGTGGCGTTTCGGCTCGGCCGACGAGAAGGCCCAGGCTCTCGGCTATGCCGACTGCCAGGACTACTTCAACCAGATCGTCGCGCCCCAGTTGGCGGATCCCGAGGGTCCGTTTGCCGAGGCGCTCGGCGAGGGGCGACAGATTCTCTGCCCGCCCTCCGGTCAGACGGACTTCACCACCACTGGCGGATCCGCGAACGAGAGTATCCAGGAAACGCAGGCCGTCTTCGCCAGCGTCGACTACGCCCTGGATGACCAATGGACCCTGTCCGGGGGCCTGCGCTACACCCGGGACGAGAACATCCAGGTGGATGGCTCGGACTTCGGATACGCCCAATCCTGCCCGCCGGGCCATCCCACTTGCGCCGCGCAGGGCATGTTCGTGCCGTTGTTGAATTTCTGGAACCAAGCGTTCGCCGAGCGTGCCCGGCGGGCGGCCACGGACTGCGTTGTCGATTGCGTCGGTCGGATTCAAGAGTGGGACGCGATCATCTACAACGGCAACATCGAATACCGGCCCGACGACAAGACCCTGATCTACGGGCGGGTTTCCACGGGCTACCGGGCCGGTGGCTTGCCGTCGCAGACGGCGGGCATCTTCCCGCCGATCGAGGAGGAGACGGTCGTCAACTACGAAGGCGGCTTGAAGGGCCTCTTCTTCGATGACCGCCTGTTGCTCACCGTCGGCGGCTACTACAACGACTACGACGGCTTCCAGATCAACGCCATCATGGACGCGTCGGAAGCGGGCTACCCCCAGGCAATCGGCGCTTTCTCCTCGAGTCCGCTCGTCGAATTCACCACCAACGTCGACGGCACGGCCATCTACGGTGTCGACGTCGAGTGGACGTACTTCCTGAACGACGCTACGCGGGTCAGCGGCTACTACGCTTACCTGGACTCCAAGCTCGGCGAGTTCGCCACGGTCGTGCAGGACGATCCCGACCCGGCGATCGGGATGTGGACGTACATCGACTGGGAGACGGGGGAGGAGGTGACCGGGCCGTACATCAAGCCGAGGAACTTGAAGGACGGCAAGCTGCCGCAGCAGGCCAAGCACAAGGCGGCGGTGACCGTGGCCCACGACCTCGATGTCGTGGGCGTCGACGGGTCGGTGCAACTCCTGGGCACGTGGAGCTACACCGGGGACCGCTACGCGTTGGTTCAGAATGCCGAGTCCAACCGCATGCCCGCCTACGACCGGCTCGATCTGCGTGCCGCGTGGACGTCGGTGAACGAGCAGTGGTCGGCGACGCTTTACGTGCAGAATGCGCTGGACGAGATCGGATTCGTCGAATACGTGCCGGGCTTCCGTCCCGACTGGGCGTTTAACGCCCAGGAGGGATATGCGCAAGGCGTATTGACCGAACCCCGCCAGGTTGGCCTGCAGGTGCGCTGGCGGCCGCAACTGTAGGGGACGCCCTTGTGGCGTCGCGTGCCGGTCGGGGACGCG
>JAGWBM010000016.1 GCA_021295895.1 Pseudomonadales bacterium
GAGTGCCAAAAGCCCGATCGCGGAGGGGATGGCGAGGGTCGGCGGTCGTTCATCCCAAGCGAACATACCCCGGATCCGGTGCCGTCCCGGAACGAGCCGCAACGAGGGTGCACCGTTTCGCAGCACGACCACCGCACCGCGTTCATTCACAGCGACCTGCTCGGGCCAAGTATTCACGTCGCCGGGCAACACCACCCATTGGACATCGCCGTACACCGTCCAAGAATGATCGAAACGGGCGCCCTCGGCGGTCACCAACAGGTCGAGTCGACCCGGCCACGCACAGATGTAGTCGTCGCGATCGGCGGCATCGCTGTTGTAGACGAATGGACAGTCGCGGTGCGCCTCGCCATCCAGAACCCAGTCCGCCCAACCCTCGAGATCGCTCGGCAGCTCAATCTCGCGACCGTGACCAGCGAGGCAGGCCAATGCGAGACATGCGGCGGCGGTTAAGCGCATACCCACGGGTAGCTCCCCCCAAATCCCAGCGCCTGTCATGGACGAACTGGGCGCGCCGCGCACCGAATCCCCTCGTGGTCGCGGCAGACGACACCGCACCGAGTCACGATATAATACCGGCCCGGGGAATTTCTCCCCGATCCGGAACCACGATGGCCATCGAAATCCGCCAAGCAACCGCCGAAGAGATGGCGGAGTTCGGAACTCTCGGCGGCTACGTCTACGGGGGTACCTTCGGGGACGGTCCCGACAACATGATCGCCAAGGGGATCATGCCCGAGTGGACTCTGTGCGCCTTCGACGATGGCAAACTGGCGACGAGTTTCTCGAACCTCCCGTTCACCATGCGCGCCAACGGCTTGTCCATGCCAATGGCCGGGGTGTCCACCGTCGGCACGCAGCCCGAGTATCGCCGACTGGGACTGGTGCGCCGAATCCACACCCAGGCCCTCGCCCAGATGCGCGACGCGGGACAACCGGTGGCAGCGTTGTGGGCATCTCAAGCTGCGATCTACCAACGCTACGGCTACGCCATGACGACCGTTCGCCGCCACTACGCCGTGGACACCGCCGACATTCGATTCCACGACGACCAAGCCGGCAGCGGTCGCGTCAAACGGATCGGCGCGGACAACGGCTACGACATCATCAAGGCGATCTACATTGAGTTCATCGGCGAGCGGACCTGCTACCTCCACCGGGCCAAGGACCTGTGGCTCAACAATGTGCTCGAACCCGTGGAGGCGGACGGTCCCATCTGGATCGCCGTGTGCTACGGCGAAACCGGACAGGCGACGGGCTACGTGGTCTATACGCTCCGTGCCGGCAAGGTGAACCATTCGTCCCGTGACCAGGAGCTAAAGGTGCGCGAGTTGGTGTGGCTCGACCAAGACGCCTACCGCTCGCTTTGGAGCTTCATCGCCAGTCACGATCTCGTCGGTCGGGTCGCGTGGAACGACGCCCCAGCAGACGATCCCGCGTTTGAGTTCTTCCTGGAGCCCCGGCTCCTCCATGCCCGAGACCAGGAGGGTGCCTGGTTCCGGATCGTCGATGTACCCAAGGCGCTCGGCGGGCGCGGCTACGACGTCACGGCCGATATCGCCATCGGTATCGAGCCCGACCCGCTGACGCCGTGGAACGACGGGGTGTGGCGACTCGAGACCAGCGCCGAGGGAGCACATGCGCGTCCCAGCAACGAGACGCCAGACATCCGTCTCAACGCCAAGGCGCTGATTTCGTTGTTCACCGGTTTCCGCTCCGCCACGGCGCTTGCCGGCTGGGGGTTGCTCGACGGCGACCGGGACGCGGTGGTCCGGGCCGATGCGATGTTCCGCACGCGCCATGCGCCGCATTGCCCGGATCACTTCTAGGAGCGCCCCATTGCCGGGTCGGCCGCGTCGTAGCACCAGACCGAGGTAGTGGAAGTGGACCCGCAAACGCTCAAACAACACTACGAGACCGAACTCGAAGCCCGGTCCCGCCCCGGTGGCGGCGACAAGCGCCACGGTCGCCGGATGTTCCGAGCGATGCTCAAGGCATCCCGGGCGCTGTCGCCCCGCGAGCTAGAAGATCCCGATTCGGCGTGGGTCTGGTCGGATCTGCATCTCGGCCACGCGAACATCATCCGCTACACGAACCGGCCCTTCGCCGATGCCGAGACCATGGATGAGGCCCTCTACGGGAACTGGGCGACGACGGTCGGGAACGCCGACGAACTCATCTTCGTCGGCGACCTTGCCATGCGCAAAGCCGTCGGCCCGCATACGTGGCAACGCATCCGGGACGGACGGGGCGCCAAGAAGCGCCTGGTGATCGGCAACCACGATTTGACCGGATCGGGAAGTCTGCGGGTCGACGGGTTCGAGGAAATCAGCGCCGTGCTGTTCATGGCCGGCGATCCGCCGCTCGTGTTCACGCACATACCCCTGACCCGCGTGCCGGAGGGTTGCGTAAACATTCACGGTCACACCCACGATGAGCCGCCTCGGGATTCGAGGCATATCAATGTCTCGGTGGAGCAACTCGACTACCGCCCCGTCGCACTGAGGCGCCTCGAGGTCTTGGCGCGCGTTCTGGTTGAGGGGCGTTATCCGGGCGGCGCGACAACATTGGCAAGGCTGGAGACGATCGGGTCCTGAAGGCACGGCATTCGTCGGTTCTGCCGGTCATGGCCTTGCTGTGCGCGGGCACCCAGTCCTACGACCGACCCCAGGTCGTGCTGGTGATGGCGGACATCGGTTGGGCACAGACCGGCCACCTCGATCAGTAGTCGTCCGGTGGCTTGCGCTGCCTCTTGGTCTCGCCGCGGCGCCGCTTGTCCGCGCGCCGTTTCTCCTTTTGCCTAGCCGAGATCCGCCTCGGAACGCGCGGTTTCGGCACCTCCCGCGCGGCCGCGATCAGGGCACCAAGGCGTTCGAGGGCGTCGGCCCGGTTCCGGGCCTGGGTCCGCTGGTTGTCCGCGACGATCAGAACTTCTCCGGCGTTCGTCAAACGACTGCCGGCGAGCCCCTCAAGGCGCTGCCGCACGGTCTGATCAAAACCAGCCGCGTCTAGGTGGAGTCGGCATTCGGCCGCCGTCGCGACCTTGTTCACGTTTTGTCCGCCCGGTCCCGAGGCACGAACGAAGTTCCACGACAGCGCCGCCTCGGGGATCGCCAAACCGCCGAGTTCGATCATTGCCATCACCGCCCCCTGACCAATCGGTCGACGACGGGTTGTCGGTGTTGCATCCGGTCGTTCCATCGCTTACGTTGCCGCCGCAGCAGTATTGGACCCGATGGTGATGTATGCGTCCAACCAGATGGACGATGTTGCCGAGTGCCCACCCAGTGATCCCTGTGGGGATTCTTACGGACAAGGCCTTTCGACCGCATTTGCACCGTTCCTTGGCGCTCTGCCTCGGCATTGCAGCCGCCGGTACGTCCTGGGTCCCCGCACTGGCCGAAACGACCGTCGACGTGCCGTTGATGCGGGCTGCGGGCCACCCCACCCAACAGGGGTTCGTCCGGGTCACTGCGGTGGAGTCCGGGACGATCGCGATCAAAGCCTGGAACGACGCAGGCGACGTCGAATCCACGTCCTTGTCCGTGGTGGGCGGCACCACCACCCACTTCAATTCCGATGACCTCGAGTTCGGCAACGCCGACAAGGGGATCCCTCGCCGCATTGGCTCGGGTTTCGGCGACTCCTATGTCCAACTTACCGCCGACTTCGATTTCGTCGCCACCTCCTATATGCGAACCAACGACGGCTTCCTCACCGGGATGGGGAACATCCTCGTTCCCGTCGACGGTGAAGCGTTCGGTACCGCGTGTGTGTACGAAGCGACCATCTTCAATCCGGCCTCGAACACCAATCAGGTCAGCAGCCTGCGCATCGTCGAACGCGGGGGCTCGGATACGGCGGTCAGCATCTACGGTACCGATGACGATGGGGTTACGTACGGCCCCGTGGGGCTCACCGTTGCCGCGAACGGCGCCCGCACGGTCACGTCCCAGCAATTGGAGAACGGCGATCCCGACCTAGACGAAATGCTCGCGGATGGCACCGGCAAATGGCGACTCGCCGTCGCCACCGACGGGATGATCGTGGTCATGAACCTGCTGGAGTCACCCACCGGCCATCTCACCAACCTCGGTCCCGTGGTCCTATCGGCATTCAGCGATGGCGACGATCTCGAGACCCCGCAGGGATGCACGGGAGCACCGCCCCACCGCCTGGTCGCTCAACCGCCCGCAGCGGACGTTCGCTAAGGAGTTCTTGAATGTCCTTCGAGAGATTACTTCCGGCTTTGACGCTAGTTCTGGCCGCCACGTGGGCGACTGGGCAGGAGCAGAGCACGGCGCCACGGACAGTCGATACCGCCCGGGGTCCGATGTTGGCACTGCCCCGGCTGGACTCGACGAGTCCCGCGTCGGTGGTCGTCGAAGACGTACGCATCGAGATGTCCGTGGAAGCGGGGTTCCGCGTATACCGTGCCCACCAGGACGGGCAGACCCGCACGGTCTACGAAGCGGCCGATGGTCCCGCCGGACGGTACGCCTACGACCCCGTAGAAAGACGATTCGATCGGGTGTCGTCCAGCCTGCGGGTACGGCTTACCGACTACGAGCGCCTGGACGACGTGGTTGCTTCGGCCGGGGCGTTGCGGGGCAAGAACTACAAGGCCCTCGGGTGGGCACTGCTGCGTCTACGACCCGAGCAAGACCCGGCGACTGTCGCCCGTTCGCTGCTGGAGAATCCGCTCGTCGTCGGCGCTGAAGTCATGCTTGAGGAGCCCATCCGTGTTCCACAGTAGACGAAGGGGTCTGACCGACGCGCTCGTTTGGACAAGTGACCCAGGGGATCGGCGAAGGTGATCACATCACTACTCTGTCTGTTTCTCGCCGTGGGTTGCGGCCCGGACGCCAAGCAGTCGATGGCTCCCGACATCCTCGTGTTCGCCGGCGACGCCCCGGTTCATGAGGAGGGCATCGAGCTTCCGGTCAGGATCCTCAACTGGGGCGCGGTACCGTCGACGGCTACCCCACTGCAGGTCTACATCAACGATCGACCGAACTGGTCTGATTCGACCACGAGGACGCTCCTCGACACCGAGATCCCGCCGATCGATCCCAAGTCCTCCATTCGGTTCAACGTCGACATCACCCTCGATGAATTCGAGCCCGACACCGACTACTACCTGCTGATGCGGGCCGACGGTCTCGACGGGGAACTCAACACGAGGAACTGGGACTATTGGGGCTTCTCCCTCGACGAGGAGGGGCGTGTCGTCATGCACTGCGACCTGGAGGCGCCGAACGACGGCCGGGACGGGGCAACCGACCCGCTGTTCGGGGAACAGTGGCACCTCGAGAACACCGGCCAGCGAGCCTACGCGAGGACGCCCGCCTCGCCGGGCGAGGACCTCGGAATGACGAACGTCCTGTCGTCGGGAACGCCGACCGGCGCCGGCGTACGTATCGCTGTCGTCGACACGGGCATGGAGCTATGTCACCCCGACTTGGTCGCAAACGTCGAGCCCTTTGCTTCCCACAACTTCAATGCCAACGACTGGCACGGCGCCATTGTGGCCGAACCGTTCTTACCTTGGACTCTCGGCGACCACGGCACGTCCGTGGCGGGCACCGCGGCGGCCTCGGCAAACAACGGGACCGGGGGACGAGGCGTTGCCCCCGACGCGATCCTACGTAGTTACAACATGCTGGCGGCCGTTGAATCCGCCGGGACGTACTACGATTCCCTAGGCGGCAGCGACACCGACCCGGATTCGAGTGTGGTCGACATCTTCAACATGAGCTTCGGAACCCTGGGCGGGGAGTTCGCCGTCGACCGGGATGAAGACCGACTGCTCCGCCTGGGCGTCACCAATCTGCGCGGCGGGCGCGGCGCGCTCTACGTGAAGTCCGCGGGGAATGCCTTCAACGCCTGCGGAACCATGCGCCGTCCCGCCAACGCTCGCATCGGTTGTACCAGTTCCAACAGCGCTTCCTCGCATCACTCCCGATATCTGATCATCGTCGGTGCCTTCGACGCTCAAGGAACCCGCGCCAGCTACGCCTCCGCGGGCTCCAACCTGTGGGTCAGCGCCCCGGCCGGCGAATTCGGCTCACGATACGGTGCCACCATCACCGCAGACCAAGTGGGAACGAACCGGGGCTATGACGTACTCCGGAACTACGGCGTCGCCGAAGACGCCGTCAACAATCCCCACGGCAACTACGTGAGCACCTTCAACGGCACGTCGGCCGCCGCCCCGAACACCAGTGGCGCCATCGCGCTGCTGCTGGAAGCCGCGCCCGAGCTGACGTGGCGCGACGTCAGGTACATACTCGCCAAGACCGCCCGACAGATCGATGCCGACATCGAACCGGTGCAATACGTGGTCGGCGGCACGGTCTACGTCGCGCAACTGCCGTGGACCTCGAACGCCGCCGGCTACCACTTCCACAATTGGTATGGATTCGGTGCGGTGGCCGTGGACGATGCCCTGGACCTGGTGGCCAGGCACACCCCGGACAGCCTTGGCGTATTCGTGGAGACGGACCTGAACGCGTTCGCCCGGGAGGACATGGTTTCGATTCCGGACGACGACGGGACCGGTGTCGCCCAAACGCTTACCGTCGAGGGCCTCGCCGACAACGCCAACATCGAAGCCGTGACCCTGCGCGTCAATATCACGCACCCGCAGACCAACGATCTCGCCATTCACCTCACGTCGCCTTCGGGAACCGAGAGCATCCTGAACCCCATCTTCAACGATGCCCTGGCGGGGAACGCGGATCTCGACTGGACACTCTTGAGCAACGCCTTCTACGGCGAGTCCCCGAACGGCGACTGGACGATACGGGTCGTGGACGCCGCCTCGGAGGACGAGGGCACGCTCAACGGGTGGCGTCTCAGCTTCGCCCTGGGGACGCACCCGGCGTCCTGATTGCCCGCCCGCCTACGGCGTGCCACCACCGCACTTTCCGGTTACGCTCACCCTTGTGTGAAGGGGTACGACATGCTTAGCGCCGAGGACATCGAGCACTACCACACCGACGGCTATGTCTCCCCCGACTTCCGGCTTGACGACGCCGTGCTCGACGACATCCGGGTCAATCACGACAGGCTGGTCGCCAAGCATCCGGCGTTCACCGACTATTGTCCGGCCGTGCTCGCCTTCGACACCGGCTTCCTGAACATTGCCCGCATCCCCGCGATTCTCGACATGGTCGAGCAACTGATCGGTCCGGACCTCGCGTTGTGGAACTCAAGCTTCTTTGCCAAGCCGGCACGCGTCGGCACCAAGACGCCGTGGCATCAAGACGGCGAGTATTGGCCGATCCGGCCACTCGCGACCTGCTCGGTCTGGATCGCCGTCGACGCGGCCACTACCGACAACGGCTGTCTGCGCGTGATCCCCGGATCGCACCGCCGTCGCACAATCGGCCGGCACGACTTCAACGGCGCCGAGGGGCTGAGCCTGCCACTGGAACTCCGCGCCGACGAGTTCGACGAGACGACCGCCCGCGACATCGTGCTCGAAGCCGGGCAGGTCTCCCTGCACGACATCTTCCTGGTTCATGGCTCGGAGCCCAACCGCTCCGACACGCCCCGGCGCGGCATGACGCTGCGCTACATGCCGACATCGTCGGTCTACCGAAGAGACCTCGCCGACGGCCGGCGCGGCGGCCCGCTCGCCATGTCGGAGCGCACACTCTATCTCATGAGGGGGATCGACCGGTCAGGGCGGAACGACTTCCGCCAGCGATTTTGAAACGGTTCACTCGCGTCGTCGCGCTGCGCCGAAACGGGACGGGACGAGCCCGTCCCCTAGTTGCAGGACATTTGGTTCCAAGATCGCGGGGCAACGCCGGTTGACCTCCCGGACAAGGACGGCCAGTTGTCGCTTCATCGGCTGAACTTGCCCGCCCTGCCTGACGTCCGCCTCGAGATCCGCGAGGTGCTTCATCAAGTCGGCGCACGACATCGTCCGGTAGCCGCCCCCGCCGGATATGCCAACCATCGAACCCCGTCCGGGCGGTTGGTGAGCGCATGCCGCCATCGCGACGGCGCAAACAGCGATTACCAAGCGGGCACCCACGGTGGCTTCAGTCCACGGTGGTCTCGTAGCGAACGCCATCCGGCACCGGCACGGGCTGACGAACGGTTACCCCGTGCTCGCCGGCGGTCTTCTGGGACGAGTCCACCGCCACGAACGACGTGTAGTTCGACACCAACTGGTAGCGTAGCGCCGTGTTGCGAATGGCGTCGCCTAGCTCGCCATAGGGATCGCCCGCCCAGGTCAGGCGATTTGCCAAGTCGGCGATGCGTAGGCGGGCCCAGACCTTGGCGAGGGATGAGCCGGCGTTGCCTTGCTTGTTGTCCGCGGTCAGGAGGGTATGTCGTTCGCCGCCCGATGAACCGAGCACCCGAACCCTCTTCGAATCCCCGGTGAATTTGCCGGTGACCACCAGCGGCCGGCCCACGAACAGGTCCGGGAGCTTGGGCGGGTAGACCTCGGTCACCGCCATGCCGCCCCAATCGACCGCCACGTCGGTGAGCGCCGGACGGCTGACGCGGGCGAAGAAGTCGTCCATGACGTCCCGGGCCGAATCGTTCAGGCCGATATACGCGACCACGCCGCGCCCCGCATCCGCCATGCGCTCCATCAGGTAGCGATTGACCGAGTCGCCGACCCCGAAGCTGAAGACTCGCGATGCACCAATGCGGCTGTGCACCGCCCCGAGGATGTCACTCTCATTGCCGATGTAGCCGTCGGTCATGAACGTGACGAAGCGGAACCGCGACGGGTCGTGGGGGAAATTCAACGCCGCATTGACGCCGTTGATCATCCGCGTCCCGCCGTCTGCCCGGAGCGCAGACACGTAATGGCGCGCCTTTGTCAGGTTTCGCTCGGTGGCCGGCACCGGCTTCGTCCCGAACTGGCTCGCCGCATCCGAAAACCGGATGATCTGGAAGGTATCGTTGGGATCGAGCCGGTCCAACGCGACCATGACCGCGTCCTTGGCCTGCTGCAGGGGTTGTCCCTGCATTGAGCCCGAACAGTCGATGACGAAGACCATCTCCATGGCCTGGCGGGGAACCCGTGTCGAGTCCTTGGGCGGAATGACCATCAGCGTGAAGTAGCCATCCCCCGTTTCCGGATCCCGATGCGTCAACAGGTTTGACTTCAATCGTTCCCCGGCGACGCGGAAGTCGAGTACGAAGTCCCGGTTGGGGATGGTGGACTCGTTCTTGAGCTTGACCACCGCCGTGCGGTCGTCGTCGCGGGATACGTCGACGCCGTGGGACGCCTTGACCTCCTCGATCTCGACGCCGGCATCAAGGCGTACGTTGATGCTGATGTCGTGCCCGGAGCGCTCCTCGGGCCGCAGGTATTCCACCGCCGTACCGGCGGCGTTCGAGCCGCCGCCCCGCGGCACCGCATCGATGGGGTCGGGGTGTCCAGGGGGGTTGTAGCGGGGACCGACCACGGTGGGGAACACGAACGAATACCAGCCGTCCTCGTAGGCCAAGGTGTGGAAGTAGGTGATGTCGATGTCGATGGCCTTGCCGGGCTCGATATTGGCAACTTTCTGTTCGAATATGTTGGGCCGGCGCTGCACTAGGAGGCTTGCGTGGTAGCCCTGCCGGCGTGCTTCCTTGTAGATGGCCTCCGCCTCTTCCTTCTCGCGCAAAATGCCCCGGATCGTGCGGTTGCCGATCACCATGAGGAACTCGTTGACGGCGGCTTTTTCCGGCAGCGGGAACACGTACACGGCCTCGATCTTGGCGTCGTAGGGGTTCTGGTACTCCTGCGTGACGTTGACCGTGCCTATGTAACCGCTGATCGCGGCCTCGACCGCAGTGTGCTTCAAGGGTAGCGGTATATACCGGACGCGATCCGGCTTGCCGGGGGAGGGAAAGCCCACCAACATCGCGCCGGATCCCGGCGCCTGTCGCATGTCCAGAATGACCCTGTCCGACTCCGGGCTAGACGGCGATGGTTGGGGGACCCGCGAAAACCTCATCAGGCGTCCTCCCGCGGCGGCCTCAGCATCCCTGAGACGGTCGACCAAGGCATCTACACCTACTTGGTACGTGCGATCGAAGATGACGACATCCGAGGCTTGGGTATTGAACTCGGCGGGTAGGTCGTCGAAGCTATCCCGCCGGACGCTCGACACGATGACTTTCTCGACCTCCTCCGCCGCGGCCTCGGGAGGCGGCTTCGCGATGATCCAGAGTTCCGGCTCGGCAGTCGGCGACGAAGCCGCAGTCTTCGGTCTCGGCAGTGGCGGTGCCGCTGGCGGCAGTGGCGCGGTCGCTTCCGGCGCGGGCTCGGGCACCGAAACCGTTTCCGTCACGCTGCACGAGACGACCGCGACGGGCACCGCGAATACTAGACCCGTGGCCAGGACACCGAGGGCGACAGTGAAGAGGGGGCGTTTCATCATGGTTCTCTCGCTTGCGTTTCTTCCAGGCTTACGGTTGCAGCTTCGATCGGCCGTCCGTCCGCGGTATTGGCCGTTACCAGGTTGAGTTCGAAGTCGGCATCGCCTTCGAGCATCACGTGAACCGTGGCCACGCGCACGCGGCCCGACGGCAACTTGCTCTCCTCGGCGAGGGAATAGTCGGCGACGACGATGCGATCGGCATCGCCCCGGGTCACCGCCTCACGGTCGTAGTACGGCGCACGCCGGAACACGTCGCTCCCGCCATTCTCGACGCCCACGACCGTCATCGACGCGTTGCGGTCCTTCAACTCGAACTGCCAGGCCGCCACGGGTTCGGGGCTGTCCAGGAATACCTCGACCGGTACAAACCGTGCTTTGGCCTGGCCCATCGCGGCCACCGAGAGCAAGCCCGCGACCACGAGGGCAAGTGCCCCCCAACCGGGCTTCTTCATCGCACGCCTCCCGCATCCAGGGAGACCACGCGCATCGCGAAGGCATCGAGATCGGCTTGCGTGACCCCGGGCCGTTCGGCGCGGGCGAGCGCCAGCACGTCGGCGATATCGATTCGACCGGAACGGTTCAGGTCCGCGTATGGCACGTCGGCGACGCCGGATGGCGGACCGATCAGCTGCACCGCCAACACGGCCACGAGTGCAACCGAGGCGGCCAATGCCCAACCACCGTGCCGTTTCCACGTGGCGCGGCGCGTACCGAAGTGCCCGACCGCCATATCCGCCAGGGTCCGATCGATTGTTGCGGTAATGACCGGCGGCGCGGCATCCACGGCCTTCAACGCTCGGAGTAAGCCCTCGGGAAGTTGCTCGTTGTCGGTATCTTGATCGGGCACGTTTCGTCTCTCCTTGGCCGTTTAGCGCACGAGCGGCGCGAAAGGTTCATTCGTCTTTGAGTCTTTTCGCGAAGTCGGATGACTTGAGCCTCGCGATGCCGGTATGCAGCCGGGACTTGACCGTCCCGAGTGGCACCATGAGCACCTCGGCAATCTCCTGCAGCGACAGGTCGTCCATGAACCGAAGCTGGAGCACCTCTCTCTGGCCTTCGGGTAGGCTCGCGAGCACGCCCCGAATGTCCCCGGTGTCGACGTCATCCGGCCCCGGAAGGTCGTCTGGCCCGACATCCTCCGCTGTTGGGAAACGTCCCGATTTCCGCAACATCGTGATCGCGGTGTTCTTGGCGATGGGGTAGAGCAGGGTGGTGAGCTTCGCGGTGAGCTCGATGCCCTCGCCGGTCGGCGGAAAACGGCGCAGCAGGTAGGTGAACGTCTCCTGGAGGACGTCGAGCGCGGTGTCCGTATCGGACACGTAGCGCAACGCCACGCGCAACACGTAGTCCTTGTGCCGCCCGTAGAGCGTCTCGAAAGCGCCCGCCGCCTCCGCCGCGTCGCCGCCGTTGCACGCCGCCACCAGAGCTTCGTCGCTGCGCGGATCCTGGCGGCGAAGGCGGGCCATCGTCAGGAACGGGCCGTCATCCCGTCGACGCGCATAGCCCCATCTCCGCCTCGAAGGAGATCACTTCGCGGTACTCCCGCTCGCCCCCGGTGGCGCCCTCTCCCGTCACGTGGACGTGTTGCCAGCGATGGCCGGCGCGCGTCGCGTGGCTGGCGTGGTCCATGTTGACGAAATCCGTTATCGACACGTCCCGCGGCAGGCCCGCCGTCACCCAACGGTCCACTTCGCGCTTCAATGCCGCCGCTTCCGCCGGTGCGAAGAAGCCGGGAACGATGGTATAACCCGCGTTTTTGTACTGGCTGACGTGGTCGGGCGTCATCGTTCGCTCGGTGTTAGGGCCGGGGAGAGCATAGGCCGAACGTTTGAGGGGGGCATCATGAGCGAGTTCGAGAACAGCGAGTTCCAAGGCAAGGTCGCCGCGGTTACCGGGGCGGGGGGTGGCATCGGCCGCTGCCATGCCATCGAGTTCGCCAAGCGCGGCGCGAAGGTCGTGGTCAATGACCTCGGCGGTGCCGTGGATGGCTCCGGGGCCGGGGACGCTGCCGATGCTGTGGTCGCGGAGATACGGGAGCTAGGGGGCGACGCCGTCGCCAACAAGGCTTCCGTCGCCGACGGGAACGGCGCCAAGAGCATCATCGACGACGCGATCGAGAACTTCGGCCGCATCGACATCCTGGTGAACAACGCCGGCATCCTCCGTGATCGAACCTTCAAGAACATGACCCTGGACGAGTTCGACCTGGTCATGCAGGTGCACTTGACCGGCACCGCCTATGTCACGCATGCCGCTTGGCCGCACATGTACGAGCAGAACTACGGTCGCATCGTCTTCACGAGTTCCGGCTCGGGCATCTTCGGCAACTTCGGCCAGTCCAACTACGGTGCTGCCAAGATGGGCATGCTGGGGCTTGCCAACGTACTCGCCCTCGAGGGCGCCAACCACAACGTCCGGGTCAACGTGCTCGGTCCCGGGGCCGCGACGCGGATGACCAACACCGTGCCCGGACGCGACGAGGACATCGGCGATCCCGACCCCATGCGGCACCCCGCGCTGGTGAGTCCCGCCGTGTTGTTCATGTGCAGCGAGGACGCCCCCAACGGCGCAGTCATCCACGCCTCCGGCGGCAACTACAGCCGCAGCGAAGTCTGGGTCAACGACCCGGTGCAACTCGGTGCCGGCGCCACCTACGAGGATCTGCTGGAGCACGTCGACAAGCTGATGGACATGTCGAACGCACACCCGCGCGCACCCCGCACACCGCGGCCACGACGCTAGCCCTACGACGAGATCAGTCGCCGCGCGCCGACTTCATCCAATCAAGCAGGTTGGTCCACTCTTCCTCAACGCGCATACCGCGCTCGTCGGCGAGCCGGATGGCCGCCTCGAGGCTCTCGATGCCGCCCTCCACGTCGTTGAGTTCGAGTTGGATTCGGGATAGGAAGAGGTAGTCCTTGGGCACCTTGTGCGGTGCCGCGCCCATCCACGTTTGCATCGAGGACAGCGCCCGACGAAACCACTGTTCCGCGTCTTCGTCCCATAGCTGCTCGTCACCCCGCGCGTAGTAGAGCCGCGCCAGCTCGCGTCGTGCCGTCAGGCCGATCGGCTCGTCAACCGCAGGTGTGTTGAGTAGGCGTTCGTAGTGCCGGATCGCCTTCTCGGGTTGATTGGATTGGCTGTAGGCAAACGCCAGCGTGCTTTGCACGTGGGCGAAATCCCCGGCACTTCTGCCCACGCGTAGGCTCTCGAGCAACGCCGCACCCTCCTTGTACTTCCCCTTCTCGATGAATTCGTCGACGCGTCGTAGTTTCCTGCGCAACGTTCGTTCGCGCCGCTCATCGGGCGTCAGCGTCTTGAACTTTCGGATATCCGGCGCGGTTACGTCGGCACGAGGTCGGCCGAGCAATTCGTCCCGCTCTCGCAGTTCGTCGACCCCCCGAGGCGGTCGCTGTTGACCAAGGCCCGGCTCGGCGAGGATGCCGAAAAGCAAAACGACCGCGATGACAGTCGAGATCCGTCGGGCACTCATGCTCCGTTCCCCGTTCGAGGCGCCACCAGACCAACAGTATCACATCGCTATGCCGCGCCGGCATCGACACTTGACCGCATGTAGTCCAGCAACCGGGTCCACGCCTCCTTGACAGGAATGTCCCGTTTCCCGGCAAGACGGATGGCGGTCTCCACGCTCTCGATGCCGGCTTCGTAGTCCGCCAATTGATAGTGAACCTGGGCGAGAACGTAGTACGCACTCGGGTCCGGATCTTCCGCCAGGGCCATGTGCGAATTCATGGCCGAGAGCGCCCGCCGGTACGAATCCGTTCTTTGTTCCCCGGCGTGCGCTTGGGCCCTATCGACATGGAGCGATGCCAGCGTGCGATGGGTCATCGACTCGGCTTCCACCGAGATGAACGGTGCCTGTTCGAGTACCTTTTCGTGCTGCTCGATCGACTTCGTGGGCTGATCGAGCTGCCAGTGAACGTACGCCAACAGCCTGTGCATCTGAGCGACTTCGTTGCGGTTGTAGCGATCTGATCGCGAAAGGAGCGATTCCAATTCCGTTCTACCCTCCCCGTATCGCTTCGACACGATGAGCTTCTGGACATCCTGCAGCTTCTTCCAGGTCGCGTGATGGATATGCGGGACTTGCCGCGGCTGCGCCGCCTTCGCTTGACCCGTCGCAAACCCCCGGGTCTCGAAGCTGCTGCATGCGCCACCCAGCACGACCGCGGCAATGGCGGCGCCAATCCAGCAAATCCTCTGAGCCGCCATTGACCTAGTCCTCCATCTCGAAAACAACCCGGGTGCGGACACCGGAAACCGCCACGGGTTTACCACCGGTCACCTTCGGCTTGTACTTGAACTTCAAGACGGCGCTCAGCGCGGCCCGTTCGAAGAAACCCGGCGGGTCCGCGACGAGCACGACGGGATTCCGTACCGCACCGGTGGCCGTTACGACGAACTCCACGAGGACGTAGCCCTCGATGCCCCGCGTGAGTGCCCGCCTCGGGTAGATCGGCTGAACCCGGACGATGGGCAGGTAGGTGCCATCGTCGATGTAGCGATCGAAGAAGCCTTCTCCACCTGGCGGCGTTGGTTCCGGTGGGTCCCCGCCAATCCTCGGGCCACCAATATCGGGGTCGGGCGGCGGCAGTGGCGGTGGCTGTTCGTCCGGCAGGGGCGGCGGTTCCGGTTTGGGTGGGTCGAGGACGATGTCCAGCTCCTCCACCAGGCGGACGAAGTCGAGCACCTCGCCCGTCACGCCGGAATCCTCCGCGGGCATCGGGTCGGCAATGACCGAACGCATCAGCATCAACAGTCCAAAGGTCGCCACGGTGCCGAGCAAAACGGCGGATATGTATCGAAACAGCATCTTGAACTCTCCTCTCGGGGTTTGTTGTGCGGCAACGCACTCTAACGTTGCCTTGGGTGCGGCCTCGGTAGCATTTCGATGGCGGCCTTCGTTGTTGGAAAAAACGCTGGCACCCCGGGGTCCGAAGACCACCGGAGCACCAGCGAGGCCGCTCGTTGTCCGCGTGGCACGGCACGCGGTAAGGAAATCGCGCCAATGGCGCAGAGCACGTTCGGTAATCGTGGACGTCGATTCATCTAGTCGGAAACCTCGAAGCTGATTCGATTGCGCACGCCGGGGGTTTCCACGGGCTTGCCGTCGACGATCCGGGGCTTGTACTTGAACTTCGCCGCCGCCTTGAGCGCGGCCTGCTCGAAAACTCCGTTCGGTTTCGCCTCTAAGACCACGGCATCACGGACATCGCCCGTTTCCGTGACGACGAACTCGAGCAGGACGTGGCCCTCGATCCGCTCCTTAAGCGCACGCCTCGGATAGATCGGCGCCACCTTGACAATCGGAAGGCCCATGCCTGTTTCGACGTCCGGCCTCGGTTTGGATTTGGTCGCGGACGACGACTGCTCGTCTCGGGGCACTTCCTTCCCATCGTTCTGCGCATCGCTTGCCGGCGGCGGTGTCGCGCTGACCGTTAGCGCGATCATCAATAGGGCGAGGGTCGCAACGGCGCCCTGCGGTTTCGAATCGGTGTTAGGGAACATTGGAATCTCCTTGGGCTTCCTCTTACAGCGGCGGCGTTCAACCATCCGAAAACTCGAAGACAATCCGATTGCGCACGCCGGTCACTTCAACCGGCTCGCCTTGGACCACGGCGGGCTTGTAGATGAACCGCGACGCAGCGCTGATGGCGGCGTCATCGAAGACACCGGGAGGATCGGCTTCGAGAACAACGGGATCACGCACCGCGCCCGCGGTGGTGACGGCGAACTCGAGAAGCACATGGCCTTCGAGGTTTCTCTCGAGCGCGTGCCTCGGGTAGATCGGTGCGACCTTGACGATGGGCTGAAAGGTTCGCGGCTCGATCGACGGTTTTGCCACGCTGGAATCGACGCGGATCGATACCATCGGCGCGGGCGCTACCCAATCCTCATCCGGTTCGGGCAGCTCCACACCCGGCTGCGGGAGGTTCGGCGGTGGGAGGTTTGGCGGTGGGGCCAACGGGGCCAGCGTCGTGGTCTCGGGCTCCGTGTCCGGCAGGTCGAAGTCGAAACGACGAAGGATTCGGCTAGGCGGGTTCCGCGATCCGGCGTTCTCGAGTTCGTGGCTGGGCACGTACTCGCGGCGGGCGACCGCGCGCAGGGCCACTTCGTCGAACACGCCGGGCGGTTCGCTATCCACCACTGCGGGACGTACCACGCGACCATCGCGAGATACGGTGTATTCGACGACAACGTGACCTTCGATGCCGTCGCTGATCGCACGTCCCGGATAGATCGGCGACGGCGCATGCTTTACGGCGCGGTCGCCGCCCAAGGCTCGCTCGCTCACCTCCGGCAGGTCGAGTTCGGGTTCAAACGTCAGGGTCCTTAGCCCGGAGTAGCCAGCTAACGACCGGACGGGTGCGGCTTCGTGCGCTTCGAATTCGACGCTTGTGAACAACAACGCCACCCCCAACCCGACGACGAGGCCCCAGTAGACGCCCCCGGCATCGAGTTGGCGTTCCCGATTGCCCAGGAAACGCTGGAAGCGCGTGACAACACCGGAGCCCGCCAAGGCGGCAACGATGGAAGGCTCCTGTTCGGACCGCGCAGCGCAGAGGACGCCATCCAGGTAGTCCGCACAACTCGGCAGGATCTCCGCCGCCCGGTCGTCGCAACTCTGTTCCATGGCACTCGCGTACTGCGCCCGCAGCAAGGAGACCCACGGCGCGAACCAGTACCAGTTCAGCACGAGTCCTAGACCGAACAGGCAAAGGTCGTCGCGCCGCGCCAGGTGCACGAACTCGTGGGCGAGTACCGCTTGCACGGCGCGAGGGTCCCAGTCCTTGGCGTCGGACCGCAGGACGATCCGGTTGCCCGCCAGGGCCGAAGAACACGAACTCGGACCGAAATGCAGGTGATAGGGCCGGTCAAACGCCAGCCGTCTCGCGACGAGGGCGGCCTCCGCCACGATAAGAGGGTCGTCCACCGTCGGCAGGGCGGCAAGCTCACGCCGGGTCTCGACGAGACGAAAGAGGCCCCGTAGGTTCAGGGCCAAGGCGCCAACGGTCCAGACGACGATCAGCCACACCGGAATCGGCACGCTTCCCGCCAGCGACATCAGCTTCAGTACTTCGAACGGTGCGGTCCAGTGCCAGCCGCTCGTCAAGGCAAGTGCAAACGGCAAGGTGGTCAGTACCAAACCCGCCATCAGGGTGTAGGCGCGACGGGTTATCGGATTGCTACGAAAAGCGACGATCGCGAACGCGCTTAACAGCGCCGAGCACAGGACGAGTTGGACGATCCAACGGGCGTCGATGTGCACGACCTCGGTCATGACTTGGGAGCCTTGAGCTTCTCGAGGGTTGCCTCGATGCGCGCCAGTTCCTCCACCGAGAGACTGCGCTCGCTTCCGAGTAGACCCACCACGGCGTCCGCTGCGGAACCGTCGAAGAACGTGGTAACCACCCGCTGCAGAGCACTTCGCCGAGCCCGGTTGCGCGCCAGCACGGGCCGGTAGACGTATCGGGTGCCCTCTTCACGATAGGATGCGTGGCCCTTGTCGAGCAGCTTGCGCATGAGTGCCCTGACGGCCGAGTAACTCGGCGCATTGGGAAGGGCGCGGCGCACCTCGCCGACAGATGCCTCTCCCTGTTCGTAGAGGATATCCATGATCTGTCGTTCGCGGCGCGTTAGGTGTACGTGATCATCCATGGGGACTTGCTAACTTTGCAGCACCAACATGCTGTTTATTTAGCACCCGATGGACGCGGAGCGAAAGTGCATCGTTAGACGGATTTGCTCTAAGCAGGGTTCTATTTAGGCTGAAAACATCGTAGGGACGCTCAGGCCGGCATCGCCTTGTCCAGGTCCAGACCGGCTGAAGTGGCGTACTCCATCGCGTCCTTGACCGTCCCCTTGTTGGCCTGGGCGAGTGTCGACAACGCCGAGAACACGATCCACTCCTTCGACACCTCGAAATAGCCGCGCAGCGCTTCCCGAGACTCCGACAAGCCGTAGCCGTCGGTGCCGAGTACGCTGTAGGCGCCCGGCAACCAACGGGCGATCAAGAGCGGTAGCGCCTTCATGTAGTCCGACGCGGCCACGAACACACCGTTTTCGCCTGCCAGCAGCGTCCCGACATAGGGTCGTTCATCCGAGGCGCCAGCGGCGAGCATCTGCGCCCGTTCCGCGGCCACGCCCTGGCGGGCGAGTTCCGTGTAGCTCGTGACACTCCAGACATTCACGCGTTTGCCCATGGCTCGTAACGTCGCCGCCGCCGCCAATACCTCGGTCATGATCGCGCCGCTACCTAGCAGGTTCACCGACGCCCGCGACGAGCGTTCAAGCGCGTACATCCCGCGCACGATGCCCTCCTCCGCACCGTCCGGCATCGGCGGCATCACGTAGTTCTGATTGGTGAGCGTCAGGTAGTAGAAGACATCCTCCCGGGCTTCATACATGCGCCGGATACCGTCGCGCACGATGACCGCGAGTTCGAACGCGAACGCCGGGTCGTAGCTCACCAGGTTCGGCACTGTGGCGGCAATCAAGTGCGAATGCCCGTCCTGATGCTGCACGCCTTCGCCGTTCAGCGTCGTGCGCCCCGACGTACCGCCCAGGAGAAATCCCTTGCACATCATGTCGCCGCAGGACCAGATCATGTCGCCGACACGCTGGAAGCCGAAGATCGAGTAAAAGATGTAGAACGGCACCATCGGCAGCCCGTAGTTGGCGTACGCGGTCCCGGCAGCCAGGAACGATGCGATGGCACCGGTCTCGCAAATGCCCTCTTGCAGGATCTGGCCGTCTTCCGCCTCCCGGTACGGAGCGATGCTGCCCGCATCCACAGGCTTGTAGTGCTGGCCTGCGGGGGAATAGATGCCGGCCTGCGGGAACAGGCCGTCCATGCCGAACGTGCGTGCCTCATCGGGCACGATGGGCACGATGTACCTGCCGATGGTCTTATCGCGAAGGAGTTTCTGGAGCATCCGCACCATGGCCATGGTGGTGGAAACGGCACGCCCTCGAGAACCGTCCAGCATGTCCTGGAAGAACGGGAGCGGCGGCGGTGCCAGGGTCGGGCAGCTTACTTCTCGCTTCGGAATCGGCCCGCCCAACGCGTCGCGGCACGCCTTCAGGTAGCGCACCTCGTCGTTATCGTCCGGCGGGCGGTAGAACTCGGCGCGTTCGATGGCATCGCGCTCGAGTGGGATGCGCAGCCGCTCGGCAAGCGCCAGTCGTTCGGCGGGGTTTAGGTACTTCTTCTGGTGCACCGTGTTGCGACCTTCGATCTCCGGCCCGAGGCCATAGCCCTTCACCGTCTTCAGAAGCAGCACGACGGGCTTGCCGGTCACCTCCTCCGCCTCCTTGAAGGCGGCGAAGATCTTCTTGTGGTCGTGCCCGCCGCGTTTGATGGAGCGGATCTCCTCGTCGGTGAGCGCACTCATCAGGTCCTTCAACGGCTGGTTGTTCTCCACCCAGTGCTCGCGCACGACATCCCCGGGCGAGACCGTGTACATCTGGTAGTCGCCGTCCACGGCCTGTTCCATGCGCGCCTGGAGGATGCCTTCGACATCCCGCTGCAGGAGCACGTCCCAACCGCTGCCCCAGATCACCTTGATGACGTGCCAGTCGGCACCGCGGAACGCCCGCTCCAACTCCTGGATGATCTTGCCGTTGCCGCGCACCGGACCATCCAGCCGCTGCAGGTTGCAGTTAACCGCGAGCACGATATTGTCGAGTTGCTCGCGGGCCGCGATGGCGATGGTGCCAAGCACTTCCGGCTCGTCGGACTCGCCGTCCCCGATGAATGCCCAGATCTTGCCGCCGTTGTCTGCCTTCAGACCCCGATGTTCGAGGTACTTGGCGAAGCGCGCCTGGTAGATCGCGCTCGGCGTGGATAAACCCATGCTCGCGCAGGGCATCTGCCAGAAGTGCGGTAGCCGGCGCGGGTGCGGATAGGACGGCAGGCCACCGCCTTCTGCCAACTCCCGACGGAAATTCTTGAGTTCCGTCTCCGACAACCGACCCTCCAGGAAGGCGCGGGCGTAGATCCCGGGGGCCGTGTGCGCCTGGAAGTGCACCTGGTCGCCGCCGTAGCTGTCGCTTCGCGCCCGGAACACGTGGTTGAGGCCCACTTCCATCATGGTCGAGGCCGAAAGGTAGGTGGCGATATGGCCCCCGACACCGGATCCGCTGTCGTAGGCCTGCAGCACCATCGCGGCGGCGTTCCAGCGCAGAATGTCCTCGATGCGGCTCTCCAACTCGATGTCACCGGGGTAGGGCGGCTGTTGCGCCAACGGGATGGTGTTCTTGTAGGGCGTGTTGAGCGCCGCGTCGGTGAGCACGATGCCTTTCTGGGAGAGTTCGTGCTGCAGGCGCGCCAGCAGCGCCTTGGCCTCGTCGTTGCCGCGCTCGTCGAGGACGCCGGCGAGAGCCTCGATCCACTCCTGTTGCTCGAGTTCCCAGTCGGCCGAGGATTCCATTAACAGCGGTTCCGCCAAGATGCTTGGTCCGTGCCTGTCCGACCCCATGAGAATACCGGCATTGGCGGGTAGGTTGTATGCTTCGGCGGTTTCGGTCTCGGGTCGACAAAGGTGTACGTACGAGCGCAACTGATTGGACGATTCGTTGTGCTGGCAGCGATCGCGGGCGTTAGCGGGTTGTGGCCCGACACCCGCCGAAGAGGCAGCCTCGCGGGTCGAAGCCATCCGTGCCGCAACGGCGTCCGTGGCCGGCGACCGCATCGAAGCGGCTGACACCGAACCCGGCAACTGGCTGGCTCACGGCCGTACCTACGACGAACAACGCCACAGTCCCCTGGCGGACATTGACGCGGACAACGTCGCCGAATTGGGCCTCGCCTGGTACTGGGACACGGAGGACACCCGCGGCCTCGAAGCAACTCCCATCGTCGTCGACGGTGTCGTCTTCACGACCGGCACCTGGAGTCGCGTCTACGCCAACGACGGCCGCACCGGCGAACTCATCTGGCGATACGATCCTGAGGTACCCAAGACTTGGGGCAAGTACGCCTGCTGCGACGTCGTCAACCGCGGGGTCGCCGTTTGGAAGGGCCGCGTGTTCGTCGCCACCCTCGACGGCCGCTTGGTCGCCCTCGACGCCGGAACCGGCGAGGTGATCTGGGAAATACTGACCATCGACCCGGAACGCCCCTACACAATCACCGGTGCACCGAGGGTCGTAAAGGATCTCGTCGTGATCGGCAACGGCGGCGGCGAATACGGCGTGCGTGGCTACGTCACGGCCTACGACTGGGAGACGGGCGCGGAGCGCTGGCGATTCTGGACCGTCCCGGGGCCTTCAATTCCGGTATCGACCTGACGCCCCTGCTGCCGCCCAAGACCGTTGAGGCGCGGGCTGCCATGTTCGAATCGACGGCCTGGGATCCCGTCGCACAGAAGGAAGCCTGGCGCGTGCAGCATCCGAGCACCTGGAACGGCGGCGTGCTGACCACCGCCGGCAACCTCGTCTTCCAGGGACGATCCGACGGCTATTTCGCCGCCTATGCCGCCGACACCGGCGAACTCAAGTGGGAAACGCCGGTACACACGGGCATCGTCGCCGCCCCCGTGACCTATACCATCGACGGCGAGCAGTACATCGCGGTCATCGCCGGTTGGGGCGGCTCGTTCACGCTGTTCACCGGCGCGCCGCGGCACCGGGGCAACGTCCTCTCCGAGGGACGCCTGCTGGCCTACAAGCTGGGCGGCGAGGCCCAACTGCCCGAACCGGACGTCACCTATGTGAACATCCCCGAACCGCCCGAGATCGAACTCAGCGAAAAGGAACTCGCCAGCGGCGAGATGCTCTACCACACCTGGTGTTCGTCCTGTCACGGCTCCGACGTCCACTCGGGAAGTTCCGTGCCGGACCTGAAATACCTACCTGCCGCGGCCCACTCGCGCTGGAACGTGATCGTCCGCGAAGGCGCGTACGCCACCGTCGGCATGCCGGGATTCAAGGGGATCCTGAGCGAGGAGGAGTCCCGCCTCGTGCACGGCTACGTCGTCAACCGCGCCAAGACGGCAATCGCCGAGTGCCAAAGCGACTACCCGAAACAATACCCAGAGGTGTTCGAGACGGCCTGCACGAAACGGGTCATCGTCGACGCGTGGGGCCGCCGGCGGGTCCTCAACCCCACCCCCCGATACGATAGTCTCGAGTCGTAACACGTCGCCCCGGAGTCGCCATGCCGACCCATTGCAATTCCCGCCAAGTCGCCGGCAATCCCATGTCCGGTCGCTGCAAGTCGAGACAACCAAGTCGAATCCGGTCGTTGCCGTTCACATTCGTGGGGGCGACTCTGGTTCTCGGGGCCTGGTTACAGGGCTGCGCCACGCTGTCGGAAGCCGACTGCCTGTCTGCGGACTGGGCCGTAATGGGCGAGGCCGACGGCCAACGAGGCCGGCCAGTATCCGACCTTAATCGTTATCGACGCCAGTGTGCCCCCTACGGCGTGGTTCCCGACACGCAGGCCTACCTCGAAGCGCGTGAACGTGGGCTCGCCCGGTATTGCACCAATAGCAACGGCTACGACGAAGGCCGCTCCGGCGCACCGCACAACCTGGTCTGCCCCGCGGCGCTTGAGCCCAGCTTCCGAAGGGGCTACGACCTCGGGCGTGCCGTCCACGTGTCGCTCACCGACCTGCGCAACAGCAACCACGCTATCGATTCGAACCGGAGCGAGATCGACGAGCTACGGTCCGATATCTCGGACCGCGAGGAGTCGATCAGTTCCGACGATCTCACGGACGAGGAAACACGGCGCCCGCGCGACGACGTCGACTCGATGAAACGCCGTATCAAACAGCTAGAAGACGACATAGTCGGCCTTAAGGCTAGCGCGGCGATCTCAATCGTTCAGTACCGCAACGCCGTCGAGGCCGCGCGCCGGGATGGCCACGACGAGCCCATGGAAGCGGATCTGCTCCAGCAGATCCTGCGACTGGTGAGATGACGTTCGGCGGCGGCGCGGCACATTCAGCGCCCCCGGTCGACCAGGACCGCAGAGCTCGCCATTTCCAGACGATGCTCGGCGACCCAATAGGAGGTCGGCATCTACACTCGTCCATTTGTGTACGATTGACCACCCATGGCTGCCTGGTGCCGAGAGGAAGTAGAAGCCGCGGTTCAGGACTACCTGAACATGCTTGCTCTTGAACTATCCGGTAAGCCCTACAACAAGAAGGACCACAATCGACTGCTGCGCGAGCACCTAGACGACCGCAGCCACGGTTCGGTCGAATTCAAGCACCAGAACATCAGCGCCGTTCTCGACGGCATGGGGCTTCCCTACATCGACGGTTACAAGCCGCGCGGAAACGTGCAGGCCCTGCTGCGAAAGGTGGTTGGCGAACGTGTATCGCCCCTCCGCGAACAATTGTCTCGGGAAGTATCAGCACCTCAAGAGGTCCCGTCCTTGACCGATATTCTGCAAATACAGGTCGACCCGCCCAAGCCTGGACTCGTCGCCGCAGAGGCTCAGGCCCAATACACCCTGCCGAGGCACAACCCGAAGCCATTCGACTATGTGCAACGGGAAGCCGAGAACCGATCCCTCGGCGATGCTGGTGAAACCTTGATCGTGTCCTACGAAAGGACACGGCTCGAGCGGGCGGGAAGGGACCATCTGGCACGAAGTGTCGAGCAGGTATCCAAGACGGTGGGAGACCATCTCGGCTACGACATCCATTCGTACGAAGAGAACGGCCGAGACCGTTTCGTCGAAGTCAAGACCACGCGCTACGGAAAACGGACGCCGTTTTATATCAGCACGGGCGAGATCCAGTTCTCCAAGGCCAACATCGACACTTATCAACTCTATCGAGTCTTCGAGTTCCGGGAACGCCCAAGGCTCTTCACCCTGCCCGGCGATGTCGAGAGGCACGTGACATTGCGAGCCACCAATTACCGCGCGCACTTTTGAATCAGGAATGTCACGGAGCTCCAGCGCGGCTGCGCCACCCCAAGGCCGGGGCACATGCAAGCAACAGCGAATCGTAGGGGACGGGCTTGTCCCGTCCCGTTTTCCGGGTAGCCGGCATGTCGGATCCGGGCGACCGCAAGGGTCGCCCCTACGAACTTCTAGAACGTCGCGATCGCGTTAATCGCCGAACCCGTGCCGTTCGGTACCCGTATGGGCGCCGCGGTGAGCAGGAACGTCCAGCGTTTGCGTTCGGCTGCGGCTTCGGACACTTTCGTTAGGTCCATAACGTCCAGCACCGGCATGCCGAGGGCGGTCAGTACCAGCGTATGGACCGGCGCCCCCGAGTTCGGCACTCCCGAGGGGTAGACGTCAAGGCCGCCATCGGTACCGACCACGGCAACGTCCCGCGCTTTGAACCAAGGCACGGTGGACGCGTGGAAGCCCGGGTAGCCGCCTTCCCAGGTCCCCTCCTTGGCGCGGCGCACCCAGCGCCCGGTATGGAGCAGCACCGCATCGCCCGCGCCAACCTCGAACCCGGCTTCCTTCTCCCAAGCTTCGAGATCCGCGACCATCACCGGTTCGCCGGCGTCCAGCCACGCCTTGCCCTTGAGGCGGGGAATGTCCATCAACACGCCGCGCGTGAAAATCCCGTTGGCGATGTTGGTGACAGCCAGGTTCTTGCACCCTTGTGCCGTCGGACAGGTGGCACAAGGCATCGATGTGGGAGTGGGCGAAGCCGTGGAACATCAGGCTCCAGGAATCTGTTGCCCAACCGCCGGCCCGTTCCGGTGTCGCCATCATCCGGTGCTCGAAGGGCGAGGTGTTGTCGGCCGCTCGCTCCGTCAGCAACGGATGCGCCATGGAAATCGACACGCCTTCGATGACGAGTTTGGCCGCGGCCACGCGCACGGCGGGGGTGATGAGGTTGGCGACCGGCGTTCGAGAGTTCACTCGCCCAAGCGTCGATCGTCGCTCCCGTGATCGGCGCCTCTTTCTCTTCCGCGTACACGATCTGCAATGCGATCACGACCGCCGCGACGGTGGCGATGATTCGTCCAGCAAGCTTGTTCATTGCCAGCCCCCGGTTGTCAACGAATGAACGACTCTACCAAGGAAGGAGCCCATTGCCAGCGCTCGCCGAACGCTCCCGCGTAGGGGCGACCCCACCGCGTCGTTCCGTCACCACGGGACGCCGCGATGGCGTCCCCTACAGGAACAGCCTCAGGTACTCGATGAATCCGACGCCGTACCGTTCCCGGTACGTGAACCAAGTGAGCACCGCCACGCCGAAGCAGGCTAGGAACGAAATCGCGAGCACCGCAACCACGGCAATGAGGCCCTCACTCTTCAACAACGCCCCAAAGCCGAATCGGCGCTTCGCATTCGCTTTGCGCCGCCCCGGGCGCAGGATCCGGTGTCCGACGGTCGAACGCTTATTGGTGCTCCGCGTTTGCACTGTATCGAACGCCTTAGCGCACGAACCGCGAGACGACGTTCTCGAGAAACTCCTGACGACCGCTGGTGGGAGACAGGTCGAGATTCATCGTGTGGACATGGCCCGCCAGGCTGGCGAAGTCCATCTCGCCGTTCAGGATGCGTTGTCCGAATTCACCGTCCCATCCCGAATAGCGGTTCGCGACGTGCTTGGCCAGTTCGCCGGATTGGATCAACACAGCGGCGTTCAACAAGCCCCGCGCCAAGGTGTCCATGCCGCCGATATGGCCGTAGAAGAGATCCTCCCGGGCCACGCTCTGCCGGCGTAGCTTGGCGTCGAAATTGAACCCGCCGCTCCCGAGGCCACCTGCGCGCATTATCTCGTACAGCACCAAGGTCGCTTCCTCGACGCTGTTCGGGTACTGGTCGGTGTCCCAGCCGTTCTGGGGATCGCCCCGGTTGGCGTCGATGCTCCCGAAGATGCCGTGCGCGATGGCGTAGGTCACTTCGTGCTGGAAGGTGTGGCCGGCGAGCGTCGCGTGGTTGCCCTCGATGTTGAGCTTGAACTCGCCGTCTAGGCCGTACTTCTGCAGGAAGGCGTAGCAGGCCGCACTGTCGTAGTCGTATTGATGCTTGGTCGGCTCGCAGGGTTTGGGTTCGATGAGTAGCGTGCCCCGGAACCCGATGTTGTGCTTGTGCTCAACCACCAGTTGCATGAAGCGGCCGAGTTGGTCGGACTCGCGCTTGAGGTCCGTGTTCAACAGCGTGTCGTAGCCTTCGCGCCCGCCCCAGAGCACGTAGTTCTCCCCGCCCAACTGGTGGGTGAGTTCGAGGACGGTCTTCACCTGGGCCGCGGCATGGGCGAACACTTCCGGGTTCGGGTTGGTGGCAGCGCCTGCTGCGTAACGGGGGTGGCCGAAAAGGTTGGCGGTTCCCCACAGGAGCTTCACGCCGGTCTGCTCCATTTCACGCGCCATGTCCTCACCGATGGCGAGCAGGTTTCGCTCCGACTCGGCGAGGGTTGCCCCCTCGGGCGCCACATCGCGGTCGTGAAAGCAGAAGTAGGGTGCCGTGAGCTTCGCGATGAACTCGAAACCGGCGGCTAGTTTTTCCCGGGCCGCACCCATCGGATCCGCACTGCCGTTCGCCCAAGGCCGGTCCCAAGCCCCCGCCCCGAACACGTCGGAACCGGGGGCGTCGAAGGAATGCCAGTAGCAGACCGCGAAGCGCAGGTGCTCCTTCATCGTCTTGCCCAGCACCTGGGCATTGGCATCGTAGTAGCGAAACGCCAAGGGGTCCGTGGACTCCGGCCCCTGATAGCGAATGGTGTCAACATCCGCAAAAAAGCTCATATCGCCCATCTCCCCCGTGTTCCGGCACTCCGGATTATGGCCCTTTGGCGCGCCTCGTGCGGTCAGGCGATGTGAAGCGCCGGGAAACGGTCCTTGAGATCCTCGTAGAGGGCCCGATAGGTCGCGAAACGCGCTGCGGAGCGCTCGGTCTCCTCGGGCGACGCCGCCACCGTTTCGACTACCGGGGCCTGCGGGCAGACCTCGGCCGGATCACCGCCCCGGTGGCCTAGGGCGGCCAGCCGTGCGGCACCCAAAGCGGGTCCAACCGCCGCGTCTTCGCGGTAGGTCAGGGGTCGGCCCAAGGCGGCCGACAATATGCGGCCCCAATAGACGCTCCGCGCGCCACCGCCGATCACACTGACCTCGCCGATGTTCGCCCCCGCCTCCTCGAGCACCCGCTGACCGTCGGCCAGCGCAAAGGCGACGCCTTCGAGTACGGCATGGGCCAGTTGCGCGCGGTCGACATCGTGGTCGAGTCCCACGAACGCGCCCAGCGCATTGGCGTCGTTGTGCGGAGTGCGCTCACCCGACAGATAGGGCAGGAAGTAGACGCTCCGGGGGCCCGTGCCCGAGGACTCGACTTCGTCGATGAGGGCTGCTTCGGAGTCCGCACCCGTGAGGCCCGTCACCCACGTCAGCGCGCTGGCGGCGGACAGGATCACGGACATCTGGTGCCACATGCCGGGAAGCGCGTGGCAGAAAGCGTGAACGCCGCCCATTGGATTGGGTCGATAGGTCGAGTCCGGCACGAAGTACACGCCCGACGTGCCGAGAGACAGGAAACTCACGCCCTCCACCACGGCGCCGGCACCAACCGCGCCCGCAGCCTGATCTCCGGCCCCGCCGACGACGGGCACCCGCTTCAATCTCCAGCCATCGGCGACTTCTGAGCGCAATTCCCCCGCGATCTCCGATCCCTCGACCAGTCGCGGCATATGCGAGAGGGAAAGTCCCGTGGCGGCGAGCATCCGCTCCGAATAACACCGTCCGCCCACGTCGAGCATAAGCGTTCCCGCTGCATCGGACATGTCGCTCGCAAACTCGCCCGTCATGCGGTAGCGCAGATAGTCCTTGGGCAGGAGAACGGTACGGGTCCGCGCAAAGATCTCCGGTTCGTGTCGGCCTACCCAAAGCAGCTTCGGTGCCGTGAAGCCCGGCATCGCGCGGTTGCCCGTCAACGCCGCCACATCGACCGCGTCTTCGAGTTCCGAGCACTCCGCCTGCGAGCGACCGTCGTTCCAGAGAATCGCGTTGCGTAGGACCGACCCGCGGTCGTCCAACAGAACGGCACCGTGCATTTGTCCGGAAAGGCCGATGGCGTCGACGCCCGGCGCGAAATCCTTCAACTGCCGAACGGCAGCGTCGGTTGCCTGCCACCAGTCTTCCGGCGACTGTTCGCTCATCCGGGGTCCGGGCCTCGAAACCTCCAGGCTCGCGCTGGCTTCGGCGACAACCTCGCCGTTGTCGACGATCACCGCCTTGACGGCGGACGTACCGAGATCAATGCCGAGGTACATGGTTCGCGTCGACGTGCTTCGACGCGGCGTGCTAGCCCGTCGTCGAGTTCAAGGCGTTGCCGGAGCCGGCTGCTCTGTGACGCCGCCTTCGCCGGCCTGGCTTTCCCGCTCCGCGCGCACCTTGGCGATCAGGTGGTTGACCACCAGGAGCATGCCCTCGGCGCTTCCCGCCGAGACCGTATCCACGAGGTAGTGGCCGTCGACGATGATCGTGGGGGTTCCCTGCACCCGGTACAGGCGTGTTTGCGCATCGGCCTGGCGGACCCGGGTGTTGATTGCGAACGAATCGAACGTGCGCGTGAACTCTTCTTCGTCGACGCCCCCCTGGGTGACGAACATTCGACGGATCAGTTGCGGCCGGGTCATGTCGAGGCCGTAGTCGTGGATATTCTCGAACATCGGCATATGCACTTGCGCGAGGATGTCCATCTGCTGCGCGGTGTAGAAGGCTTGGGCCAGGGTTCTCAGGTTCCGCGTGGCCATTGGCACTCGATGGAAATCGACGTCGTCGCCTTGGGCCAGCACCCACGCGTTCAGGATGGGCTCAAGCTGATAGCAGTGGATGCAACCGTAGGAGAACACCTCCACGACTTCAATCTTCCCGGGATCCCGGGTCTCAACGGGAACCGGCAGTTTGAAGTAGTCCCTGCGCTCCTGGAATTCCTGGGCGGGGACGGCAACCGTCATGGCCAGGGCGATAGCAGCGAGAGTTCGGACCACAAGCTTCATGGATCTGCCTTCGCGGACGACGAGCCGCATTAGACCGCGCCGCAATCGGTCAGTGCAATCCCAATACGTAGTTGGCGACGGCCGCGATCTCGGTGTCAGTCAAATTGGCCACCGTGTGGCGCATCATGCCCTCGAAGTCACCCGCGTCCGTCGTGCGCTGACCCTCGCGATAGGCTTTTAGCTGCTCGACCACGTATTCCGCGGTCTGACCCGAGAGGCCCGGGAAACCGGCCAAGGCGTTGCCGCTACCGTCCGGTGCGTGACACGCCGTGCATGCCGCGACCTGCTTGGCGACGATGCCGCCCCGGTAGATTGCCTCGCCGAGTTCGATGCCGTCCGGCGACGCCTGGCCAACCCTGCCCGTCTGGCTGGCGTAGAACGCCGCCATGTCCCGAAGATCCTGGTCGGTCATGTTGTCCAACTGACCGAGCATGTCTCCGGGATCCCGGTTCCCGTCGCGCATGAGTTGCATTTGGCGGAACAGGTAGCGCGCGCTCTGGCCGGCGATATGGGGATAGCCGGCCATAAGGGAGTTGCCATCTTCGCCGTGGCAGGCAATACAGGTTTTCGAAGCGAGCACGCGGCCCGCAGCGGCGTCGCCGGGGCGCGATTCATCCTCGCCCTCGGCTGCCGACGCACTCGCCACACCTACAACCGCGCACAGTGCGCCAATCCCAATGATCGTTAGCGATCTCACCATGACCCCACGAAAGTTCTCGAAAACAACGCCGCCGGCGGCGCAATTCGCCCCCGGGGCCGCTAGACTCCGCCTTCCCGAGCGGCGGGATTATATAGCACCGTGTCCGACGATGGACTGCCCACGGCACCCGCGCCCCGCGCGCTGGCAAGCGAGTTCCTGACCAGCGCCGACCGGCTCGAAGCCTGTCCCCGGGACGATGTTCCGGAAGTGGCATTCGCCGGGCGCTCCAACGCGGGCAAGTCGAGTACCTTGAACCGCCTGACTGGCCGCCGGCAACTCGCCCGGGTGAGCAAGACGCCGGGCCGCACACAGCTAATCAACTTCTTCACGGTCAACGAAGGTGGAAGGTTGGTGGACCTTCCCGGCTACGGCTACGCCCGCGCGGCCAAGTCGCGCCAGCAGGCATGGGGTCACGCCGTTGACGAGTACTTGAACCACCGCGCCAATCTGACCTGCGTTGTCCTCGTAATGGACGCCCGCCATACGCTCAAGCCCTTCGACCGGCAGATGATCGACTGGAGCGCCGACCGGTCCATGCCTCTCCTCGTCCTGCTCAACAAGGCGGACAAGCTGAAACGCGGCGAACGGACGAAGGTGCGCCGCTCCGTCGAATCCGAAGTGCCGCCAGGCACCCGGACATTGCTGTTCTCGGCGACAAACGGAATGGGTGCTGCCGAAGCCATTGCGGCGGTTCGGGAGCAACTGGGAGGGGAGTCGGGCTAGCGACGCAGCATGGCCCGCCCGGGTGCGCTGTCGATCTAGGCGCGGCGTGCCGCCGAAGCCTTCGCCACGGTACGGGCTCAGCTGAATCGCGGGCATTCCGAGCAGAACGGCGCCGGTGAGCTAGTGTGCCGCGTCACAAATAGGTTTATGTTTGGAGGGATTGGTGTTCGTGTCGCAACTGACGTCTACGGTTATGACTTTTCGTGCGCTACCCTAACCCGATCCGCCGTGCGGTAGGTTCAAGTTATTTCCGGCGCAGGACACTAGCGGAGTGCCTGGAGAACCATCCGCGCGTCGACGACATCGGCGTGGTCCCGCGACGGGTCCGGCGTGAACAGGAAGGACCGAATCGGCGCACCCGCGTCCGCGACGAGGGTACCGACGCGCGTCGCACCACGTCGTCCGCCCGTCGCACGCCACTTCGCTTCTCCGACGAGGATGTCCGGCCCTGCGACCGAGCGCGCCACGATGTCCAGTTCCGGATCGTTGCCCCGCCAATAACGTTGCGCCTCTCCAAGCGGCCCGAAGGCCGCGATCGCGGGAACCGCCCTGTGCAGATTCGGCACGGCCATGCGGCACAGTTCCTCCCAAGCATAGGCTTCCAGTTGTGTCCGGTGCCGTTGCCAAATCTCGAGCCGCGTTTCCCGCGGCGCCGCGGCGAGCAGCGATCGGTTGGGGGCAACGACACGAAACCAGAACCGGAGAAAGGGATCGGCAATCTGGTAGAGACTGCGTTTCCCGGACGTCGGATCGCTCCCGAAAGGAGTCTCTCGGCGGATCAAACCCATCTCGCCGAGCGTTGCCAACGGTCCAGCTAGGCTCGACGCCTGGCGTCCCAACCGACCGGCGATTTCGCTCACCCGGTGTGCGCCGTTGCCGATCACGTCCAGAAGCGGCCGCAGCGCGGTGGCGGACGGCGTTTCGGCCTGCAGCAGCCGGTCGGGCTCGCGATGCAGAGGGCCCTTAGGATCGAGCACCAACGTGTCCACTGCCGCGCTCGACGCCGCGCCGAAGGATTCCGCGAGTTCCCAATACCTGGGCATTCCGCCCCACACGGCATACGCCGACACCAGTTCGCGAGCGGTGGCGCGCGGGAAAACCTCCGCAAGGAATCCTGGCCGCAATGGGTGGACCGGAAACGCCTCGCCGGCTCGCCCGTAGAGCGGCGCACCGCTGTCGAGGACGGCGCTGTGCATCATGCGCGTGCTGGAACCGCACGCGACAAGGCCGACTTGACGCGTCGGCGAGTCCAGCCAGTTCTGCAATACGGCGAGGATCTCCGGCTGGGCGGCAACCAGGTACGGCAATTCGTCCACGATCAGAGGACCTCGCCATCCCAAGCTATGGGCATCGCGGTCGAGCCTGCGCAGAAGGGCTCGCCAATCGGGATACTCCACTTCGTCAAATCCCGGCAAGCGCAACGCCAACGCCGAGGCTAGGTATCGCCGCTGCAAAGCGGGCGCGGATTGATCGGCCACGGCATAGACGCCATCGTTGTGTCTGCACCACTCCGTGAGAAGCCGCGTCTTGCCGACACGACGACGACCCCAAAGTACGCCGAAGCCGCGCGGGCGCGAAATCGCGTCATTGAGACGTTGTATCTCGCCGTGCCGGTCAATGAAGTCCACGGGAGGTATTATGTGTATTCAAATTATGTCAATCAACATAATAATTGCCCGGCGCCTCTGAGCGGTATGCGAGACGCGACCGCTCGCGGTCGCCAACCGCCAGGCAACAAACGACGCGTTTGCTTCATGGAAGTTTCCACCCCGCGCCGCGGACGCGCGCCCTTCGGGCGCGTTACGTGCGGGGAACAACGTGTCGTAGGGGACGGGCTTGTCCCGTCCCGTTGCCAGGCAGAGCGGGTATGTCTGATGCGGGCGACCGCAAGGGTCGCCCCTACGGA
>JAGWBM010000122.1 GCA_021295895.1 Pseudomonadales bacterium
GCCAAGCCGCATCTTGCCGTGAAAAGCGAAGCGACACTGCCCCCCATGGCCGGCGGCGGCACCATGGTGACGGAGCTGATCAGCGCGGAGTGACCGCGTTCGCGTTGATCTAGCGACCGCGCAGACTCGATAGCGTTGCGGCGGGTGTAATCGCCTCCGGGCTCACCACGAGGTGCAACACCGCAGGTGCGCCGGCTTTGCGGGCCCGGGCGAACGCGGCTGGGAAATCGGCATCGCGCGCCACCCGTTCCCCGTAGCCGCCGTAGGCCCGCGCCAAGGCCGCGAAATCGGGATTGGTCAACGACGTGGCATGGACGCGCCCGGGGAAGTTGCGCTCCTGGTGCATGCGGATGGTGCCGTACATGCCGTTGTCCACCACCAGCACGACCACGCGGGCGTCGTACTGAACGGCGCTCGCCAGTTCCTGACCCGTCATCTGGAAGCAGCCGTCCCCGGCAAAGCAGACCACGGTGCGTTCCGGGTGGCGGAGCTTCGCCGCAATCGCCGCCGGCAATCCGTAGCCCATCGATCCCGATGTGGGCGCCACCTGGGTTCCGAAGCGGCGAAACCGGTGGAAGCGGTGCACCCAGGCCGAGTAGTTGCCGGCGCCGTTGGTGACGATCATGGCCGAGTCGTCGAGGTCGCGGAGCGTAGCCATCACCTTGCCCATCGTCATCTCCCCTGGCGACGGGTGCGGTAGTCGCGACCACTCCAGATAGCCCGCGTGCAGGGCACCGACATACGCCCTTCGCTCCCCCCGCGCAGCCGACGCCGTCAGAAAAGCTCCGGGGCGCGCCCGTATCGCCAGCTCGGCTCGATGCACCCGCTGCAGTTCCGACGCGTCGGGATGCACGTGCACCACCGGCGTGCGCGCCAAGGGCAACCCGTACGACTGGCTTGGGATCTCCGAAAACCGCGTGCCGAGCAACACGAGCAGATCGGACTCCTCGACGGCGCGGCGCAATGCCGGGTTGATGCCAATGCCTATGTCGCCCGCGTAGTGGGCATGTTCGTGGTCGAACAGGTGCTGGCGCCGGAACACGCACGCCACGGGTACGCCCGCGGTCTCGGCGAACTCCCCGAGCGCTGTCGCATCCTCCGGGCGCCAAACCGAACCGCCCGCCACCACGAGCGGGCGCTGCGCCGCTTCCAACCGGGTATCGAATGCGCGCAGCGACGCGCCATCCGCCGCCGCTTCCTTCACGGTGACGCGATCCTGCGCAGGTGTCGCGCAGGCCTCGCCTAGCATGTCCTCCGGCAGCGACACCACCGCCGGCCCCGGACGATCCGACAACGCGGCACGGAAAACCCGGTTGGGATCGTCCACCTCCGTGACTGACTTCGCCATCCCACCGTAGAACGCCTCGAAATCGACCTCCTGGAACGCGTCGCGCCCCCGGGCAGCACGCGCCACCTGGCCCGCGAAGAGCACCAGCGGCGTGGAGTCCTGCTGGGCCACGTGGACGCCCGAACTGGCGTTGGCGGCACCGGGACCGCGGGTGACGAAGACGACGCCGGGGCGTCCCGTCAGCTTGGCGTCGGCCTCCGCCATCATCGCCGCACCGCCCTCCTGGCGGGCGACCACGGTTTCGATCGACGAGTCGCGAAGCGCGTCGAGGACATCGAGATAGCTCTCGCCGGGGACGCAGAAGACCCGGTCGATACCCTGGTTCTCCAGCGTCTCCACCAACGCATGGGCGGCCGTGCGCGTCATCGGTCCTCGTCGTTGCCGTTCGAGGTCAGCAATCTTGGAGCCTGTCGATTTTGGCGCGTGAGTGGCAAGGTATTCACTAAGTGTTTGAAGGTGCGAGAGAATACGGAACTCGGTGGTTGCCTTAACCACCGCCGTTACCACCTTGACTTGGGAACGGTGACACAGCCTACACCGAGAACGCCGGACTAGGACAGCAGGTGATAGGGGTCCCAATCACCAGCATCACCCGGGTTGCCGCGAGCGACGACTATAGGCGTGTCCGTGCCATCCGCGATCAGCCCGAATAGTCTTTGGACGGCGGACTCGTAGGCTGACCGCGAGGGTATGGTACTGGCCTCGCCGTCCCATCCGAAGGTCGTGTTCTCGCCGGGTAGTCTGTAATGAAGAAGTGGGGAGTTCTTCCCGTTGGTTTCGGAAATCCAAACGATCCAAGATGGCATTCCCGACGCAAGCGGGCGGTGGAGAGCGCATTCCGTAACGAGATATTTGGCTCGAAAGCTCTCGGTTTCATTTCCGACGCGATATCGTTCCTTTTTTGACAAGGTAGCGCAAAGTCAAGCTATCTAACCTTCAGCTTCCCCGCGCCTCTTCGCCGCGTGAACTGCCTTACCGCCTTCGGATGTGTTCTTGGCTTCCTGATTGACGAGGTAGCTGGCAACTCCGAAAGACCGGGCGATATCGGTGACTTGGTATTCGCGGGATTCGAGTAGTTGCGCGTCGGCTGGCGACAGGTCGAGCGTGTCGATTGTCGTCTTGGGATCCTTGATGATCGGACCGTCGGTGGTCTCGTTGCCGCGTCCGTACCTCTCCTCGAACTGCTCCTTGAATTTCGGCTTCGATTCCTTGTTCCATCCGCCCTCTCGGGTGATTACCAACGGCCGCTTGACATGCACGAAGCCGATTCGTCTAATCGTGCTGCGGACGGGTACGGGGTGGCATCACCCAAAAACGGATCGAGCAGTATTACAGAATGATAATCTCACCCAACCATAAATTTGTCTACGTCGGAATTCCACGTACGGCGTCGAAATCCATGAACGAGTGGCTGATGCGACACTATGGGGGTATCTGGTACGGCGGGCACCACGATTACCGCGGCATTCCAGACGGGGCCCGCTCGTTCCTCGTCTTTACCATGGTAAGGAATCCCTATGATCGCGCAGTGAGCGGGTATTTTGGTCTCCCTTGGGACGACCTACCGCGATGCATCGACCACCGGGTTGCAGTTGAGCCGCCAACCACGAATGTGATAGACGACCTCATCAGACGCGACAGTGACCCCGACGCCCGGCCGGTACCATATCGCGACTTCATCGAAGGAGCAGGTGTCTCGCGCCTGCTCTATTTCGAACGGCTCCCAGACTGCTTGCTCGACTTGCCGTTCGTTGAACCGTCGTCAGTCGGTTCGTTTCCGCACGTGCTCGAGCGGGGAGTCAGACCACCTGGCGGTTTCGGCGATTTCTTCAATGATCGCTACGAGGAGTTTATCTGGAACTCGTACAAGGACGACTTCCTAATCGCGGGATACGAGAGGCATAATGTCGGTCTCGTAGACCAAGACAAAGCGTCAATGTCCTTATCGGCGAGATCGGACCGAGTGCCATTGCGTTCATGCTCGGTGTCCAAAACGTTGTGGGATATCGCCGAGCAGCCCGAAGAAGTGAACGGTGAACAAGAGTGCATGTGTCGCGAATTGTTTGCGGTCCAAGCGCAAGTTCATCCGGTCCCGGCTTTGCGAACTAGATTCGGAACTGCTTCGACGACCGAGCGCATAAGTCGCCAATTGGTGTGCCAGCTTGCGGCATTTGCCATGGAGCCGGAAAACGCTTAGTACACGATTGCGACGCTTGGCGTCCAGGCGTGTCGCGAGGCCACTGCACGTTGGCTTTGTCGGTGATGGGGAGGCCATCGCTCTTGGATCGGACGCAGCATCACTGCCTTCTTATTGGTCCAAGGTGCCACGCTATCGGGGAAGTAAGCGTCTTTCGTTGAGCGGAGGAGCCGGAGAGACCGCACTGCCGCCGCTCGGCCAGCCGACTCCAACATGGCCGGCCGCTTCATACAAGTCAGGCTTGTGTTGGGCACAGATGTGCGTGGGGCTATGGTCGAAAGTGGTGTACGGGTGAGTTGAGTCGTGCTGCGTGTGTCTGCTGAAATCGAGTTTGCGAAAACGGTTTCGGCAAAAGGAGCACACCGCACACGAGCAACGATAGAGTGGTTTCGCTGGCGGCGCCAGCGGATGTACTGGCTCAGTACCTTTGGCACTAGGTGATCAGGCAGCCTCCAAGGCAACAAGGTACTCGTTGGGGGTTTCATGTGCGAGCGCGATGCCTCGGCCACCTTCGCCAGCCGCACCTCGCGGACGAAGTCCTCGTGGGACAGGTGGTTGAGGGTGCCGTATTGCAAGTCGCATGAACTCCTCGACGCCGACCGGATTGACGGGTTGCGGGTTCGGACAACCGCGGCGGTCCGAGGAAATCCGCGAGCCTCCCGAAAAGCGTTTCGTCCTTCTCCACTTCGCATTCCCAGGCGACGAAGACCCGCCAGCCGTCGCGGATCAATAGGGCCTGGTTTCGGTGATCCCGTTCGACGTTGGACTCGAACTTGGTCTGCCAGAACTCGACATGCGATTTCGGATCCGACGTCTTCGCGCAGCCGTGGCGATGCCAGAAGCAGCCATGCACGAACACCGCGATGCGGCGTTTCGTGAACACCACGTCGGGCCGTCCCGGCAGCCCGCGAGAATGGATGCGGTAACGATAGCCCTGGGCGTGCAGAGCGCGGCGCACGGCGAGTTCCGGCTTGGTGTCCACGCCCCGTATGCGGGACATCAGGGCGCTGCGCTGAGCGGGTGTGAGCGTGTCGACCATCGACCGCAGTCGTATCCACAACGACGAGGCGACCATAGCACTTCCGTACAGATGTGTTCTGACTAGGCGGTGCCGAACCCGCTTCGGTCCTTGAGAGTCCGGGACGCTTGGCGTAAAAACATGGGCTCTATGCATTTTCCGAGGATCCGAGCGCCATGGCGGATGAACGGACATTCCCGACGACGGCCGCCCCGGAACAGATCTTCCGCTCCGCGGTTGGCTGGCCCGCCTGTGGCCAGATACTGCTTTGCGCGTGGACCGCCGCCCTGTCGGTTCTGCTGCTGACAGGCTCGTGGCCATACGGCGCATTCGCGGCGGTGTTGCTCGTCGTCGCCGTCGCAACGCCGGTTTGGCTCCTTGTCGGCACCACGTATCGCATCGGCGACGGGAACCTCGTGGTGTCCACCCTGTACCGCCGCAGGCGCATTGCGTTGGCTGACATCACTGCCGTGAAGCGGTGGCCCCACTGGCAGTATCCGGTCCGGTCCAGCGAGGACTTCGCGCTCTGCAGCACCCGCATCCTGATCTGCTACGCAGATTCGCGGGTTTTCGTCTCGCCAAGGGACGAACGAGGCTTCCTGGCCGCTCTCGGTCGCCCGATCGCATCGTAGCCGCCGATGACCAGCGGCGACGCCAACCGCCCCAACATCCTGTTCGTCCTGACCGACGACCAGGGTGCCTGGGCCATGGGCTGCACCGGCAATGCCGAGATCCGCACACCGAACCTGGACCGGCTGGCGCGCGAAGGCATCCGGTTCGACAATTTCTTCTGCACCTCGCCGGTCTGTTCGCCTGCCCGGGCGTCGATCCTCACCGGTCGCATCCCGTCGCAGCACGGGGTTCACGACTTCCTGCACTGGCAGTCCGACACCAGCAACGCGGGACTGGACCAGCCTGTTCCCGCCGACCGCGTCCCGTTTCTTCAAGGCATGGAGACCTACGCCGAATTGCTCGCCGGCCTCGGCTACGACACCTGCCTTTCCGGCAAGTGGCACTTGGGCGACAGCCTCACGCCACGCGCCGGCTTCGGAACGTGGAACCCCATGCCCTACGGCGGGACGAGCTACTACGTGGTACCGGTGGTGGAAGACGGCGAGGTCAGGAAACACGAGGGCAGCTACGCCTCGGACCTGTTCGTCGACAACGCGCTCCAGTTCCTCGACGCCCGGGCCGACGCGGAGAACCCTTTCTGCCTCGCCGTTCACTTCACCGCCCCCCACGCGCCGTGGGGACGCGAACACCATCCCACCGAACTCTGGGACGACTATTACGCGAACTGTCCGTTCGATTCGGTCCCTGATGCCCAATCGCTGCCCGCCGGCCTATACGCAAGTCCCACCGACAGCGAGCAGCGACGGCGCAAGCTGACCGGCTACTTCGCCGCGCTCGACGGCATGGACCGCAACGTCGGGCGACTGCTGGATTGGCTCGACGAACACGGCGTGGCGGAAAACACCCTCGTCGTCTTCATGAGCGACAACGGCATGAACATGGGCCACCACGGCCTGTACGGCAAGGGCAACGCCACCTGGCCGCAGAACATGTTCGACACCAGCGTCAAGGTGCCCTGCCTGATTCGCCGGCCGGGTCACGTGCCGCCGGGTGTGGTCAACACCGATCTTCTTAGCCAATACGATTGGCTGCCAACGCTCCTGGGGTACCTCGGCGAGGCGAACCGCGTGCCCGACGGCCTGCCGGGCAGTTCCTTCGCACCCCTCCTCGAGGGGCGGTCGATCGCCGAGCGCAAGAGCATCTACGTGTTCGACGAATACGGACCCGTACGCATGATCCGCTCTCGGGAGTGGAAGCTGGTCTGGCGCTACCCCGCCGGACCCCACGAACTCTACAACGTGGCCGACGATCCGGAGGAACGAGAGAATCTGTTCAGCCGGCCCGGACACACCGGGCGCATCCGGTCGTTGCGCCGGGAACTCGACGATTGGTTTGCGAGCCACGTGGACCCCCGGATCGACGGCAGCAAGCTACCCGTCACCGGTCGCGGTCAGCGGGACCACGCGACGAAGGACGACGCCTTCGCCTATCGATACCCCTGGCTGGAATAGCCCGCGCGCCGCGGTTACGCCTGGTGGGTGTTCATCCAGGGGCGGTCAGTCCACGGCGGAAGCCGTTGACCGCACTAACTGCATCTCCCAGAACGCCTCCGCCTTGCGGTCCTCGAGCGACGGGTCGCAGATACCGGCCAGTGCTGACGAGAGCTCCTCGGCTTTCGCCGGATTGGCCTCGACCCGGTTGTCGAGTTCCTCCGGATCGTCGCCGAGATCGAATAGCTGATCTTCGGCCTCGACGTTGTGGATCAGCTTCCAGTCGCCGCGGCGGACCATGAACGAACCGGCCCGGGTGCCGTGGCCGTGGTACTCGGAAAAGACCACACGGTCGGGATCGTCGGTGGGCTGGCCTTCCAAGGGCGTGCCGAGCCACGTTTGTGGATGTTCGGCACCGGTCAGCGAGAACACGCTGGCCTGCAGGTCATGCAGGTCGACGGGCGTTGACACCCGGCTGCCCGACCGGAAATCCGGACCGGCGGCGATGCACGGGATCCGCGCGGCATCCTCGAGCAGGTTGCACTTCCACCAGAGCCCGAACTTGCCCAGCATCTCGCCGTGGTCCGAGGTGTAGACGAGATTGGTCGTGGCCGCGAGATCCGCCTCGACCAGGGCGGACAGCAACCGCCCGAGTTGCAGGTCGATGAAGCTGACGCACGCGTAGTACCCCCGGCGCAGCCCGCGAACGTGCTCTTCGGGGATCCCGTCCAGTTGGAAGTGCGTGCGCAGGTCGACGGCGTAGGGATGCTGCGCGGTTGCCGACTCGACGCCGTGTTTCGGCAGATCCCCGTGTTCACGGTATTGGTCCCACAACTCCTCAGTACAGTAGTGGGGGAAGTGCGGCCTCACGAGGTTGACGTACAACACCCACGGGCGACCCAAGGCCGGGGCGCGTGTCTGAAGCCAGTCGACGGCCGCGTCCATGTAGGTGACGTCCCTTCCCCAGGGAGTTTCGTGGGGACCGTATTGCTCTCGGCGTGCCATTGCCCCTTCGCGGACGGCGAGCGGTCGTCGTTGTTGTCCCTTGTCGAGGTGTTTGAAGTCGCCGGCGCCGTCGTGGGTGACGATCGTCTCCGAAAAACCCAGTTCCGCCACCGGCCGATAGGCATGCACCTTGCCGATGAAGACGGTGTGCACGTCCTGATCGGCGAGCACGGCCCCGAGACCGTGGGTCTCCGGCGGTATGCCCATGCGGTTGTTGCCATAGGCCTGCACCGCATGGACGCGCTTGCCGGTCAGAAACGCCGAGCGGCTCGGCACGCAGAGCGGCGACGGGCAGTAGGCGTGCTCGAACACCGTGCCGTTGTCGGCCAGCCACTGCATGTTCGGGGTATGGATGAAGGCATGGCCGTAGGGCGACGAGTAGCGCGGGTTGTGCTCGTCGGACATGAAGACGATGACGTTGGACATCGCGCTATACCGATCCCGATTTGCCGACGGTTGGGACCGCCCGTTCGTCCATGACGCGGCTCGGGGGGCTCGTGGTCACGTGGGGCTGCCGTCGCGCGTATCCCGCCGCTTTCACGACTTCTCGGCCGCGGCAAGCTGCCGCTGCAATCTTCGGACCGACTTACCGAGGGCGGCGAGTTCGACTTTCACGGCTTCGACGTCCACCCCCTCGTCGAAGTGCTCTTCCCGGGTCTTCAGCACCACGGCCTCGCGATCGACATTGGAATTGAAGATCGCCACGGCTTCGAGGTTCACGTCTCCGGTGTTGCACAGGGCGTGGAACTGACCGGCCGGCACCACCGCCACCGACCCCGCGCAGAGGTCGAAGGACTCGTTCTCGATCTGTATCTGGCCTTCGCCGCTCTGGACGACGACGACTTCCTCGACAAGCGTATGGCTGTGGCCGGCATCCTCTTCGCCGGGAGCCATCGAGATCGGCGCCACCCCGAGTTCCTCGAGCTTCGCCGAACGCACCGCCCGCGCGGCGGCGAAGTCGGTGGGATTGAGTACTGTGCCCATGGGCGACTCCCGGTCTGTGACTGACCCCAAACTCTAGCACGCATCCCGTGCGTGGCCGCCGCAGAAACGGGGTATGTCAGACGTTCGAGCCCATTGGATCGCAAAGCGGGTCTGATACGATGCCGTCCGCGCAATCCGTCGGGTGAAGTCGATTACAGAGGACGTCCGTCAGGACTCCTCCAGTGAACGATCACTCCGCTCTCATCACGCCAATCGACACCGTCAACGACGCCCTGGAAACAGTCGGGGGCAAGGGCCGTTCCCTCGCCCAGATGACCCGGGCGGGATTCGATGTTCCGGAGGGCTTCCTGTTGTCGACGGCCGCCTACCGGGGTTTCGTGGCCGACAACGAACTCGGTTCGCGCATCCTCGAACTCGCCCGACCGGAGATCATCAATGGTCGCGCGTCCTTCGAGTCGGCGTCGCGATCGATCCAGGCGCTCATCACCGGCTGCGAGTTCCGAGCGGCACTGAAAGCCGAACTCACATCGGCCTA
>JAGWBM010000017.1:0-21489 GCA_021295895.1 Pseudomonadales bacterium
GCCGTCCAAGAGCGATCCCAAGCGTTGTTCGAAATGCAACCTGCGTGTGCACATCAGCGCCGCTCAAGGAACCTAGGGAGCGCTGCCAGTTCCCAGGTAGGTGGCCATGGCCTCGCTGTGGACCACTTCGAAGCCCCCGTCCGCACGAACGATGAACAACGCCGCGAGGCCCGTATCGCGGGCGAACCGGTGTGCCTGCGTCTCTCCCATGACGAGCAGGGCCGTCGCGAAGGCATCCGCGACCATGGCGGTATCGGCGACCACGGTGACGGAGGCCAGGCCGTGGCGGACCGGGTACCCCGTTCGGGGGTCGATGATGTGGGATACCCGCACACCGTCGGTTTCCCGAAATTGTCGGTAGTCGCCAGAGGTCGCCAGGGCACTGCCCTCAAGCATCAGCGTCCTGACATGGTCCGGCCCCGACGGCGACTCCACCCCGATACGCCACGGACCGCCACCCGGCGCCTTCCCGAGGGCCCTGATTTCCCCACCGAACTCGATCAGGTATGCCCGGCAACCCGCGTCGTCCAGGAGACCGGCGACACGGTCCACCGCGAAGCCCTTGGCGATGCCCGAGAGATCGAGTGTCGCCGACTGAAGTTTCTCGAGTGTCGGCGGGTCGTGGCGGTGCGCGACGCGTCGGTACCCCACCAAACGCAAGGTGTCCTCCACCTGGGGGCCAGCGGGTGCCGGCCGCGCATTTGCGGCACCGAATCCCCATAGACCCACCAGCGGCGCAACCGTGGCATCGAAGGCACCACCCGTTCGTTCGGCGACCGAGAACGCGGCACCCACCACTTCGACGAGATCGGCCGAAACGGGAATTGGCACTCCGGTGGGCGCCCGGTTGAAGCGAGAAACCTCGGAGTGCGGATCGTAGGTCGACATCAGCGCGTTGATCCGGACCAGTTCCGCGTCGATCCGGTCGTGCGGCAGCGACGCCGGGCAGTCGGCCTGAATCGCGTAGGTCGTCCCCATGGCATCGCCGGTGGCACGCTCGAAGCCACATCCCGGTGACAACAGTGCGAACGAAGCCGCCCAGCAGGCGGTGGCAGCGAGGCGCACCATTTCACGCCGGTTCGATGTACGCATGGACCGAGTTTACAGCCACCCGGGACAGGACAAACCATGCCAAGGAGGGGTGAGCCGATCGGCCTGACCCGGCGGGGTTCGGGTGCGCCACATGGGGTCGGAGGCCATATCGGTGGCGGTGCCGAGTCTTGGTCCTTGACGGCCATCCGGCACTGTGGACACACTTGCCGGTCTTCGGCGGCGCCACCTAGGCCGATGGTCGTGCGCGGCGCCATCGCATTTACGCGACGCCAAACAAAGGAAGAACCAATGCCCGAATTCTGCAAGGTCGACAAGTCCGACCACATCATGACCGTTACCATCAATCGACCCGAGCGGCTGAACGCGCTACACCCGCCGGCAAACGCGGAACTCGGTGAGGTATTCGACGACTACGCGGCGGACCCCGACCTGTGGGTCGCCATCATCACGGGCGAAGGACGTGGATTCAGCGCCGGCAACGACTTGCGCTACCAGGCCGAGGGTGGCCAGCGCGTCCCGACGCCCCGGGGCTTCGGCGGTCTGACCTCGCGGTTCGATCTCACCAAGCCCGTATACGCGGCGGTGAATGGCGTCGCCATGGGCGGCGGATTCGAGATCGCGCTGGCGTGCGACATCATCATTGCTTCCGAGAACGCCGTCTTCGCACTGCCCGAGCCCCGGGTCGGACTCGCCGCGCTGGCCGGCGGGCTACAGCGACTGCCGCGCCAGATCGGCGTGAAGCGCGCCCTGGGGATGATCCTCACCGGACGCCATGTACCGGCCCGGGAGGGCTACGACCTCGGATTCGTGAATGCCGTGGTGCCCCCCGACAAGCTCATGGAGGAGACCCATCGCTGGGTGCAGATGACCCTCGAATGCGCACCCCTGTCGATCCGCGCCAGCAAAGACGTCGTCTACCGGAGCATGAGCATGGGGTCGCTGGAAGAGTCCATGGCCGTGCGCTACGAATCGGTGGCCACCCTGTCCGGGAGCGAGGACTTCATCGAAGGGCCGCGCGCCTTCTCGGAAAAGCGACCACCCAACTGGAAGGGTAGATAGCGGGACTAGCAAAGTCCGACCGGTGTCCGTTTGACGCGCCGATTCCTGCTCATCAACACCCTCGCCTTCTGCGGCGGGTTCTCGATCATGTCGCTGGAGCTCTTGGGCGGGCGCATCCTCGCGCCATGGTTCGGCAGCAGCATCTATGTCTGGGGCAGCATCATCACGGTGTTCATGCTGTCGCTCTCGGTCGGCTACTTCATCGGGGGCCGGCTGAGCCTGCGAGCTCCCTCGCTCGCCAAGTTCGGGTGCCTCTTCCTGATCGCCGCCGTCATCCTGGTTCCAATCGTCTACCTGGCGGAACCCGTGATGGTCTGGGTGTTCGAGCGGGTCGAAGATCCCCGCTACGGAAGCTTGGCCGCTTCACTCGCCCTGTTCGTCGCGCCAACGGTGGTCCTCGGCACGATCTCGCCCTATTCGGTTCGCCTCCTGGTCCGGCACAAGGAGGAGTCCGGCAAAGTGGCCGGCACGCTGTACTTCGTCTCCACCCTCGGTAGCGCCCTGGGTACGCTCGCGACAAGCTTCTATTTCGTTCTCTGGTTCGAAATGGACACCATCGTGGCCGTCCTTGCCGGGACCCTGCTAGTGCTCGGCGCCGTGGGCGTCGGTTGTCGCGGTCTCGACCAGCATGCGTGACCTCTCCACCCTCGCATTGATCGCCCTGCTCGTCGGTTTCCTGGCGTCGGGCCCGGTCGCCGCCGACCGGGAGGTACTGCATCGAGAACAATCGCTCTATCACACCATCATGGTGGTGGCCGAACCGGGGCGGCTTTGCCTGCAGTTCAGCGTCCGGAACGGCTCGCGCAACCAGTCCTGCGTCGATCCGCGTCGCCCGCAGCGGATGGTGTTCAGCTATACGCGCATGATGATGGCGGCGCTACTGCTCGTTCCGGAACCCCGAACCGTGCTGGTGGCAGGTCTCGGTGGCGGTACGCTGCCGACCGCCCTCGCGGAGTTGTTGCCGAACGTCCGGATAGACGTGGTCGAAATCGACCCCCGGGTGGTCGATGCCGCGCGCAAGTATTTCGACTTCCAAGAGACCGAGCGCATCCGGGTTCACATACGGGACGCCCGGGTGTTCGTCAAGCGCGCCCTGCAGCAGGAGCGTCAATACGACCTGGTCATCCTCGACGCCTACAGCGGCGACTACATTCCCGAGCACCTCATGACCGCCGAGTTCCTCGACGAAACCCGGAGGCTCCTGTCGCCAAGCGGTGCTGTTGCGGCCAACACCTTCGCCACCTCTCGGCTCTACGACTATGAATCAGAGACTTATCGGCTTGTATTCGGAGATTTCTTCAATCTGCGAGTAAGCACAAGCAACAATCGCGTGATCCTCGCGACAAACGCGCCGCTTCCGGACAAGGCCACCCTACGCGCCAACTCGCGGGCATGGCGCGCGGCCCTCGGACCGTACGACGTTCCGATCACGTCGTACCCGCGGCGTATGTCCACCAAAGTCGACTGGGACACCAGCAAGCGTCCCCTGACCGATCAGTACTCGCCCGCGAATCTGTTGCGAGGGGCACGTTGATGCGACCGGAAATCGACTGGTCGTTCCCCTACGCGTCAAGGCGGGCCCCGGTGCTCGCCCGCAACGCAGTGGCGACATCCCAACCCCTTGCGGCCAGCGCGGGAATCGAAGCACTCAGGAAAGGGGGCAACGCTGTGGATGCCGCTCTCGCCACGGCGATCGCCCTCACGGTGGTGGAACCGTGCAACAACGGCGTCGGAAGCGATGCCTTCGCGATCGTTTGGGACGGCGATCGACTGATCGGGTTGAATGCTTCGGGCCGCTCCCCCGCGGGCTGGACATTCGACCGGTTCGCACATCACAGCGTCATGCCGCAAAGAGGCTGGGACGCCGTCACCGTGCCGGGCGCGGTCAGTGCCTGGGTGGCCCTGTCCCGTCGATTCGGCACCCTGCCCTTCCCCGAGTTATTCAGCGCAGCGATCCACTACGCCCGGCAGGGATTCCACGTCGGTCACGAGACGGCCGCGATCTGGGCACGGGCGGCCGATTCGTTCAGCGGGTTCCCGGCCTTCCTGGCGCACTTCCTGCCCGACGGTCGAGCGCCAACGGCAGGCGATATTTTCGCCAACCCGGACTTGGCACATACACTCGACTCCATCGCCGCAACCGAGGGGGAATCCTTCTACCGCGGGGAATTGGCCCGGCGAATGGAGACGGCCGCCCGTGACGAGGGCGGCGCACTCCGCGCTACGGACCTCGGTGCACATCGGGCCGACTGGGTCGACCCGATCGTGCAGCCCTACCGGGACGTCGCCGTCGCGGAGATTCCCCCCAACGGCCAGGGACTAGCAGCCCAGATCGCCTTGGCCATCCTCGGCCACCTCCACACGGACCGTCGGGTTCCCGGCTCAGCCGAGTGGACGCACCTGCAGGTGGAAGCTATGAAGATCGCCCTTCGCGCGGCGTTCGATCACTTCGCCGATCCCGACGCCATGCGACTGGCACCCGATTCGTTGTTGGAACCCGGATCCATCGCTGCCGCAGCAGCCAGCATCACCGAGCGCGCCGCACCGTTGCCCCCGGTCGCGCTACCGACGAGTCAGGACACCGTGTACCTGTCTGCGGCCGACGCCAACGGCATGATGGTCTCGATGATCCAGTCGAATTACATGGGGTTCGGCTCCGGCGTCGTCGTTCCCGGTACGGGCATCGCGCTTCAGAACCGGGGCGCCGGATTCGTGCTGGATCCGGCTCATCCGAACGTCGTCGGTCCAAACAAGCGCCCGTACCACACGATCATCCCGGGGTTCGTTACCCGCAACGGCTCACCCGCGATGAGTTTCGGCGTCATGGGGGGCCACATGCAGCATCAGGGTCACGTGCAGATGGTCACCCGCATCTTCGATCACGGCGAGAATCCGCAAGCCGCTTCCGATGCGCCGCGATGGCACGTCACGCCCGGGTTCACGGTTGCCTTGGAGGACGGTTACCCGGCTGGCGTCGCCCAGGACCTCGCCGACCGTGGACATGCTGTCGAGACCGGGGCCGACCATCGGCTGTTCGGCGGCGCACAGCTAATCTACCGGTTGCCCGACGGTGGCTATTGCGCGGCATCGGATCATCGCAAGGAAGGCGCCGCGATCGGTTTCTAGCGTTCTTGAGACCCCTCGGCGGCGGGCCACGGCTCGTAGGGGCGATCCTTGCGGTCGCCCGCATAGGGGATTTGCGGTTTCTCCGGCAACGGGACGGGGCAAGCCCGTCCCCTACGATCCCGTTGTTCCCTGCACGTACGCGTCCCGGGCCCGGGTTGGTCCGTATTGCTACGGACTAGTCGTCTTCGGTTTCGAGTTTTAACGACGCCGAGTTCAGGCAGTAGCGCAGTCCCGTGGGCACCGGACCATCCGGGAAGACATGGCCCAGATGGGCATCGCACCGCGCACAGAGCACTTCAGTTCGAACCATGAAGAACGACCTGTCGCGCTTCGTGGCGACCGCGTCGTCCGCGGCGGGCGCGTAGAAGCTTGGCCACCCCGTGCCCGAGTCGTACTTGGTATCGGAGTCGAACAACGCCGTCCCGCAACAACGGCAGTTGTACATGCCCTTGGCCTTGGTGTCCCAATATTCCCCGGTAAACGCCCGTTCGGTCCCTGCCCGGCGCGCAACCTGGTACTGCTCGGGGGTGAGTTCCTCGCGCCACTCGTCATCCGATTTGACGACCTTTTCGGGTGCGCCCTGCTGCCCATCGGAAGCCGCGGCACCGACTGCCTTGTCCATTGTCCAATCCTGTACCATTGCCGAGCTTCGCGGATTCTACGCTTAGGATGAGCACCATGAAAACCAACCCGGCCATCGTGGCGCCGTTCGCGCCTAGGCGGGATCCCATCGTCAAGTCCACCAAGCTGGCGGACGTTTGCTACGAGATCCGGGGACCGGTGCTGGCCGAGGCCAACCGCCTCGAAGAAGAGGGTCACCGGATTCTCAAGCTCAACATCGGCAACCCGGCGCCGTTCGGCTTCGAGGCACCGGAAGAATTGCTTCGCGATGTCATCCACAACGTACCGGCATCGCAGGGGTACTGCGAATCCAAGGGTCTGTACTCGGCGCGCAAGGCCATCATGCAGGACTGCCAACGGCAGGGAATCGCCGACGTCGACGTCGACGACATCATCATCGGGAACGGGGTCAGCGAACTCATCGCCATGAGCATGCAGGCCCTGTTGAACGATGGCGACGAAGTACTCCTACCCGCACCGGACTACCCGCTGTGGACCGCGGTGGTCCGGCTGTCGGGCGGCGTGCCGGTCCACTACCGGTGCGAGGAAAGCGCGGACTGGGCGCCCGATCTCGACGACATTCGCGCCAAGACCACCAAGCGGACCCGGGGAATCGTCGTCATCAATCCGAACAATCCCACCGGTGCCGTGTATTCGAGGACCACTCTCGAAGCCATCACCGATTGGGCCCGGCGGCGAAACCTCGTCCTGTTCGCCGATGAGATCTATTCGAAGATCGTCTACGACGGTGCCGTACACCATCCCCTGGCGTCGCTGTCACAGGATGTCCTGACCGTCACCTTCAATGGTCTGTCCAAGGTGTACCGCGTCGCCGGTTTCCGTACCGGCTGGCTGGTCGTAAGCGGCCCCACCGAGCGAGCCCGTGACTACATCGAGGGGCTGGACATCCTGGCATCGATGCGCCTGTGCGCCAACGTGCCGACCCAACACGCCATACAGGGCGCGCTCGGCGGCTACCAGAGCATCACCGAGTACGTCGCGCCCGGCGGCAGCCTCTACGAACAGCGCCGGGTCGCCCATTCGATGCTCAATCAGATCGAGGGCGTCAGTTGCGTCGAGCCGGGTGGTGCGTTGTACGTCTTTCCGAAACTCGACCGCGAGCGGTTCAACATCGTCGACGACGAGCGCTTCGTCCTCGACCTGCTCCGCAAGCAGAAGATCCTCGTGGTGCAGGGCAGCGCCTTCAATGTCGACACGCCGAACCACTTCCGGCTCGTGTTCCTACCCCGGGCCGAGGAACTGGCCAACGCCATCGCCCGCATCGCCGACTTCCTGTCGACCTACCGGCAATAGCGCGGGACCCGTCGGAGCCCATCTGTGTGGCGTTCACGTCCTCGACGTTGTCGGCCACCAAGGCGGGACACCACGAGGGCGTCCCCTACGCGGCCAGGATTTCCGCCACCTCTTCGGCGATTGCGAGCGAAGACGTCAATCCCGGCGATTCGATGCCGAGCAGGTTGACCAACCCGGGTACGCCGAGGTCCGCCGGGCCTTCGATCACGAAGTCCGACGCCGGCTCGCCTGGGGGTGCGAGTTTCGGGCGGATGCCCGTGTAGCCCGGATTCAGCCGCGATTCGTCGAGGCCGGGGTAGTAGCGACGAATCGCTTCGACGAACGCCCCGATATGTGTGCCGTCGAAGCCATAGTCCTCGTCGTCCTGCCAGACCACGTCGGGCCCGAACCTGGCCTGCCCGGCCATGTCCAGGGTGACATGCACACCGAGGCCGCCGGCCTCTGCCACCGGGTAGATCAGTCGGCTGAAAGGCGACTTACCGGACAACGTGTAGTAATGGCCCTTGGCGTAGTAGCCGGTGTGAGCTCCACCGAGCCGTGCCGCCATGGCCGGTGCCGCAAGTCCTGCCGCGTTGACGACCGCGTCCGCATCGAGATCGAAGTCGCCGCAACGTACCCGAACTCCCCTGCCAACCTGCTTGAGGTCGGTCACCTCCGTCAGGTAGGCGATGGACCCGCCGGCAGCTTCGATGTCGCCGAGCAGGCTCAGCATGAAGGCATGGCTGTCGATGATGCCGGTGGACTCCGAATACACCCCCGCAATCGCCTCCACTTCGGGCTCCAGGGCGAGAATGTCCGCCCGGGTCATCCAAGGAAGCTCGCCAACACCGTTGATGAGGGCTTGGCGCCGGTAGGCCTCGAGCGTTTCGCGTTGCGCGGCCGCCGTCGCCACGATGATCTTGCCAACGCGCTCGTGGGGCACGTTGTAGGACTTGCAGTGCTCGTAGAGGAGCGCCTTGCCCCGTACGCACGTTCGTGCCTTGACCGAACCCGTCGGGTAGTAGATGCCGGCGTGAATGACCTCGGAATTGCGGCTCGAAATCTCGGAACCGATGAGTTCGTGACGTTCGAGTACCAGGACCTCCCGACCCGCGCGGGCAAGTTGCCGGCCGACCGCGAGCCCCACCACGCCGGCGCCGATCACGACGGCTTCGCAACGTTCAGCCATGGAAAGCCGGGCGTCTGGGTCGAGGCACGACAGAGCAATCCGGTGGACGCCACGAAGCCCTTGGGGCGTGGGATGCGAGACCGCTTGCCGGGCGCGTGAAACCTGTGACGGTGCAGGGAGCTCGTGCCGCGCCCGCCCGCCCCAGCACGCTAACGGGCGGGCTTAACACGTTTGCGGATAATGAATCGGTATCGATCGCCGTCCTTGGAGGACTCCGCCAATTCGTGGCCCATGAAGCGGCAGAAGTTCGTGAAGTCCCGCACCGTCGATGGATCGGTCGCTACGACGGAAACGGTCTCCCCCTCGGCCATGCCGCGCACTTTGTTGCGCAGGATCATGAGCGGCTCCGGACACTCGAGCCCAACCGCGTTGATTGCGTGGTCCGTTCCGTCCATCGACGTCGGCGGTTCCGCTGGATTGGAGGCGCGAGATGGTAGCGAAACGACCAAACGGGTGCACCCACGCCAGTGGCGAGACAGGCTCGAGGTGTCCAGGCTTTCGCGAGACGGCGCTTTGGCATCTTCAATGCCCGATCCGAAGCTGAATGCAAGCTGAATTGGTCGCTTCGGGGCGATGAAAACACCTTGACTGCGCTACGATCCGCGCAGACACTCGATTTAAGGAACTTTGCCCACGACGGCGCATCGAACCAGCCAGGAAAGCGACGTGTTCAAACACCCCACCGCCATCGTCGGCATCGCCGTGAGCGCCGTCGCCGCGCATTCGATATCGGCGCAGACGCCGCCGATTGCCGTTACCGAGTCGAGTATCGCGCCTCGCTCGGAGGCGCTCGTCTTTGAGGAGTCCGACCAACCCCAGACCCCGGTGGACAACGCGGAGAGCCTCGTCGCGATCGGCGAGCACGTGGAAGCGATCAACATCGTCGAACTCGAGATCGAGAAGATCGAACGCCGTTCGAACCGCTACAACATCGAGCTGGCCCGTCCGTTGGTCGTGCTCGGGGACGCGCTGGCGGGGGTCGGCGACCGCCAGGGCGCGCTTGGCGCCTTTGACCGCGCCGTTCACATCACCCGCGTAAACCGCGGTCTGCACCATCCGAGCCAAGTCGAAATCGTCTACCGGGAAGCGAGCGTACTGGCCGCGAACGGCGATCTTGCCCAAGCCAATCGCCGACACGAATACGCCTACGACATCCTGTTGCGCAGCTACGGCGGCGGTAACCCGTCGTTGCTACCTGGGATCTTCTCCCTGGCGGACTGGTATCTCGTCAACTACAACATCTTCTCGGCGCGCGGGCTCTACGAACATGCCTTGTCTGTGGCCGACGGGTCCCTCGCCGCCGCCGATCCGAACCGACTGAGGGCGCTACGTGGCATGGCGGCGACGTATCGAAGCGAGCGTTTTCCTCCCTACCAGAAGGAGACGACCCCCGGTACCAGTCATCAGGTGGGCTACCGGTACGGGACGATGCCCGTCATCAACAACTTCGCGAAGGGCGAACGCGCGTTGATCGAGGTCGTCAATGTCATCATGGCAAGCGCCAAGTCTTCCGACGAAGACGTCGCCGACGCGGTACTGGAACTCGGTGACTGGTATCTGATATTCGGCAAGCACGACCGCGCGACGACCCTGTATCGACACGTATGGGGACTGCTGGAAGCCAAACCGGACCAGCTTGCCGAGATCTTCGACGCGCCGACGCCGCTGTACCTTCCGCTGCCTGGCGACCCGGATACCGACGGAGCGGCGGCCGGGCGTCCCCGGAGCGGCATCGTGGAACTGTCGTTTCGAGTCGACGCGTCCGGCGGCGTGAGTCGTATAGCGACCCTGCATTCCGAGCCGCAAAATCTCATGGACGTCAAGGTGCGGCGCGCGGTGCGCCGTGCCCGCTACCGCCCCGCGTTCGACGGTGAAACCACCGTCGCCACGGACGATGTCCGGGTAAGCCACGAATTCATGTACTACCCTACCGACGACTTCCCTCCTGACGGTGGTACCAAGGTTCAGACTGATGCCGCCAATCGCCCCGGCGGCGCGACGGGAGAACCGGTTTCGTTCGTACACCACCTCGGCGAGGACCGGCGTGTTGTGGAAACAGCACGGACCGGACTCTCAAGGAGATTGCGATGAGACGACCAAGCCGTTTGCATTCGGCAGAACACTTGAAGCGATCAATCAGGCAATCGACGATCGGCGCGGCCGCGGTTGCCTTGGCTTTGGTATTGGCGGGCTGCGTGGTGACGCTGCCGTCGGCCCAGCAGCAGAGGATGCCGAATCCAATGCCGAGCACCCCCAGCAGCGGCTCGCCGCAATCGTCATCGCCGCCACCGCTCCCGTCCCCGCCTTCGCAGCCTTCGCCCTCATCGCTGCCTTCACCGCCGTCATTGCCGTCGCCGTCATCGTCATCCCCGTCCTTGCCGTCCCCGTCCTTGCCGTCGCCCAGCGCTTCGTCTCCTAGCGCCTCGTCGCCGTCCCTGCCTTCAGCGTCCCAACCATCAGGGGGTGGTGACGCCGGGAGCCCCAGCATCGAGCCACCTGGCGGCGGTCCCCAGCAAGGCGGCGGCCAAGGCGGCCTGGAACTACCCTCGGGTAGCGATGAGGGTGGCGAACCCGGCGGCCCGGAAGGCGGCTGGGAGGTCAGCAACGAGACAGGCGAGGAAGCCGGCGCAGCCGGTGGACGGGCCGGCCAAGACGGCGAGGAATCCGAGGACGGTGGACCGGCGGGCGATGGTCGACCAGCCGGCGAAGAAGGCACCGGTGCCGAGGCCGGCCGTTCAGAGGCCGGCGGTTCGCAGGCCGGCGGTTCGGCACCCGGCGGTTCAGAGGCCGATCAGGCGGGCGAGGTCGATGCGTTGGCGCGTGCCCTGGGAGCACTCGACGGCGAAATCCTGGATGAGCGAATCACCACCGTCGCGAGCCAATCCGGACCTGGCACGGTCGCCAGCGATGTCCCGGGAAACTCGGTTCCAGCGCCGCCCACGGCTGAACCCGAAATCCCGCAAGCACCCGCGACGCCGCTTCCGCCGGATCGACCCGATGCCCGGGACGACGACGTGGTCGCGCGTCAACTTCGCGAGGCAGCCATGGCGGAAACCGACCCGGAATTGCGCGAGCAACTGTGGGAAGAGTACCGGCGCTACAAAGACGGCCTGTAGATTCCCAAGGCGCACCGGATGTCGAGAACCGAATCCCGAGGCAAACCGCGACTGCCTGTTGCGGTCGCTGAACGCCCCCCTTCGATCTTCCGAGACCTTGGGGCGCGGCGCCGCGTCACGGCGGCGTTCGCGGTTGCAGTGTTCGCGGCCGGTTGCGCGTCCCACACCGTTCGGGTCGTGGACATGACACCTCCCGAGCAACTCGTCAATGTGCCGGAAGACATGCTGCTCGACGTCGGGATCGCGGTTTTCGACGCCAACGTGCCCGTCGCGTTCGACGATCAGGTCGCGCAGAACATTGCGCCGGAGGTGCGTCGCGCCGAGGCCAACTTCATGCCCTACGTCGCCAAGAACCTGCTGCAGTCCACGGGCAACTGGGGCGCCGTGCGGGTGACCCCCAATCCCACGCATGCCGTCGATGTCACGGTGAACGGCGTCATCGTGCATTCCGACGGCGAACGCATGATCCTGAACGTCGAGGTTCGCGATGCGCGGGGGGAGCTGTGGTTCGCCACGAGCTACGAGGCACTCGCAAGCAAGTACGCCTACGGCGAGACAGTTCCCCGAGACATCGACCCGTTCCAGTCGGTCTACCGACGGCTGGCGGACGACATGCTCGCGTATCTGAAGACGCTTTCGCCGGAGGAAGTGCGGCGGATCCGGACCACGGCGGAGATGAAATTCGCCGCCGACATGTCGCCGGACGCATTCGCCGACTACCTCGTGCAAACGAGTCCGGGAGTCTTCGAGATTCGGCGACTTCCGGCAGAGAACGACCCCACCCTCGATCGGGTCCGCAAGGTCCGTGAGCGCGAGTACCTCTTCATCGACACCCTGGACGAGTACTTCGACAATTTTCACGCCCGGATGTATCCCACCTACCAAGGCTGGCGACGCGAGACCTACAAGGAAGCGATCGCCTATCGCAACCAACGCGAGAAGGTGCGCCGCAAGGCGATCGCGGGTGTCGTTGGGATCACGACCGGCCTGGTCGGCCAGACGCAAGATCGCGCCCTGACCCGATATGCCGGCGCCGTGTCGGTCATCGGCGGCGCGACGTTGGCCATCGGTGCTATCCGTGACTTGGAAAGGGCCAAATCCCACGCCAATGCCCTTCAAGAACTGGGCATCTCGGCCGAGGCCGAGATTTCGCCCCACACCATCGAACTCGAGAACCGGACATTCAGCCTTCAAGGCACCGTCGAGGCCCAATACCAGGAGCTACGCCGAATCCTCCGAACCCTCTACTACGGCGAGCTCGGACTACCTCCACCGGATCCCGAGGTCGCGGCGGCAGTCGCAACGGCCGAAGAGAATCTCAAGGACGCCGTGGGGTCATCGGCAAGTTCCGAATCCCCGTAAATGCCCATCGTGCGGCGCTGCCAACTTGCTTGACGACAAGACTCCATGAGCAGCCCTGATGTCTACACGTAGGTTGCAAGGCGGTTGGGGTCGCTCTTGGACGGCTCGCGTACTCGCGAGACGCGCTAGCGGTTCATTGCCACGATGACAACGCCCGACGAGCCAATTCACATCCAGCCCGCGCAGGCGCCGCTGTCGGACCGCGGTTCGCGCCGTCGGCACTCGCCCGGCCCATTGCGCCGGTACGGCACGACGCCCCGCGTCGTCGGTTTCAGCATCACGATGCTCGTGCTTGGCGCATTGGCCACGTTCGTCTTTGTATTCCTGCCCGGGCGTGTTGAAGCCCCCACACCACAGGTCCGGGGCGGCGAGCAGGCGGCGCAGAGCGGACGACCCACGGAAGCCAGGGGAGACGTCGTCGCACCGTTCGAAGCTGCCGATTTGGCACGGGCACGCAAGCAGGCCGAGGCGAAGGCTGCCGAGTTCTTCGACCTCGAAAGCCTGCTCGACGAACAGCTCAATGTGACCGCCTGGGGCGCCGAGGACCTCGACCGGATCAAGGGCCGTGCGAGCACGGGCGACGAGATGTTCGTGGAGGGGCGCTACAAGGAGTCCCTAGACGAATACGCCAAGGCTGTTCGCGATCTGGCCGCCCTCGCCGACAAGGGTCGCGCGCTGTTCAGATCCGCCATCGAGACCGGCCAGGCGGCACTCGTCAAACTCGACCACCGAAACGCGGTCGAAGCATTCGAGACAGCCCTCTCCGTTAAGCCGAATGATCCCCAAGCGACCGCGGGACGGGATCGGGCGGCGGCCCTGCCCGAAATCACCGAGTTGATTCGTCAAAGCGAGCGCGCCGTGCTGCGCGGCGAATACGCCGCGGCCGATCGATACCTCGCCCAAGTCCGCGCACTGGATCCCGCAACGCCCGGATTGGGAGAGAGAGCCGCCGAGATCGCCCACGCCCGGGCGACGGAAAAGCGTCGGGCCACGCTGTCCGAAGGCTTCGGCGCCCTGGAGCGTGGCGAGCACGACAAGGCACTAGGCGCGTTCGAACGCGTTCTGAAGGACAACCCCGCCGACCCGGATGGTCTCGCGGGTCTGCAGCAGGCCAGGCAAGCGCGGCTCCTAGCCCAGATCGACCGATTGCGCAAACTCGCTGAACAACAGGAGTCCGAAAGCGAGTGGACCGCCGCGCTCGCGACCTACGACACCGTCTTGGGTCTAGATCCGTCTCTGCGCTTCGCCAGGGACGGCAAGGCACGAATCACCGCTCGTATCGTCTTGATCGAGTCCATGCAGAGGTTCATCGACGACCCGGGACTCTTGTCAGACGACGACGAATTTGCCCGCGCCAGGGAAGTGCTTGCCGAGGCAAGCGCCGACGCCGCCGCCGGCCCCCTTCTGGAAACCCAACTCGACGACCTACGCGGCCTCGTCGAGCGGAGTTCAGTACCGGTACCCCTGGTCATCGCCTCGGACAACGAGACGGAGATCAGGATTCAGAAGATCGGCACCATCGGTACCTTCCTCCGCCACGAGCTGAAGCTTCGGCCCGGCCGATACACGATCGTCGGCAGTCGCGATGGCTATCGAGATGTTCGCGACGAGATCATCCTCGAAGCCGGTTTCGAACCCGTGGATATTCGTTGCACGGAACCCATCTAAATCTCGGCACCGCATGAAATCGACAGAATCGACGTGACTGATCCCACCCAGCCAGCCGCCGACGGCGGCCAGATTGCCGCGGTTCGGTTTCGCCCGACGCCCACCGCAACGGCCAAGCGGCGCGCCGGGCTGAGCCCATGGCGGGTTGTCGCCTTGGTTGCCGTCGCGATCGTGGTCTGGTTCATCTGGTTTATCTTCACGGCGAAAAGCGTTCGGCTGGAAGTAACGCCGGCGCCCGCGAGAGTCGACGTCAGCGGTGGCTTCGCCTTTCAGCTCGGCGACGTCTACTTGATGCGCGAAGGCGACTACCGCGTCCGTGCAACCGCGGAGGGATACGTCGACCTGAGTCAACGTATCGGCATCGGCAGCGACCGCAACCAGACGATTCCGTTGACCATGACCCCGCTGCCGGGCAGGGTGACGTTCGCGATCGACCCGCCCGGCGCGACGGTGGTTGTCCCGGGTCTCGACGACCTCGGGGGCACCGCGCCGATTACTCTCCTGGTGCCCGCCGGCCCGCAGATGGCCCATGTCACCCATCCTCGCTACGAGGATGGCGTCGTCGAATTCGACGTTCAAGGCAGGGATCTGGCTCAGACCGTGAACCTCGAACTCCTGCCCAATTGGGCGGACATCACCATTCCCACAACACCGTCCGGCGCCGAGGTACGCATCGACGATGAACCTGCCGAGGTGGCGACGCCCGGCCCGATACCGGTCGTGGCCGGCGAACACCGCGTCGTGGTGTCGTTGCCCGGCTACAAGCCGTGGCGGGACATCATCTTCGTCGAGGCGCGTCAAGCCGTCACCTTGCCACCCATCGTCCTCGACAAGGCGGACGGCGTACTCGCGATCAAGTCATCGCCGGCGGGAGCCGGGGTGACCGTTGCCGGCGTGTACGCCGGCGCCACGCCCTTGGAGGTCGGCCTCGACGCTGACCAAGCCCGCGCGTTAAGCGTGTTCAAGGTCGGCTATGCGCCACGAAACCTCTCCATCGAACTGGCATCGGGCCAACGTCGGACCATCGACGTAACGCTGACCGCGCTCACCGGCGACTTGTCCGTAGAGACCCGGCCGGAAAGTGCCGAACTATGGATCAACAACGAGTACCGGGGGGTCGCAACTGGCGTCTTCACCCTCCGGGCGGTACCCCACATCGTGGAAATCAAGAAGGAAGGCTATGCCGGATTCACGAAGACCGTCGTGCCGCAGCCGGGCTTCACCCAGGAACTGAACGTGCAACTTCTGACCTTGGAGGAGGCGCGCATGGCGCGCCTCAAGCAGGTGCGGACCACCGGGCAGGGTCATGAGCTGGTCCTGCTAAGCCCCGGCAGCATCCGGATGGGCGCATCGCGCCGGGAACCCGGACGGCGGGCCAACGAGGTGCTTCGCGACGTCGACCTCACGCGGCTCTTCTATCTCTCTCGACACGAAGTGACCAACGGTCAGTTCCGGGCGTTTGCCAAGGGCCATTCATCGGGACAGTTCGACAACCGTGACCTCGACACCGACAATCAGCCGGTCGTCGGCGTGTCGTGGCAGGAGGCGGCGCTGTATTGCAACTGGCTATCCGATCAGGATGGCCTCGAGGCGTTCTACCGGGAGGAGTTCGGCAAGATCGTCGGCTTCAATCCCACCGTGCTCGGCTACCGGCTGCCCACCGAGGCCGAGTGGGCGTGGTCGGCCCGACACATCGACGGGGCGGTTCCATTGCGTTTTCCCTGGGGCGATCAACTGCCACCCCCGGACAAGCACGGCAACTACGCCGATCTATCGGCATCGCACACCGTCGGTCGGATCATCTTCGGCTACAACGACAACTACATCACCAGTGCGCCGGTGGGGACGTTCCCACCAAACGACAAGGGTGTCTACGACCTCGGCGGCAACGTCGCCGAATGGGTGCATGACTTCTACGAAATTCCCGACGGCACCGCCGTTGCCGATCCGCTTGGACCCGAAAAGGGCGAGTACCATGTGATTCGCGGGGCAAGCTGGATGCACGGTACAGTTCCCGACCTACGGCTGTCCGGGCGCGACTACGGAACCGACGGCCGCCCGGACGTAGGCTTCAGAATCGCGAGGTTCGCCGAATGAACACACTCGTGACGGGTCGAGAATGGCGGGTCAGCGTGGCCGCGGCCGCGATGTGTGGGTTGGCGATCACCCTCCTCAGTGGGCCGTTGTTTGCACCCGGCGTCGCATTGGCCGCCGAGAACGACGAGGTGCCGGCCGAGGAATCGGCGCCGCCCGACGCCACGGAGGACGTCCCCGCCCAACCCGAAACGCCACAGGACCGTGAAGACGACGCTTCCGAAGACACCCCTGACAAACCCGACGGCGACGAGTCAGAGGAGGTTTTCGTGCCCAGCGAAGATATATCGGAGGACATCGATGTCCCGTTCCCCGTCGACATCTGAAGACGCGACTACACAATGAAGAAAACCCTTCCTTTCGACTTCATCTACCAGGTGGTGGCGCTTGTCGTCGCCATCATCATCGTGCACCTGGTCTACGTCACGGTGGTCCGCCCCAACGCCGACGCCATCCTCGAGGCCGAGGTAGAACGGGCCCAAGTCGAAGAGGACTTCGTTCCCGACCGGTCCCTGTACGTCGTTCTGCACAACTTCGAACAGGAGTGCTGCTTCATCCTGATGTTCTGGGCGATGGCGATCATGGGCCTCAAGACCCGCAACTGCCTCCGCGAGCGCCGCATGCTCCAGAACCCGTTCGTGGAGGTGACCGAAGGCATGAGCATCCTGCCCGAGGACACCCGCGAGTACTCGCGTCCGCTCCAGGCCCTGCCCGAGACGACACGGAACAACCTGCTGCCCCGAGCGTTGCTCGCCGCACTACAGCGATTCGCCTCCACGAGCAACGTCCAGGACGTCTCCAACGCGGTACGAGCCGTATGCGACACCGAGTCCGACCGTCTCGACAGCGAACTTGCCATGGTGCGCTATATCGCCTGGGCTATCCCTTCCATCGGATTCATCGGCACGGTCCGCGGTATTGGCGCCGCCTTGGGCCAGGCGTACCGCGCCGTCGAGGGCGACATCTCCGGCGTTACAGCGAGCCTGGGCGTTGCCTTCAACTCGACCTTCGTGGCACTCGTCATCAGCATTGTCGTCATGTTCCTCATGCACCAGGTGCAGTTGATCCAGGAACGCCTCGTGCTCGATACGCAACACTATTGCGACGACTACCTGATACGCCACATGCAGGTTCGTTGACATGCTCGTCCTCGACATCAACGACGCCGAGATCACGCTCACCCGAAACGGCGAGGAGCTCTACCGGCAACCGGGCGTGGCGAGTGTCGCACCGAAGTCCACGGTGTTCGGTCACGAAGCCCTTGCGCGGGCCCGACTGCACCCTCAACAGTCGCACAACGAATTCTGGCAACGTCTGAATGCCGATCCCGTAACGCCCCACGGACGGGGTGTGGCCAATCAAGCGGACCTTGTCTATCTGCAGTTGCAGGAATTGCGCGCGGCGACGGGAGAAAAACGCCCCGCCGTCGTCCTCGTCGCCCCCTCCGCGGTGACCAACGAGCAGTTCGCCGTGCTTCTGGGTATCGCCTCCGAAGCCGGCTTCGACGTGCACGCCATCGTGGATGCTTCGGTTGCCCTCGCCAGTCGCCAGGACTGGGATGGTCCCTGCGGGGTAGCCGACGTTTCCCTGCAACGGGCGACGGTCACCCAAGTCGAACGGATGGACAGCGACGGCGGCGCGATGGTACGCCGTACTGCGGTCGACGAGATTCCCGCCGCCGGTTTCGCGGCGCTGGTCGAGGGCTGGATCGACGTCGTCGCCGACCGCTTCGTCGACGGTACGCGCTTCGACCCGTTACGGATCGCAGACACCGAACAACAGGTCTTCGACCAACTCCTCGCCGGTATCGACACCGGCGCGGCGGAATTCGCCATCGAGGTCAACCACCACGACGTGACACGTCGCGTGAGCATCTCACGGCACGCCTTGGCGCAGAAGTCGACGCAGCGGTACGAACTGTTCGCACGCGCGTTGGGCGGTGCCGGCACGCTCGCCGTCAGTCATCGTGTGCTGCGCCTGCCAGGGTTCGCCGGGTTCCTGCAGCAAGCGGGCCACCACCTCATCCCGTTGGCGCCGGACGCCATCGATAGCGCCGTTCGGGAACAGGCTGACGCCATACTGCCGCGCGCGGAAGGCGCTGGACGGACGCGCGGCGCCCGCCTCATCGCCTCCCTGCCCGCATTGGCGGGTTCGTCCACCACCGCCACGCCGGTCAAACGGCCCACGCACGTTCTGTGCAACGCGCTGGCCATACCGCTCGTCCGTGACGTCAGTGCCAGCGAGCATCCGGAGTACCGACCCGGATCCCCGAACTTCCAGATCAAGCGCAGCGAGAACGGCATCTCGGTGGTCCCGGCACCTGACGCAGCCATTTCGTTGAACGGCATTCCCATCGACTTCGAACACTCCGCTGCGGCCGGCGATACCATCGACAGCGGGAATCTCTCGTTCCAACTGATCGCCGTCGTCGACGGGGAAGCTGATGGCTAGGCGCACAGACCGGCGGTTCAACGTCTTCTCCCTGGCGTTTCTCGACGTGATGTCGTGCGGGTTCGGTGCCGTCGTATTGGTGTTTCTGATCATCAACCACCGAATCGACGACGAAGCCAAGGATGTCGACCGCGACCTGCTATCCGAAACTCGCCTGCTGGACTACCAGATCCTCAACGGCGAGCGGAACCTGGTGGATCTCCAGCAACTCCTGGAGGACACGCGCAAGCGTGTCGCCGAGGCCAACCGCGATTTGCTCGCATTGATCGAGGACCGTGATCGACGGCTTGAGGATCTCGAAGAACTCGATGCGCGCACCGCCGCAGAGCGCGAAAGCGTCGAAGATCTGACGTCCGACATCGAGTCGCGGGAACAGGACGTGAAGCGCCTCCAAGAGGAGGAGCAACGGCTCGCGGGGACAAGGTTGCGCGAGATCAAGGGCGAAGGAGACCGCCAGTACCTGACCGGCCTCTATGTGGGTGGCACCCACATCCTGATCGCCCTGGATGCCTCCGCCAGCATGCTGGACGAGACGATCGTACAGGTGATCCGGCGGCGGAACATGTCCCGCGAACGGCAACTAACTGCTCCCAAGTGGGTACGCGCCCAGAAAACCGTCAATTGGTTGGCCGCTCAGTTTCCGCTCGACAGCAACTTCCAAATCGTCCTCTACAACGACGAGGCGAGTTTCATCCTGCCAGAGACGGGTTGGATACCGGTTGAGGACCTCTCGGCCCTGGACAAGGCGGTCGACACGCTCAAGGAAATCGCGCCTGCGGGCGGGACCAATCTCGAAGGCCTGTTCGACACCATCGGCGGGATGCGTCCCCTACCCGATAACGTCTTCCTGGTGACCGACGGCTTGCCGACCCGGTCCAACAGGAAGCCGCGCTCCTCCACGGTCGACGGTCGGCAACGGGTCAGGCACTTCAACGACGCCGTCAAGCTATGGCCGGCCGGTGTTCCGGTCAACGTGATCATGTTCCCCATGGAAGGGGACTGGAAGGCGTCGGCGGCGTATTGGATCCTGGCCGCGAACACCGGCGGCACCTACATGTCGCCGTCGAGGGATTGGCCGTGATCCCCCGGCGCGGACTCGAGGAGATCGGGCTGTCTTTCCTGGACGTCATCTGTTGCGGGTTCGGCGCGATCATCCTGCTCCTGATGATCGTCAAGACTGTCGAGCCCATCCTCATCGAAGATCCGATGATCACCCGCGAAGGCCTGGTGCAGAAACGCGAAGAACTGAACGAGATCCTCGGCGAGACCCGAATCCTCAAACGTCAACTGACGGACGAGGAACGCCAGCTGGTGCGTGAACTCGCCGAACTGGCGAAGGTGGAACGCGACATCAACGACATACTCGGGCGTTACCGCGCGACCGAGGAGGAAGCGGAGTTCCAGGAGTCGGCGAGGCAGCGCCTGGTCAGCGCCAAGCAATCCCTGACCGCAGAGATGGAGCGCCTGCTCGGGGTCGATTTCGTGCGCGCCAACAACACGATCGGCGGTGTCACGGTAGACAGCGAATACATCATCTTCGTGATCGACACCTCGGGCAGCATGCAACAGTGGGCTTGGGGCGCCGTTCAGCGAAAGGTCCGGGAGGCCCTCGACATATACCCCCGCGTCAAGGGTATCCAGATCATGAACGACATGGGTGACTACATGTACCCGGAAACCGCCGGGCGCTGGATTGAAGACACGCCCGCCCGGCGACGCGATATGCTGCACTTATTGCGGGGATGGAGCCCGAACTCCAACTCCAGCCCCGTGGAGGGCATCCAGAGGGCGATCAACACCTACTATGCCAGCGACCGGAAAATCAGCATCTACGTATTCGGCGACGACTTCTCCAAACGCTCCATCGAGCGGGTCGTGGACACCGTCGACCAAGTGAACCGCATCGTCGAGGACGGCAGCCGACGGGTGAGAATTCACGCAGTCGGCTTCCCCGTGCGGGTGGGAGCCGAATCCGGCAACCGGTTTGCCGCACTGATGCGCGAACTGACCTTCCGCAACGACGGGACCTTTGTCGGCCTGTCGACTTTGGAGTAGGCTCTTCACTTGCCGTTTTGGAGCCACATACGCATGGCCGAGAACAAGGTCCCGGCCACCGCGTCGCAAGGATGGTTGTCCTGCCGTCCTGCGAGGTGCCGCGGTCGAACCGCAGCCGTCGTGCGTAGCGCTCTGCCGCTGGTAGTCGTCACGGTGTTTTTGGCCGGTTGCAAGGGCGGCGCTTCCATCACCGTCGACGCCACCGTGCCGCGTCCCCTGGTTGATCCGATTCGAGCGGCGATTGGCGTCTATTTCGACGATGCCCTCGTCAACTACGTCCACGAGGAGGAACTCGAGGAATACGGGGCCTACCGTCTCGACATCGGTGCATCCCAAGCGCCGGTCTTCGCCCGCGTATTCGATGCCATGTTCCAAGACGTCGTCCGGGTGAAGCCCGCGGAT
>JAGWBM010000017.1:21512-43817 GCA_021295895.1 Pseudomonadales bacterium
CCGCTTCGTCGGGGCCGACGGATCATCCCCGGTCTTCGCCGGCATCATCGCGCCGTCCATCGAAGAGGTGCAGTTCGCGATTCCCGATCAGACCGGTGGCGACTTCTACGAGGTCTGGATACGCTACAAGCTCACCCTATTCGACGCCGGCGGAAACAACGTCGGTGAATTGCCGCTGATAGGCTACGGAAAGGCCAACGAGCGCAACTTTAGCCAGTTGGGCCAGCAAACACCGGCGCTGCATGAAGCAACCACGTGGGCCCTGCGCGGCGCCGCTGCGGAACTCTCCTTGCGGTTCCGGAACAAGACAGCAGTCCAAAACTGGCTCGCGACCATCGGGGTAGTGCCCAAGACCTAAGGAGCCGAGCAAATGAAGTTCCAAAGCTCAAGCCGATCCGCGAAATTTGTCTCCGCACCTTGCCTTGTTGCTGGCTTGGCGTGTGGGGGCTGCGTGCAAACCACTGTCCAGGAAATCAGACAGGCGGAAACGCAGATCGGAAGCGGCGAGTCCATCGTAATCCTGTCCCGCAAACACAAGACTCAAGGAGAGACCGAGGACGACTTCGTGTCCTGCGTCAGTGACTCCGTCAACCGCGGCGACGGCGCCTTACCGATCCTGAGCGAACGCGAGTTCGTCGATGCTACGTTCCCCTGGTTCGAGCCGCGTACCGCGCCGCTCAACATGGAGGATCTCGCAACGGTCATCGGCCGCCCCCTCATCTCCCAGCGAATCGACGAGATCGGCGTACGCTACCTCGTGTGGATCGAAGGGACCACCGAACGGACCGACGAGAGCGGAAGTCTGAACTGCACGATCTTCTCCGGGGGTCTCCCGGCCTGTTTCGGCTTCCTGTCCTGGGAGAGCGGCTCCGCCTACGAAGCGGCCGTGTGGGACGTCGAGCGCGGCATGACCGTGGGTTTGTTGAGTTCCGAGGCAGCGGGCACGAGCTTCGTTCCGGCCGTCGTGGTACCCATCCCCGTCATCGCGCGGGTCCGCGAGAAGGCGTGCGCCAACATGTCGGACCAAATCAAGACGTTCATCCACCCAGACCTGGTGGAGTTGCCGTCGACGGAGGGCTAACGCCCAGGCCGGCGAGGCCGTGGGGGACGCCCTTGTGGCGTCCCGTGACGGTTAGGGAGGCTCTGATCAAGAGCTTCCCTAGAGCGGCACAGGACGTGCCGCCAAATTCGGTGGCGCAAGCCACTGAATTTGTGAGCAAAACAAAACCGCGCTTTTGTTTTGCTCCTGAGGTTACTTAGTGGCGCGCTTCCGTGTGACCCGGCACGAGCGACCGCGCGCCCTGTCGGGCGCGTTACGGTCGCCCCTACGAGCCGCCGGAACGCCGCAGCAAACACCATGCTCGACCGTCGGCGGCGTCTCGAGAACGCCAGTCACTTCGGGGGTTGGATCTCGAGAACCTCGCCCGTGGTCCGCGACGGTTCAACCGCGTACCACCCCTTTAGGGTCACCCGCCAGGACTGTTTGGCGCACAGGTCGGCCAGTTCGTAGAACGTCGGACGTCCCGGGTCCGTAATGACGAAGCGCTTCACGCCGCCTTCCAAGGCGCGGCGCACCACGCCGAACAGGGGTTTGACCATACTGTCCCAGAAGCAGATATCCGAGCCGATGACAAGCTGAGCCTTGCCGAGGCACTCGGTGGTCAGATTGTTGAAATTTCCCTCCATGGGCACGACGTTGACGTCGTTCAGCGCGGCAATGACCTCGAGGAACGGAAACACGTTGCTGTCGAGGTCGACGCCGGTAACCCTTGCCTTGAAGCGCCGGGCGCAGAAAACACCGCTCGGCCCCCAACCGCAGCCGAGTTCCATGACGCGCACGCCCCGGCGGGGAGGATTGTGCAGCAGGTAGTCCATCAGCAGAAAGCTCGCCCGCCAAGCCTTGTTGCCGTGAATCGAGGGTTCGTAGACGCGCCTGATGCGCCGGATCAGCCGATGCTGCGACGATAGCAGGTAGATGCCGTAGGCCCGGTAGATATGCTCCTCCGGGATGGTCTCGAGTTCGGGCATGTAGGTTCCAGGCAGGGCCAAGTGAACATCTTAGCCGCGTCCCTGCGGCGCAAGGAAGCGTGGGCATGTACCCGTTGTCAGGGCGGGCGCGGTCCGGGCTGCGACCCCGGTCAGCTTTGCATCAGATAGGCGACTTGGATATTGGCCGCCAGGTTAACCGCCGCGTGGATGATCAATGGCACCCACAGGGAACCGGTGCGGTGCCTTGCGATGCCCAGGAGGATTCCCAGAATGAATATCTGAGCGATCTCGTAGGCACCGTACTGCAGGTGGATCACGGCCCATACCGCCGCAGTGACCAGAATCGTCCCGGTTACGCCAAGCTTCGAGTGGACGAGACCCCGATACAGAAACCCCCTGAAGAACGTTTCCTCGAACAAGGGTGCGGCCACGACCGTCGCAAGACCAAGAAACAGCGGCGCCGTGGCGTTGGCGCGGACATCCATCCACCATTCGGCGACCACGTCGCGGCCGAGCAGCGCGCTTATCACATCCATCGCGCCAACGACGGCCGCCGCGAGGACAACCCAGATCGCCAGCGCCCGCCAACTCGGCCACCGGAGCGCGAGGTATCCGCGCACCGTTGCGCCCTTGCGCAGGCGCACCAGGAGCAGAATGAGAGCCGTGCACCCGAAGCCGGATACCAGCAAGGCCGTCGCGAGAAACTCGGCGTTCGTCTGAAGCGCCGCGACGGCTGCCACGTCGGGGGTCTCCCCCATCGTGGCCGCGACAAACGCGATGGTTGCCAGAAGCTCCAGCGCGAGGAAAGCCACGAACACACCCACGCCAAGGCCCGCTGTCGCCCAGAACCCCCAGGGTGTCGAACCCGGTGCCCCGCCCTCCAAGGGGCGCACCGCGTCCGAGTCTTCGGTTGGCGATGTGACGTCGCTGTCTCTCACCCGTAACTCTCCAACTTCCCGCGACGAATCGCGAATCGTACAATAGTCCCATGACCGTTCGCGCCGAAACCGCCGTCGAGACGTTTCGGCTATGTCGCCAGTTTGGTGATTTGCGTGCGGTGGACAACCTCGATCTTCGCGTTGATCCGGGAACCCTGTACGGGTTCCTCGGCCGCAACGGCGCTGGCAAATCGACCACCATCAAGATGCTCACCGGGCTGCTCGCGCCGACCTCGGGTACGATCCGGATGCTCGGCAAGAACCCCTTGGATCCCGGCGAAGCGATCGACGTGAAGCGCCGTGTCGGCGTCGTCCCGGAAGACCTCGCGTTGTACGACCTGCTCACCGGTCGCGAAAACCTGACTTTCGTCGGACGGATGTACCGCGTCGACCAAGACGTCGCCCAGGACCGGATCGACGAACTCTTCGCCCTGCTCGAACTCGGCACCGACGCCGGCGAGGAAAAACGACTCGTCATCGACTATTCCCATGGGATGAAGAAAAAGCTCGCCCTGGCCGCAGCCCTGATCGCGAATCCCGTGCTGCTGTTCCTCGACGAACCCTTCGAAGGTGTGGATGCGGTTACATCGAGGGTCATCCGCGAGCTCCTGACGCGCGTTGCCGACCAGGGTGCGACCATCTTCATTACGTCGCACGTGCTGGAGATCGTGGAACGACTGTGCACCCACGTTGGCATAGTCGATCGAGGTCGCCTCGTGGCGCAGGCACCGCTAGCCGAGATCCAGCAAACCGGTACGTTGGAGGAGACATTCCTTGCCAAGGTCGGCTCGACGGATGAAATACACGCGAACCTGAGCTGGCTGGACGATGGCGATGCCGCCGCCGAATAACGGCATGGCAGATATTTCGCGCCCATGAACACCGCCCAGACATCACCCGTCTGGCCCATCCTGCGCCTCGCCTGGAAACTCTCCCGACGCCGCTGGGAACGACAGAGTCCGATACTCGGGGGCATTGCGGTCCTGGTCACGGTCATTGGCGTCGGTTCGGCCGTGGCAGCCACGGTCCTTGCGTTCATCCTGGGTGTGGCGCTCCTTCCCGGTGCCGAACCGTTCGTACTCATGCTGGTCTGGGACGGCGTCATCGCCGCTTTCCTTCTCATGTGGCTCATGGGTCTCCTGATACAACTCCAACTGGGTGGTGAGGGCCTGTCACTCGAAAAACTCCTACATATGCCCGTCTCACCGTTGACCGCGTTCCTGATGAACTTCGCCGGCTCCCAGATGCGCGTCTCGCTGTTGATTTTCCTAGGCCTGATGCTTGGTCTAGGTGCGGCAAGCGTCGCGACGCTGGGACCGGCCCATCTGATCCTCATTCCGCTGGTGTTGGTGTTCGTCACGCTCGTGGCATCGGTGACGTACCAGTTTCAAAGTTGGCTGACCCGGTTGTTTGTCAACAAACGCCGACGGGGAACGGTGGTCGCTGCCGCAGTCCTCCTATTCGTCGCCCTTGCGAACCTGCCGGCGCTCTTGAACCGGTTCCTTCGCGACGCCGACGTGAGCATCTGGGAGGTGGTCCAAGTCGAAAAATGGATGCTGATCGCCAACGGGGCACTGCCCCCCGGTTGGTTGGCGCTCGGTGCTTGGGGTGCCGGGCGAGCCCAAGTCTGGATTGGCGCGTTGGCCATCCTGGGCATGGCCGGGATGGCGGCGATGAGCCTGCGGCGCTCCTACCGAAAGACGCTCGGCGCGCTCGCGCAGGATGGCCCAAGCCGCCAGTCGGCGCCGAAGCCCAGCGTTGCCGCAGCGAAGAAAGCCACCACGATCAGTCGGGAAACGGCCCTAGTACCCATTGGGCTCACGCGGCTCATCGATCGGTTCGCCGGATACATCCCGGACCAATCCCGAGCGGTGGCATGGGTCGCGATGCGTGTCTGGACCCGCGCGCCGCAAGGAAAGATGGTGCTGTTGAGCCCCGTGCTCCTGGTCCTCCTCTATGTCCTCATATTCCAGGACATGGCGCGGGGCGACTGGGCGGAGCACTTCGCGACCCTCGCGATGATGGGTTTCGTGATCATGATGGCGTTCAACCTGTTCTCGAACCTGTTCGGCCAGGACGGCAACGGGTTTCGCGCCGTGGTGCTTGCCGGCGTCCCGCCGAGAGAACTCCTGCTCGGCAAGAACCTCGCTCTGCTTCCCTACGCCTTGGTTGTCGGTTCGATGATGATCGCCGTGCTGCAATGGATTCACCCGCTACCGGTTAGCCATGTTCTCGCCAACATCGTTCAGCTTTTCGTCCTGTACCTCGTCGGCTGCATGCTCGGCAATTCGTTCTCCATTCGGATGCCCTGGCCGATGTCGCCCACCTCCATGGGAATGCGCAACGCCACAGCGGCTTCGTTCCTCGCCTCGTTCTTGATCCTCCTCCTGCTCCTTGTGGTGATCGTTCCGCTGGCGCTGCCCATTTGGTTCGACAAGCGGCTCGCGCAAGGCGGTTCGGCGATTCCGGTCTACCTGGTCTTCTCCCTGCTCGAGATTGCCGCCGTCTGGTTCATCTACCGGCGCTCGCTCGCGTCGAAGGGACGACTACTGGCCGAACGGATCGAAACCGTCTTGGGACGCGTGACGCAGCCCATCGACTAGCGTTTTGAGACGCCGCCATCTCGCGAGGCCCGTAGCGGCGACGCTTGTCGTCGCCCGTGCCAGGTCACCGTACGGCGGTGGGATCATCGGCACGGGCCGCCACAAGGGCGGCCGCTACGAAGTCGCCGCGATTCGCAGGGGCGACGCGAACGGGCGCCACACGGCGCCCAGCTTGTTTCTTGTCAAGCCTGCCGAATACCCGAGTAAAATAGTCGGTTATTCGCTACAATCGTTCCCCCACTGTCATTTGCGGCGGCCATGTCCGAGCGATCCAACGAACTTACCGATCTAGTTGGCGAAGAACACGCCGCGACCGGCCACGACTACGCCGCTGGGTTCGTCACCGAGATCGACACCGACACCCTTCCGCCCGGTCTCGACGAGGATGTCGTGCGCGCCATCTCCGCGAAGAAGGCGGAACCGGCGTGGATGACCGAGTGGCGCCTCGACGCCTTCAGGCGCTGGCAAGAGATGCCCACGCCGCGTTGGGCGCACGTTCAGTTCCCCGATATCGATTTTCAGGGTATTTCGTACTTCTCGGCCCCCAAGGGAGATGCACCGAAGTCGTTGGACGAGGTCGACCCGGAGCTTCTTCGCACCTACGAGAAACTGGGCATCCCGCTACACGAACGTGCCCGTCTCGCGGGCGTCGAAGCCGAGGACGAAGAAGCGCCGCAAGTAGCCGTCGATGCGGTGTTCGACAGCGTCTCCGTGGCAACGACCTTCAAGGAGCGGCTCGCCGAGGCCGGCGTCGTTTTCTGTTCGATGTCGGAGGCCATCCAGGAACATCCCGAACTGGTCCGCAAATACCTCGGCAGCGTCGTGCCGAAGCCCGACAACTTCTATGCGGCGTTGAACTCCGCCGTGTTCAGCGACGGGTCGTTCGTCTACGTCCCGAAGAACACCCGCTGCCCCATGGAGTTGTCGACCTACTTCCGCATCAACGCGGAGAACACCGGCCAGTTCGAGCGCACCTTGATCATCGCCGATGAAGGTGCCTACGTCAGCTACCTGGAGGGTTGCACGGCACCCATGCGCGACGACAACCAGCTACACGCGGCGGTCGTCGAACTGGTTGCCCTCGAAGACGCCGAGATCAAGTACTCGACGGTTCAGAACTGGTACCCCGGGGATGCCGAGGGCAACGGCGGCATCTACAACTTCGTCACCAAGCGCGGGACCTGCCTGGGCGACCGGTCGAAGATCAGCTGGACGCAGGTCGAGACGGGTTCGGCAATCACGTGGAAGTACCCCAGCGTGATGTTGCGGGGGGCCGACTCGGTGGGCGAGTTCTATTCCGTTGCGCTCACCCGGAACTTCCAGCAGGCCGACACGGGCACCAAGATGACCCACATCGGCCCACGCACCAAGAGCACCATCGTCTCCAAGGGGATCAGCGCCGGCCGGAGCCAGAACAGCTACCGCGGCCGGGTGCGCATGAACCCCGGGGCCAAGGGCGCCCGCAACTATACCCAGTGCGATTCGCTACTCATCGGCGATACCTGCGGGGCGCACACGTTTCCGTACATCGAATCCAAGCTATCGACCGCCGTCGTCGAACATGAAGCAACGACATCCAAGGTCAGCGACGAGCAACTGTTCCTGTGCCAGCAGCGCGGCATCGATCCGGAGAAGGCGGTCGCCATGATCGTCAACGGATTTTGCCGAGACGTGTTCCGGACGTTACCGATGGAATTCGCCGTCGAGGCGGCGAAGCTCCTCGAAGTCAGCCTTGAGGGGGCCGTCGGATGAGCCTGCTCCGGGTCGAGGAGCTCCACGTCGAGGTGGATGGCAAGCCAATCCTCGCCGGGATCGACCTCGAAGTCGACGCCGGCGAAGTTCACGCCGTGATGGGACCCAACGGTTCCGGCAAGAGCACGTTCGCCAACGTCTTGGCCGGGCGACCCGGTTACGACGTCGTCCGGGGATCCATGAGGGTCGACGGCGAAGACGTCACGGAGCTTGCTCCCGAGGAACGCTCGCTGCGCGGTTTGTTCCTCGCGTTCCAGTATCCGATCGAGATCCCCGGGGTCAGCAACATGGAGTTCCTGAAGGCCGCGGTGGACGCCCATGCCCTCGGAAGGGGGGAAGACCCACCCTCGGCGATCGACTTCGTAAGACATGCCAGAGAAGCGGCCTCCCGCCTCGAGTTGAACCCCGACTTTCTCAAACGCGGCGTCAACGACGGGTTCTCGGGGGGCGAAAAGAAACGCAACGAGATCCTCCAGATGCTGATCCTCGAACCGCGCCTGGCCGTGCTTGACGAAACGGACTCCGGTCTCGACATCGATGCCCTCCAGGTCGTCGCCAACGGCATCAACGCGTTTCGGGGGGATGGCAATGCCGTGGTTCTAGTGACCCATTACCAACGTCTGCTGAACTACGTCGTACCCGACCACGTGCATGTCCTTGCGGACGGACGCATCGTGCATTCCGGGGACCGCTCGCTGGCCCTCGAACTCGAGGAACGGGGATATGGCTGGCTTGGCGCTTAACGGAGCGAGCCTCGCCGAGAAGCTGCTGGCGCGAGGTCCCACGAGCTACGCGCCTTGGCTGGACCGCAGACCTCACCTGGACCTCATCGAGCAGCGTGCCCTCCCCGAACTACGGGCCGAAGCCTGGCGGCACACGAACATCGCGCGCTGGTACGAGACGGTCTTGGCCGGCACCGAGCGCGCGACCCGCTCGCGCCGCGTCGAGTTCCCGGGCGAGGTCGAGGTCGTGGACTTCGCGGACCCCCGCGCAGCCGAACTCCTGGTACTGCGTGGCGAGGAGATCTTCCGGTTGGATGCACAGCCCATCGCGGCCCTCAACGGCATGCTCCTCGGTAGCGGCGTGGCGATTCGCGTCCCAGCCGGGACGGTGCCCAGCCCGGTGCGCATCGTCGACCTACCTGCCGCCTACCAGCGAATTCTCGTCATCGTCGAACCCGATGCGCGCGTCGAGTTGATCGAAGAACCCTCGTCGTACACGCATCGTCTCGTCGAAGCGGTTGTGCAGCCCGGCGGCCGGCTCCTGCACCGTCGCCTGCAGGCGGCATCCCCCGATCGCGAGTGCAGTTTGGTTGCCGTCCGAGTACAAGCGAACGCGCACTACGAACTGTCCCAACTGTCGCTCGGTGGCGATCTGCGCCGGAACGACATCGTCGCCACGCTTGCCGGAAACGCCGCCAACGTCACGCTACGCGGGGCATGGCGACTGGTCGAATCCCAGCATCTCGACAACCAGGTGGCGGTTCATCACGACGCCCCCGGCGGCACGAGTCGCCAGACCTTCCGGGGCGTTGCGGACGGGCGTTCCCGGGCCGTACTCAACGGCCGTATCGAGATCGCCCCAGGCGCCCAACAGAGCGATGCGACTCTCAACACCAAGAATCTCCTTGCCAGCGATACCGCGGAGGTCTACGCCAAGCCCGAGTTGGAGATCTACGCGAACGACGTCAAGTGCAGCCACGGCGCCACGATCGGTGCCATCGATGAAGACGCCGTGCACTATTTCCGCACCCGCGGGATCGATGCGCCCACGGCCCGCTCCCTGTTCGTACGGGGCTTCCTCCGCGAAGCCATCGACGATGTCGAGACCGCGCGCCGACTGGGAGTGATCCAATGACGGATTCTTCCTGGCGGAACGACTTCCCGCTGATCGGCAACCGCGCCGACCTGATCTACCTGGACAACGCCGCCACGACGCAGAAACCGACGGTGGTGTTGGACGCGTTGGCCCGCTACTACCGATGTGCCAACGCCAATGTGCATCGCGGTGCCCACCGCCTCTCCGACGAGGCAACCGCGGCATTCGAAGCCGCTCGCGAAATCCTCGCCCGCCGGATCAATGCCCGATCGTCGAAGGAGGTGCTCTGGACCCGCGGTACAACGGAGGCCATCAACCTGGTCGCCGCGTGCTACGGGCCCATCGCGGTCGGCGACGGCGACCGAATCCTCATCACGGAGATGGAGCACCACTCCAACATCGTTCCCTGGCAGCAACTGTGTCAACGTACCGGCGCGGTGTTGCGGGCGGTTCGGGTGTTGCCGTCAGGGGAACTGGAAGCTCGAAGAGCAACCGCGAATCGTCTCGATCAGCCATGTCTCGAACGCGCTTGGGACGGTCAACGACCTGTCGACGCTGATTCCCCGCGCCAAGGCAGTCGGCGCCACGGTGGTCGTGGACGGCGCCCAGGCCGTCGCCCATTTCGACATCGATGTGCAGGCTCTCGATTGCGACTTCTACGCGTTCTCCGGCCACAAGATGTACGGTCCCACCGGGATCGGCGTGCTGTACGGTCGCGAGAAACTGTTGGAAGCGATGCCGCCGTGGCAGTCCGGGGGCGAGATGATCGAACGAGTGCGCATCGAGCAGACCACGTACGCACCCCTGCCCTTCAAGTTCGAAGCCGGAACGCCGGACATCAGCGGCGCTGTCGCGCTAGCCGCCGCCGTGGACTATCTCGACGGCCTTGACGGTGAGGCGGTGACGAACCACGAGACATCGCTCCTCGCCTATGCGAGCGCGTCGTTGAACCGGGTGGAGGGTTTGCGCATCGTGGGCACGGCGCCGGCCAAGGGTCCCGTCGTGTCTTTCCTTCTCGACGGTGTGCATCCCCACGATGTCGGGACGTTGCTCGATCAACAGGGGGTGGCGGTGCGCACCGGTCACCACTGCGCCATGCCCCTCATGGACGCCTTGGGAATACCCGGCACGGTGCGCGCGTCGTTCAGCTTGTATAATTCCCCGGCAGACGTGGACAAGCTAAGTCAGGCCGTTCGAACGGCAAGGTCGATGCTGTGAACGCGACCGGTTCGCCGTCGCCCGAGAATTCGCTAGGCGAATTCTCCCGGCCGCAAGGCGGTGCCACCCGCCGGGCAAGTAAGAGGAAAGCGTCCTCGGAAGGGCGTTGCGCGGCACGCATTGGAGGTCCGAATGAGCGCAGAAGTCTTTGACCCTGCCGATTTGACAACGATAACCATGACGCCCGCCGCTCGGGCGCATGTCCGCCGGCAGTTGGCCCGGGAGAGCGCCGATGCGCTTCGCCTAGGGATCACCGAAAGCGGCTGCAACGGGTACATGTACGAACTCTCCTACCTGGCGGGGGATCTCGACGCGAGCCGTCGTTTCCGCTTCGACGACGTCACCGTCGTGGTCGACGACGCGGATTGGGCCTTGGTCCAAGGCACCCTCATCGACTACGTCACCGAGGGCCTCAACTCGGCGCTGACGTTCAAGAATCCCAATGCCACCGCGGAATGCGGCTGCGGCGAGAGTTTTTCGGTCACCAACACCGACTGAGGTCCTCCCGAGAGATGGAACGCCGCGTCATCCCGGTAACCCGCACCATCGAGGCTCGACTGGTGCCGATTGGAACGCCTCTGACGGTGCCCGAAGGCGCCTTCGTGACCCTAACGCAAGCCCTCGGTGGTGCATGCACCATCGTCTACAATGGCAATATGGCCCGGGTCGAACCGGAAGACGTCGACGCGCTCGGCCTGGAACGGGAAGTACTCGACCTCCCCCCACCCACGGACGGTGCCGTGTCGAGCGACCAGGTGTGGCAGGCATTGCGAACGGTCCACGACCCCGAGATCCCCGTGAACATCGTCGACCTGGGCCTCATCTACGATTGCACGGTCGACGACAACGTCGTCGGCATCGACATGACGCTGACCGCACCCGGCTGCGGCATGGGCCCGGTCCTGGTTGCCGACGTGGAAAGACGCGTGGGCAACGTCCCGTTCGTCCAGACGGTGAATGTCAACCTCGTCTTCGACCCGCCGTGGGGCCGGGAGATGATGAGCGACGAGGCGCAACTCGAACTCGGACTGTTTTGACCTTGGCCACGTCGGCACCCGCCCTCGACGACATCCGCTCGACGTTCGGCTTCTTCGACTCCTGGCAGGACAAGTACGCGTTTCTCATCGATATCGGCAAGGCACTCACTCCCTTGCCCGAGGCCTACCGGATCGACGACAACCTGGTACGCGGTTGCCAAAGCCAAGTCTGGCTGGTGCCGCGCTTCGACGGCGACCATCTGGGTTTGGCCATCGACAGCGACGCCCACATCGTTCGGGGCCTCATCGCCATCGTATTGGCGGCGTACGACGAGCGCTCGCCACGGGAGATTCTGGATTTCGACATCGAGGCCCTGTTCGACGAACTCGATCTCATGGGCCACCTGAGCCCAACGCGCGGTAACGGGCTTCGCGCGATGGTCGGGAGGATCCGAGGCATCGCCCAAGAGCACGCCGATCACTGACAACCCGGCGCCGGCGTGTCGGGGACGTAGCCGTAGATTTCCCGTAGCGAATCCTTGGGGGGTGCCGAGGGGTTCGTCTTATACCCAATTGTCGCATTTTTGACGTGAAATCATACGAGAACGCTGCTATAGTTTCTTGTCTAGGGAGAGGACCGGGTACCACACGGCCTTACGCGCAGTGACCTCGGTTCGGTGACCGCCGAACGACGCCTACGCCTCGACGCGGCAGTTTTGACTTGAGGAGGACGTTTTGAGCCGCGCTCAGAAGCAGAACCAGAACAATCTTAAAAGGATCTCCAGGCTTTCCTAGCCTCGGGTAAGAAGATCGAAGTCATCCCCATGGGCGTCAGCGGCCAAGACAAGATGGGGCGCAGCAAGAACATCGTCATCTCGCGCAAACGGCGCACGGCGATTCGCGCGACGTAGGGGACACGCTTGTCGTGTCCCGTCACGATCGGCCCGCCCAGCCATCCAATGCCGAATACGCCCGCCCGCGCACCCTAGGGCGCGTTGGGATCCCCCCGAGCCTGGGCGGCACGCCAGCGCGCAAGGTCGTCGGCCTCGTCCACGTCCCACATTGTGTCCAGAAGTTCCACCCGCAGACCGGTCGCGGCATCCAATGTCGACCTCAGCACGTCGGCGGTTCCCCACGGAATCCCTTCGAACAATCCCGGTTGCGACGAGTTCATCCCGATGAGGCAGTAGCCACCGTCTTCCGTGGGACCTAGCACCACATCGGCGACCCCGAGAGCGGCGAGCGCACCTTCGACATAGCTTGCGGCCATCTCCGGGATGTCCGTCCCGACAAGAATACGGACGCCGTGGTCGAATGCCCGCGACATGCGTTGCCCCAGGTCTCCCCTGCCCTGCGCGACCAACGGGATGCGCAGGTCTTCCACGCCCGCCACGCCGCTCTGGCGTTGCCAGCGAGCGAACGCGTCGAGGTCTCCATCAACCCAGATCTCCGGCGCAACTGACTCGCTGCCGACCCCAAGCCTCCGCAATGTCGAGGCGAGTAGCGCCTCGTAGATCCGAAGTGCCGAATCGGCCCCAACCGCCTTCGCCAAGCGGGTCTTCACCCGGCAATGAACCGGAACGCGCGCGAAGATCGCGAGTCGCGCCAGGCCGGTCGCGCTCATTCGTAGTACTGGCGAGCCAGCACTTCGGGATCCGCGCCCATGAAATAGCGGAACCGCAGCCACCACATCAGGACAATCGTCCGGGCGATGCCGTCGCGTTCCCAGCGCCGTGAAGATGCGACGACCCGATCCGGAACCCGGCGTGGCTTCGCCAACCGCCGCAAGCGACGGCACAGTTCCACGTCTTCCAAAAGCGGCTGTCGCGGAACCCCGCCCACGGCGGCAAGCAGTTCGCGGTGCACGAAAATGCCCTGGTCACCGGTCGCGATGCCCGTAGCCGCCGAGCGCCAGGTCATCGTCCGTTCAATCATGCGATAGACCTTCGACTTCCCCTCGAGACGCACGGCGAAGAAACCCCAGCCGGGGGTGTCGAGCCGGTCCAGGAGCGCTGCCACGGCGTCGTTCGGCAACCGCGTATCCGCGTGAACGAACCAGAGCCACTCCGCGTTGGCGACCTCGACACCTTGATCCATCTGCGTCCCGCGTCCCGGGGGCGCCGACACGGCATGATCGGCACTGCTGGCCACGGTCATGCTGTCGTCATGGCTACCACCGTCCACAACCACGATCTCCACGTCCGCTTCCCGGAGATCATCGATCAAGCACCGCAGTGGACCCGCATCGTTCAACACCGGCACGATGGCGCTGACCCGCGCGCCGTGTCGAGACCTCCGGATCAAGCGGACCCCGCGTTCATTGCCCAGGCCGTGGCATGCACCCGCAGGCAGCGGGCGATTGCATGCTCGCAATCCTCCCCCAATACGAACCCGGCCGCCACCAGCGCGCTCACGCATTCCCTGGCGCACCGCTCGACATCGTCATGCGCGACCAATTCACCGTCGAAACGGCTTAGGCCCACGAAGATGGCCGGCAGTTCCGGAGCACCGTGGTCCGGATGCCTTGGATTCCAGCCCGTGTGGCATCCGATGGGAAGTGCGACCTCCGGCAACCGGATACCCGCGCGTTCGTTCAACGAGTCGTCGACATCGGACACCAAACGCGCGTAGGGCAATCCCTCGACGGCGGGAAACGCGCATATTCCTTCCTCCGCACGGTCCCCGAGGTCGAGGGTTGTGAGGCCGCCAAGGCGGTCCGGATCGAGGCCCCGGAAACCGTCGATCGCGGCAAACCTGTCAAGCACGACGCGGCGTTCGACGAGCGTGCCCCCCCGGAGCGTCGGCACCTTCGAATCGGGCGGAGATCGGCCTTCCGAGACCCACCTGTCCAGGTTGGCGAACGCGGCGCGCACCAATGCCGAGTGGTCCACGACATTGAAGGGGTAACGCGCCTTCTCGCCCGTCACCGCGAACGTATTGCTGGGGGGCAGGATCCCGTTTACATGATGGGTGCCCGCGAACAGGTAGTTGCGCTCCGAAGGGTGCGGTTCGACATCGCATGCACCATCGGGAGTGACGTGGGTGAGCGCTGCGTCACCCCGCCAATACTCGAAGGAGGTATTCGTGATGACCACCTTGGGCATGTGGGCGAGATCGTCGTAAAGGCCGCCGATGGCGCCGCTCAACGGGTCGCGAACGGTTGTTCCGGAAAACGGGAAGCGCTGTCCCGCCGCCGGCACCCCGGCGCTGGAGGGTTGCGCGAATCGATGGTTGAAGTCACCTCGCTGGCCACCGGCGATGTGTATATGGATGCCATCGAAAACCGGTGCCCCTGTCGAGTCCAAATTGAGACCGAGATAAAGCAGATGCCGCAGAACGCGGCCGGTCTGCGACGCCCCGAACGCCAACACGGCCGGGCTAGCCATCGCAGAGGGACCATCGCCCGCCCGGAGGCTCGCGGCAGCATCGCGCAGAGCCAGCAACCCGCATCCCGTGACCCGTGCTCCCCGGGCCCGGTATACGAGGGTGTAGATGCGACCTCTCTCGAAGCCGCCATCGAGGCGGATGTACCGGTCGCTCGGTTCGACAACGTCGTCTCGCTCCCGCGCGAACCGCCAACGGCCTCGATCGATCTCGACCAGCGGCACGTTGTCGTCGGCGCGAACGAAAAGACGCGCACCAGGATCGTGAGGATCGGCCGGCGGATAGGTGACCTCACCGAGCTGGCCAAAGGAGACGAAGGCGCGATCGCTTCCGGGCTGAACCCGACACACCACGTCGCCTTCCACCGGTTCGCCGTCCTCGAGTACTTCCGGCGCGTCCAGACCCAGACCAGCCGCCACGTCCCATTGCCAGCCGATCGAAGCGATCGCGAAGCCGCGCCGAAACAGGAAACCGTCACCCGGTGCACACGGATCCGCCAGGAGATCCGCCGGCCGCGCGCGATTCAGGCTGGAGAACGCCAATCGCCGACCGCGATTCGGGACATCGACGAGCAGTTTCCGCGCGGGCCGGTCACGGGGCGCGACGAGCGTGTAGTCGCCGCTATACCGAACGCGCCCGTCTTCGTCCCGAGGCGCATATTCGAGATCGACGATGCCGGCGTTGCGGGGATCCACGGGATCGACCGAATAGCAGACCCGGCCTTCGATGATCTCGAAAACGCCGAATTCGCCGAAAGGACGGCCATCCGCGTAAACCCGGCGGGTCTCGATGTGCCATGTCGTCATGGCGACGATGGTCGCTCTTGTTTGTTTGACGCCCAAACCGTAGCAGGACCACGCCCAAGGCGAAACTGACCGGCAAATCGACGTCTCGCAACTCATCGTACGGGCGACCCTTGTGGTCGCCCGTATTGCGCGCCCGCCGGCGACGACATGCGTCGCCCCTACTCGACCGAGAGGGTGTGGAACTGCTCAAAGAACGCCAGGCGCCTCCGACGGGCCTGCGAGCAGTCCAAGGGCGGTCAACAACGCCGCCATGGCGGCCACGCCGAACGCGACCGCGAGCAGTGCATTCACCGGCCTCGCATGTCGTGCCAGCAACCAGAGCGACGTCACGAGAAAGCCGATCAGCGCCAGGTAGCGCAGCCTGCCCATCCACGCGAAAGCGGTGGTGTTCCGGACCCGGTTTTCCAAAGCGTTGCGGTCCGATAGCTCGAACACGGTCAAGGCGACCGGTGGGTCGACGATCAACAGAACGACACCAAGCCAGACATACACCGCCACCCACCAGAACGACCGACTCATCGTGGTGACGATCAGCCCCGGGGTTGGCGAGCCGCCTAGCCAAACCAGCATCGCGGCCGCAGCCAATCCAAACATGGCCACGAACGCTGCCGTTACCGCGACCACCATCACCGCGGTGGCGTAGGCGGTCACCCGCGCGATCACGAACACCGGGTTCGGGCCGGCGAACAATCCGTCGATCCCAAGTACGGCGAAGGCCACGAGTCCGGCGAGCCAGACCGCAACGGGCAGAAACCACGCCTTGGCCAACCGTGCTAGCCGGTTCATGGCATGCCGCGCAGTGATTCGGCGATCTCCGCCGTCACGAACGCCTCAATACCGGCGGCCGCGGTCAGCGCGCCCAGACCGAAGACCAGCACGGTCCCCAGGCGCAGTGACTTCAGCAACTGCCGATTGAGCACCGAAATCCTGAACGCGAGTGGAATGCCCCGCAGGCCGAACGCCCCGGCAATGCACAGCGTACCCAGTTCCAGCACCCCGTGCGGCAACAGAAGGTTCGCGACATCCACGGAGGGCATGCCGGCGACCCTTGCGAAGCCAATGAGCTGGCCAACGGCCATGCCGTTCCCGACAAGAACCACGACCGTCACGAGGCCCGCGGACACGACCCCCAAGAGCAACATCACGTAGACGGTCAGGTTCCGTCTCAGGATGAACGCAAAGAGTTCCCAGCCGGATCGGTCGGACCCGATCCGTCGATCCGATTTGAAAGACGGCATCGTCTCGGCGGGCATGGCGTTGATCCAATCCGCAACCGCGGTTCCCGCCACGACACCCACCAGCAGCAAAAACATGGCGCCGCCGAAGCAGCCGAGCCAGCCGTCCCTGCCAAGTGCCGACACCATCTTGCGACGATCACCCCATGATGCGCTCCCCGCGCGCTGTCGCATCGCCGCGCAACGCGCGGGGTCGGGCGCTACGTTACCGGGCAAGGAACCTTGTCGCCGTCGAACCGGGCAGCGCACTGAGCGTCACGTCCACGAATTCCCGAACCAGGAATCCCGTGTGGCCCTCGATACAGACCTCGTCCACGTCGCGGTCTCCGTCTTCGCAGAAGACCATCGTGGCCCAATGCATCACGTTGGACTGTGGCACCGTGCCCACGGCTACGTTCGCACTCGCCGTGGCGAACCCGCCGAGCCCGAGCACGACGGCCAATGCCCACCATTGCTTTCTCATCGCATACCTCCAAAATTTGGCGAATCAGCGGCATCGACCATAGGCCCCACGACAGGGCCGGTGGGCCACGTCGGGTAATCTCTCACGCAAATATCCGATATTCGCCACGGGCGCCATCACATTCGCTCGGCGAGTCGCCACGCATTGCGCGTTGCGTCGTCTATGGGCAACTGGATTCCTTGAGAAGCGCGGAGGTTCACACGCAGGTTGCAAATGGAGATGCGCTTCGAACCGCTCTTGAACGGCTCCGGTACTCCGGAGACGCGCTGGATTCCTTGAGAAGCGCTGAGGTTCACACCTTCGAACCGCTCTTGAACGGCTCCGGTACTCCGGAGACGCGCTAGCCCTAGAGGCCGGCAGCGATCAGGTCTTGGAGGCGGACCACGCCGACGGGTCGTACCCCGTCGAGGATGACCAGTTCGGTAATCTGGTTGGCCTGCATCTGCCGCAGGCAATCGATGGCCTTGGTATCCGGGGATGCGGATCCGTCGACATCGGTCGGTGCCGAGCTTTCGCTGCCGCGCCGACTGCGTTCGAAGCACTCGGCCACGGTCAGCCGATTGACGTGCTCGCCACGCAACAGGAGCCGGCGTATGTCGGCATCCGTCACGACACCGACATACGCTCCCTCCTCGTCCACCAACGTCGTCATGCCGATGCCCTTGGAGGAAATCGCAAAAAGCAGATCGGGAAAGTGCGAAGCCGTGTCGATGACCGGCAGTCCCTCCCCCTTGATCATGACATCGTCCACGGAGAGGAGCAGGCGCCGCCCCAGCCTGCCGCTGGGGTGGAACCGTGCGAAGTCCCGTTCCGTCAAGCCCTTGGCCTGCTGCACGAGGATCGCCAGCACATCGCAAACGGCCATGGCCGTGACCGCACTCGTCGGTCGATCTCCGGCAAGGCCGGGATCTCCAAGGCAATGTCGGCGATGGCTGCGAGCTTCGAGTCGGGTTCCGTGAGCGAGACGACCTGGCCCCCGGTCACAACCTTGAACTGCCGGGCAAAGGCGATCGTCTCCTCGTTGCCTCCGCTCTTGGACAGTGCCAGCAACGCCGATCCGGGCCGCACGACGCCCAGATCGCCGTGCAGCGCCTCCACGGGGTGCACGAACACCGCCTGGGTGCCCGTACTGGACATGGTCGCCGCCACCTTCTGGGCGACCAAGCCGCTTTTGCCCAGCCCTGTCACGATCAGAATCGAGTCCAGCCCGGCGATCAGTTCGACCGCCCGGGCGAAACGCTCGTCGAGCAGATCCTTGGTAGCCTCCAAGGCGACGCGGTAACAGTCGAGCATGCCGCCCGCTCGTTGAATCAATGGATCCATGATGTTCGGGAGGATACCGTCAAGCTGCGGATCAAGCGCGCTCGAAATTCCGTCGGTCGGTCTCGAGCGGGACCACGTCGCAGGTCTCCATGTACCACGTCAGCATACGCTCCCTGAGCCGGATGATCTCGTCGCCGTAGCGCCGATCGCCAATCAGGTTCCGCGTCTCCCCCGGATCCTCGGCGAGATCGTAGAACTCGTCCATCTCGAACGCCCGGCGCACGTACTTGAACCGGCTGTCGCGGCACATCGCGGCCTTGGTATGCGGCAACGGAGTCGACTCGGCGACCTGGAGGCTCACGCGGGGCGAATACAGACCCAGCGAGTCACTGGCCGATAGGCTCTCGTATTCACTGGCCTGGACTTCACCCGTGAGACGCCCGCCTTCGGTGAACACGGCGTCGCGGTGAACGCGATCCGGATCCTCGAAGAGATCACGGAGGCTGCGGCCAAAGTGCCAATAGCCGCAATCGATCATCGCGAGATCGTAGACGGTGGCCGGAAAGTCGACCAACTCGACCAGTTGATCCCGAACTCCCGGGTTGACGCGGACTTCCGCCGGCGGCTTCACGACTAGGGGAACCCGGCTCAGGCAGTCCTGGAACGTGTTCTGCGTCTTCTCCACGAGACCGTAGTCACCCGTGAAGTCGCCGTGGTCCGAGAACAGGAACACGACGCTGTCATCGAAGAGGGCGGCATCGCGCAACGCCTCGACCAACATCCCGAACTGATGATCCACCCGGGCGCACATGCCGTAGTAGGTCCCCCGAAGCTCGCGCCAACGATCCTCCGTCCAGCCGGTCAGGTGCTGACCGTCACGGATCCCCGTCAAGAGACCGGGTTTGTCGTCCCAGGTCTCGTACACATGGCGATCCGGGATGTCGTCCCGGTTCGTGATCGAGTACCAAGGTTCTTCGACGCAGTACGGCGGATGCGGAAAGCCGAGCGGCAGGAACAGGCATAGCGGCTGATCCCCGTCGTAGTCCCGGAGAAAGTCGATGGCGCCATGCACCATGGCCCAGTCGCCATCGAACCAGATACCCCCTTCCGGCGGGTCGAGACGGCCCTTGAAGAAACTGAAAAAGTTGTCGCCGTCCGGATCGCCGCGCCACGCCAAGTCGCCGCCGTGGGTCCCGGCGCGCGGCACAGCCCGCCAACGCCGGTAGTCATCCGCCGTAGGCCGGAAATGAACGTCGCAGTGCGCCTCGAAACCGAGTTGCCCCGGTACCAGGTCGTTTTTGCCGCCCCACCAGACGAAGTAGCCGTTGTCGCGCAGAACCTTGAGCAGGTTCGTCTCCCCGAGGGTCGGATTCAGCATGTGATGCATGGTGCGGTGACCGCGGACATGCGGGTACCAGCCAGTCATGAACGAGCAACGGCTTGGCGTACACACCGTGGCCTGGACGAACGCGTGGCGGAAGGAAACCGCGTCGTTTGCGACGAGTCGGTCGATGTTCGGCGTCTTCACCGCGGGATGGCCGAGGTGCGCGAGCGCGTCACCCCGCCATTGATCGGGGTTGAAGATGATGATGTGGGGCTTTTCGGTCATCCCCGTCCCGCTCAGTTTCGAAGTTCGGCCAGCGCCAGCTCGTGCAGCCGGGGATCACCCGTAGCCAGCACGTCCCCACCCATCGCGGGATTGCCGCCGTCCCAATCCGTGATGACGCCACCCGCGCCTTCAACCACGGGAATCAGCGCTTGGACGTCATACGGCTTGAGGCTCGACTCGATCACGAGGTCGGCGAGACCCAACGCAAGCATCGCGTACAGGTAGCAGTCGGTGCCGTAGCGCATACCGCGAGTGACCTGCCGGATGCGCTCGAAGCCTGCCGTTTGCCGATCGGTTCGGAACAGGTCGGGTGCTGTCGTGCCGGCAAGCGCCTGACCCAGGTCGCTGCATGGCCGGGTCGCCAACGTACGGCTTTCGCCACCGCGCGAATATGTCGCGTTGGCGCAGTCGCCGGCGAACGTCTCCCCCAGCACCGGTTGGTGAATCACCCCCAGCACGGGCCTTTGGCCATCGAAGAGCGCAACGAGGGTGCCCCAGTGCAGGAGTCCCATCACGAAACCGCGTGTCCCGTCGATGGGATCGAGTACCCAGGTTAGGCCATCGCCGGGCTCGAAGCCGTACTCCTCGCCGAGGATTCCATGCGCCGGGTATCGCCGTCCGATCTCCTCGCGCATCGCGCGTTCCGCCGCACGATCCGCCTTGGTGACGGGGTCGTACCCCGCACCGGGTTTCTTGTTGTCGACGGCAAGGGGCCGCCTAAACTGCGGCAGGATCGCCTTCCCCGCACGCGTCGCCAAGTCGCATGCGAACGCCAGGTACTCCGCGCGTGACTCGGGATCCACCCGTCGTGGAGAATCGGATTGAATCGTTGCCCACATGAAGCTCTCGAACGTTTGGCACCCGGCCAGTCCTAGAACTTGACCGCTAAACAATTGATTTTACAAGATGTCATGGTGCGGGACTCGAACTTGTACCCACAAACGTACCAACGCAAAGGGGTGTGGATTCGAGGAGCCATCGGTCGAACAACTTACCACGAGCGACGCACGACGACGATTCGAACTGGGAGATGTCCGCCAACGCATATGAACTCTACCCCGCTCGTGCAATTGGTTGAATACCTACGTAAGGCAACCACCGTATCCCTCGATCCTACGCTGGTGTCCTAATCAAGTCGTCGCCGCCTTCTCCTTCCCCGTTCGACCTCCGCTCGTCCGCCAACCGCGCTTCCAACCGATTCCCGGAACTCACCAAAAGACCCTGGCAATCTGCTAGTCAACGGGATCGTCTTTTCCTGTCATTCCCGTCTCGTGCCACCAGTTCCGAAAAACAATGGCGGGACCAGTCACCGGACCGGAGGACAAGGAGGCGTCGAACCCGTCATGAACATTGACCGAGACCAAGGTCAGGGGATTCACCGAACCGGAAATGCACGGCGCCGGCGCCGGGCTCTACCTCAACGTCAAGGCGAACGGCACCCTGTCGTGGGTGCTGCGCACGTCCGTCGACGGACGTCAGCGGGAGATCCGACTCCGTGGTTTCCCCGCGCGTGTCGCTCGTCCAAGCCCGCGACCGCGCCGCGGGCAACCGCCTCCCGATCGCCGAGGACGCGACCCCGTTCTGGAGAAACGGCGCGACGCCGACGTTCGCCCCGGCCGCCGGGACCGTACACGCGCTCAACCGTCCGCGATGGCGAAGCAAGGAGCACGCGGACGACTGGTGGGCCACCCTCGCGCGCCACGCGCTGCCAATGCTCGGCAGAATCCCGGTCGACCGGGTCGACCAACGGGACTGCTGGCCGTGCTCACGCCTATCGGCACCGAAAAGCCGGAAACGGCGCGGCGCGTATGGCGGCGGATCCGCGCGGTCTTGAAACGGGCACTCGCCCACCGTTAAGTCGAGTACAACCCGGCCGGCAATGGACTCGACGGCGCGCTGCCCCCGATGCCGAAGGTGAAGGCCCACCTTCGCGCCCTCCCCTATGCCGAAGTTCCCCCGCCCTCGAGACCGCCCAATGTTCGCCGGCCTCCGGTGTCGCCCCAGCCTGCTTGAAGTTCAGCGTATTGACGCCTCGCGATCCGGGCGGGTACGAGGCGCCACCTGGGACGAGATCAACGTCGGCGCACGCCAGCGGCGGATACCAGCCGAGCGGATGAAGTCCGACCGCGGTCACCGCGTCTCCCTTTCCGACGCCGCCTTGGCCGTATTGCACGACGTGCGGCCGCTCTCCGGCGGACGGGGTCTCGTGCTCCACGCCGCCATGCGGCCCGGTCGCCCATGAGCGACATG
>JAGWBM010000018.1:0-421 GCA_021295895.1 Pseudomonadales bacterium
CACCCAGATCATGTCGTCGCCCTCACCCCACCACGTGCCCTGGAAGTTGGTCACCGACAGGTTGCAGCCGATGTAGTGGCCGCGCCCGGTCGCGTCCAGGATCACGTAGTTGTTGTCCCACGCCAGGCGTTCCTTATTGGCGATGTTCACCGGCGGCGTGTTCACGGGAATGTCGCCCGCCCAGCCCGGAAACGGGTTCGCGCGGCGGAACTCGGCGTGCAGGTAACCCGCGTCCGCCGGCACATCGCCGCGCTCGTAGTCGACGTAGAAGTACTGGCGGTGCGTCTCGTCGCTCTCATTGAGAAGCTCCACCCGTGCGCGTTCGCGGAACGGCATGGGCACGTATGCGTTGAGCGCGCAGCCCTGGTTGAAGCGGTTGTTCGCCCGCGTCGAAGCGGAGAACAGCAGCGACTGGTAGGAG
>JAGWBM010000018.1:513-1062 GCA_021295895.1 Pseudomonadales bacterium
GTGTCATCCACAGGTGGGTGATCGTGCCCGGACCCTCGATGTCGGCGAGAAGACGGCGCTCGCCGGGTTCGATGTTCCAGGCATCGTCGTTGCGGCCGGTGGCGTCCCAGGACGATGCGCGGCCGGTGTCGCCACCTTTGATCACCGATAGCCGTCTGAGGTCCATGTCGCCATCCTAAACCGTGAGATGGGCCTAGCGTGCTGTATCAGAAATACGTTGAACTTTCCGGGGGCCCTCAAGCCATCGCGAACGGACCGCCCGTGGGCGTCACCCAGTGCATCGCGACCGCCGTCGGCCCGCCCAGGGTGTTTAGCCGCCCCTTGTCGACGAATCCCTCCGACCTTCCCTCGAGTTCCTCGACGAGCAAACCGCGCCAGGTGTCGATGTCCGCTCGGTGACCGGCAGACTCGGCCAGATTGTGCATCTCGGTTGGGTCGTTCTCGATATCGAAATAGTGCTCGTCACCGGCGCCCGGATACCAGATGTACTTCCGCTTGCCGTCGGTCATGTATTGCATGCCGCTGTTGAGCGTGGGGACAACGGCGCAC
>JAGWBM010000018.1:1312-3202 GCA_021295895.1 Pseudomonadales bacterium
CGTGTCGAAACCGGGCACCGCCCACGGCAAGTTCGTCGAGGTAGGGCGTCTGCAACACCGGGTGGCCGTCGATGCCAAGGCAGTCGCCGCGTTGCTGATCCGTCATGAACAGCACGATGTTGGGGCGGGAATCCGACATGTCGCCCCTCCGGTAGCGAAGTCGCTCGGTCGAGCCCTCCGTCGCTACATCTCGACCGCCAGAAGCTTCAGGAAGTCCTTTTTCTGTTCTTCGGTCATCTCTTCGAAGATCGGCACCAACATCTCCGTGACGGGCAAATCCACGAACTCCGGCGACTGGGTCTGCATGGCTGCGGCGATGTTGTGCAGCCCGTTGCCCTCTTCGGAGCCCGCCATCAGGGGACCGCTCACCGTATCGGGCCAGTACATTTCGGAAGGCTGCTCCTCCCCATAGGGGTTTTTCCGTCCGACGTACTCCTCGATCGCCGCGAGTAGCGCTTGTTGGCCCTCGCGCCGCTTGCGCCCGCCTTCCCGACCATAGAAGGCACCGGACTGATTGCAGATCGCGGCCCATCGCGCCCGGATGTGAAAACCGCGAATGGCCAGGGCTTCCTCCGGTTCACCGTCACCGCCCCAGGCTTCACCGTCCTTGACGATGATGTAGTAGCCGGCCTTTTCGCGACCGCCCTCCATGAGGCGAGCCGGCGGATGCGTATAGCACTCGGTGAACGCCCACTCGAAATCCTTTGGCAGATCGGCCGCCTTGAGGATCTTGACGGCTGCCGCCGCACAGGCTTCACCCCACCCCTTCGACCCGAATTCGCCTTCCTTTTTCAAGGTCGACATGTCTATTACGTATGCCACTTCTTCCTCGTAAGCTCCCCAAAACCGGTAACGACCGTAGCACACTCTTGCCCGGCCAATGACAGCGCACCACTCGATTGTGTAGGCCAAACACACCGGGTTGTTGCTCGGATCCATCGCCGTGATCGCGGACAAGACGGCTGTCTAGGCCGGGCTTCGTCACCGTCCAAATCACAGCAGAGAGGCGCGGCTACGGAGCCTCAAGACGCGTTACGACCGGCCTGCGCCGCCGTCCGCATCGCCCCAAGCTCGTTTTGACAAGGACCGATATGGGTGCCAACATTCAGCATCGATATCAGCACCGAAAGATCCCATGCGTTATATAACCATGACCGAGCTCAAGCAACGGGCCAGCCGCATTCTGGATGAGAAGAAACCGACCGCCATCCTGCGCAACAGCAAGGTGGAGGGATACTACGTACCGGTGGATTCCCTGGCCTTCGACACGATTGACGACGCCCGGGCCGACGAACTGACCCAGTCGATACTCGATCAACGGTCGGAAGTCCTCGCCTACCTAGCGAAGCGGTGAGCATCGCCCTACCAACCGAGCAGCAAATCGCCGACCTGCATGAGCACCTGCTAGCAAGACACGGTGGATTGCCGGGATCCCGAACGGGCACGTCTCTTGGGGCCGTGCTCGGTCGAATCCACATGAACCTGGCATACGAATTCGAAGACCCGACCGTTGCGCACGTTGCGGCCTTCAACGTGTATGCACTTGCGGTGGGTCATCCGTTCAACGACGCGAACAAGCGCACGGCCCTCGCGGTGGGCGACCTGATCCTGTTGATGAATGGCGAGAGGACTATCCCGCACAGGTACGGGATCGAACTCGCCGACCTCGTCGTCGAGCTTGCAGCGGGCAACATCGGTCGAGACCGGTTCATCGAGATGTATGTTGATCTGCTCGAGCGGGGTGACTAGATCCGACTGATCGAATCCGCAAGTCCGATCAACCCGTCACTTCCACGCCATGCCAGAAGACCACGGCCCGCGGGCGTTCGAAGCGGGTTCCTACGACGTTCTTGCAGCGCGCCTCGGGCACGCCGGAGCCTACGGACTTGA
>JAGWBM010000018.1:3208-27952 GCA_021295895.1 Pseudomonadales bacterium
GGTTTCACCCAGGCTGCGGCGTGGTGTTCGGATTCGTCATCCCGGACCTCCTTCCTGCCACCGAGCGCAACCACCTTCGGGGATCCAACGCGAACATCGCGCACGATGCCCTCCCGATCGACCACCACGTACACCGGGCGGACACCAAGATCCCGGGGTACCCCTTCTACGGGCGGATCGCCCAGTAGGAACTCGAACCCGTCGACACGACCATGAAGGACGGCATCATGGTACTCCAACCCCTGGAGATGCCGCGTCCCCGACGGCGCGTTTGGCCGGTATATCGCGACACTCGCCGGTGAGGGTGGGACGCGAGATCGTTTGTCGATTTCCCCAGGTTGAGCTACTGTTGATCGTTTGGTCGAGGCCGCCGGAACCGGCAAGCGCAGCTAGGGAGGCAAGCGAGTGAAGATAGCCGTGGTGCGGGAATCGCGCCCGGGCGAGCACCGGGTTGCGCTGGTTCCGGAGTCCTGCGAGAAGCTGCGCCGGGCCGGGTTCGGTGTCGCCATCGAGTCCGGTGCGGGGGCCGCCGCCGGTTACGCCGACGACGCCTACCGGTCAGTGGATGCGGTGATCGAGACGGATCCGCAAGCGCTGGTGCAATCGGCGGACATCCTGCTCACGGTCAATCCGCCCGCCAACCGGGATGGGCGCAGCGTGATCGATTGGATCAGGCCCGCCACGATCGTCGTCGGGTCGTTGATGCCCGTACGGAATCCGCGCCAAATGGAGGCGCTGGCCGAGCGCGGCGCCACCGCATTCTCCACCGATTCGATCCCCCGCACGACGCGTGCCCAGGCCATGGATACGTTGTCGTCCATGAGCAGCATCAGCGGCTACAAGGGCGTGTTGCTCGCCGCCGCGACGCTTCCGAAGTACCTGCCGATGCTGAGTTCGGCAGCCGGCACCGTCTTCCCCGCGAAGGTGTTCGTCATCGGGGCCGCCGTGGCCGGCCTCCAGGCCCTCGCGACCGCCAAGCGTCTCGGCGCGACGGTGTCGGCCACCGATGTTCGGCCCGAAGTCCAGGAGCAGATCGAGAGCGTGGGTGCCAAGTACGTCGGCGTCGAACTCGAGGAAGACGCCTCGGCAGGCGGCGGCTACGCCGGTGAACTCAGCGCGGAGGATCAGCAACGTCAGCGCGAGATGCTCGTCGACGAGTTGGCGAGATCGGATGTTGTCATCACCACGGCTTTGATCGGCGGTGTCTTTGCGCCGAAGATCATCACCGCGGAAATGGTCCGGTCGATGCGCCCGGGCGCCATCATCGTCGATCTCGCCGCCGACGGCGGCGGCAATTGCGAGGTATCCGTGCCGGGCGAAACCGTCGACGTGGCCGGCGTACGCATCATGGCACCCCTGAACCTGCCGGCGACAATGCCCGAACACGCGAGCCTCCTGTTCTCGAGGAACCTGACGAATTTCCTCGAAGCGTTCTCGTCCGAGGGCACGTTCGAAGTCGACACCGAGGACGAAATCCAGGCCGGCTGCCTGATCACCCGGGACGACGAGATCGTCCATGCGCGAACCCGCGACGCCTTGGATGCATTGGTGAACGAGGCCGCATCGTGAACAGGCCTCGCTATCTGCCCCGGTGGGTCATTACGGTCCTCTCCGTGGCCATCGGCGTAACGGCGATCGCCTTGGTGGCCCAATCCGATCCGGCACCCGTCGCGGAGGCGGCGTTGTCCCCCGGCGGCGCGGAAGGCGGGGTCGACTACTGGCCGATGGTGTTCGTTTTCCTGCTGTCCACGTTCATCGGGCTGGGGGTCATTCGGCGCGTGTCGCGTCTGCTGCATACGCCGTTGATGTCGCTAACCAACGCGATCTCCGCCATCGCGGTCGTCGGCGCGATCCTCGTTGCCGGGCCCGACGTCCCGCCGATGATCCGTCTCCTAGGCGGCATCGCGCTATTCGCGTCCGTCACCAACATCGTCAGCGGGTTTCTCATCACCGACCGCATGCTGAAGATGTTCAAGCGGGACAAGCCGTCATGAGCCCGGGTTACGTCGAACTCTTCTACCTGACGGCGACGGCCCTTTTCGTCTTCTCGCTGCATTGGATGAACGATCCCAAGACCGCGCGCCGGGGCGTCGGCGCTGGCGCGTTGGCCATGCTGCTCGGCGTGGCCGCCACCTGGGCGCAGCCGTTCGTCGTCAACCACGGCTGGATGGTTCTCGCGGTCGTCTTGGGCATCGCGGTCGGCTATCCGCTGTCGCGGGTCGCACTCACCGCGGCACCGCAACGGACGGCCCTGTCGCACGCCTTCGGCGGCCTTGCGGCGGCGCTCGTCGGCACGGCCAAATACTACCTCTGGCTCGGCGAGGGACCGGAGGAACTGACCACCTTCCGAATGGTGGCGATCATCGCGGAGGTGATTCTCGGTTGCATCACGTTCACCGGTAGCCTATTCGCGGCGGGCAAGCTCCAGGAACTTAAGTGGGTGCCCCAGCGGGCGGTGACCTATCCCCTGCAGAACGTGTTCAACATCGCCTTGCTGCTCGTTGCCGTCGCGATAGGTACATGGCTCGCGCTGAATCCCGCCGCACCGGCCGCGGCGTTTCTATTCCCCGTGGTAATCGTCATCGCCTTGATGTTCGGCATCCTTCTGATCATCCCCATCGGCGGTGCCGACATGCCGACGGTCATCGCCATTCTCAACTCCTATGCCGGCCTGGCGGCGGTGGCGATGGGGTTCGTGCTCGAGAACAACCTGCTCATCACTGCGGGAGCCCTGGACGGGTCGAGCGGCCTGATCCTCTCGATCATCATGTGCAAGGCGATGAATCGGTCGTATCTGAACGTGCTGTTCGGCGCTTTCGGATCGGTTCAGCAGACCGCACCGGAGAGCGCCGAGCAAGGCGAATACAAGGCGGATACGCCGCAGAGCGCCGCGCAGATCATGGAGCAGGCCAACAACGTCGTGATCATCCCCGGCTACGGCATGGCGGTGGCGCAGGCACAGCACCGGGTGCGCGAACTCTACGACCATCTCAAGAAAAGAGGCATCACCGTCCACTTCGCCATTCATCCAGTCGCCGGCCGTATGCCCGGGCACATGAACGTGTTGCTGGCGGAGGCGGATGTGCCCTATACCGATCTCGTCGAGATGGACGACGTCAACCGCGACATGCCGCAGTGCGACGTCGCGCTGGTGATCGGTGCCAACGACGTCGTCAATCCCGCCGCCAACCTCGACGAGTCGAGCCCGATCTACGGAATGCCCATCATCGAAGCGAGCAAGGCGCGGACGATCTTCGCCATCAAGCGCTCGAAGAATCCCGGGTTCGCCGGGATCGACAACGCTCTCTACTTCGACGACAAGACCTGGATGCTGTTCGGGGACGCCAAGCACGTCGTCGGCGAACTCATCAAGGAACTCTCCGGGGAGTCCGCTACTCACTAGGGCGCGGACTACCTGCCGCTGGTTCCTTCTCACACAATCACGTCGCCGCGAACGAACCCGGCACGGTAGTCTTGGAACCTACGCGGCCTGTTCATGAAGGCCGGAGCGGCAATCCAGGACGTTGGGGGAAGTCATGCCTCGTTGGATTCTCGGGAACCCGATCGCCCGGAGCGAGAAGGGAACGCTACTCCGCCTGATCTGGCTGGGGTGTCGGATTGCGATCATCGTGGGGGTGGTCGTCGTGCCGTTCGGCTACGCGATCACGAAGATGCACACCGACGTCTTGATGAGCGCCGGCTGCGGGATTGCCATCGGGGTCGGGGTCGGCATCCGGGGTGGCGCCCGGAGTGGCCCTTGGACCGGCGTTCTGGTCGGCGTGATCATCGGCGTGGTCACCGCGCTGATTGCGGGGTTGTCACCCCTCGAAGGGTTTGCGGTTCTCGTGCTGCCGATTCTGGCGCTTGCGCTCGGCCTGATCGCCGGGTTGCGCGGGTCATCGTTGACCGGATACCGCGATATGACCCGCGAGGCGTTCATCGTGTCTGTCCTGCTTGCCTTGGGATTTCTTCCCGCCTGGATCGCCGAGGGCCAATTCGCGTCGGGCGATAGCTCCGACGGGCTTGTGCTGGTGGGATCAACCCTGGTCTTGTTCATCTGGATTGCGTTGGCAGGCGGTCTGCTCAGCCGCCGCCGCGAGGGATGGCGCGATAACCGTCCTCCCGTGTTGCTGGTCCTCGGTGCGGTCGCGCTGGCGACCGCGTTGATTGTCGGCGTGGCTACCGGGATGATCGAAGAAGGCCGTGGACTCTCGGGCATCAACCTGGTAGCGACGATCGCCTTCCTGCTCGCGATAGCTGCGGCTGTTCCGGCAGTGGCATTCCTATTAGGGCGCGCGGTCATCATCTGGCTCGAGCCACGGCTTCGCGTGTACGGCTACCTCTCGGACTACCTGAGGATCATGTGGGTGCCGATCGGGGCGTTCGCCGTGGGCTACCTCACGATCATCGTCCTGTTCGCCGGGTTCTACGGAATGCTGGGACGCTTCCAACCCGGTGCGTTCAACAACCCCGGTACTGGCATTGCCGAGTGGCTGTCCTTCTCGTTCTACGCGGCTGTAGGCCAGGACTTCCTGACCACGGCGCCGGTTTCCATTGGCGCGAGGGTCCTCGTCGGCGCCCACCTGATCCTATCGGCGGGCTGGGCGGTCGTCATGTTCGCGGCGGTGATGTCCTCCATCGGCCCGAAGCTGGACCGGATCGCGCGACGACACGCCGAGGAAGACGACGCCTAGCTGGTGGCACGGCCGTATCTGCTTCGCAGGGGCGACCCCGCGGCGAGGTCTGCCCCAACTGGAACGACGCCCCAGAGAATCCGGCAAGGACGAGCGCGGCGTGGGGCGCGCGTCGCCCCTAGCGGACCCGGTATGCGCCTGGCGTGATTCCCACGATTTGCTTGAACCAGCGCGATTTCTACGGCGAGGCGACTGCCATCGATTTCACAGCCGATTCCGTTGCTAGCGCGTCTCGCGAGTACGCGAGCCGTCCAAGAGCGATTCCAAGCGTTGTTCGAAATGCAACCTGCGTGTAAACATCAGTGCATCCAGCGTCCGCAACCTACGTTCACGAATGACCCGATTGGGGTTAGGGGCACGTCGCTATCTGCCATCGGCGTCACCGATGACTCTCAGTGAACGGGTGAGTCCGTAAGGGGCGATGCGCGGTCGTCCGCATGAAACCATGCAGATGGGTAGTGGCCGCGCATCGCTCCGCCGGTAAGCCACCATCACCTGCCTCCGGGCGTTGCCGGGTCATGCCCGATGTTGCACACCGGCGCCCTGACTGGCGTAACATCGGGACTCAACATAAGGCTGACAGCGGCAGCTCCCCGAACGACCATGTCGCATTCAACGTCGCATGCATCAATCCCGTAGCGCCCCAAAGCCGGGCCGGCCGCGTCCGAACTCGACTGACTCCCGGCCGGCGAAACACAGCTTCTGGCGGCGGATCGCCGTCTCATCGCTGGCGATTTTCGTGGCGTGCGCGGCGTCTGCGATCCCGGAAAGCGACTCGCAACAACCTGTGGCGGAGACGGAAACCTCCGTCCCCCGATTGCGGGAGTTGGCGGCGGGGGGGGACCCATCGGCGCAGTACGCCCTCGGGGCGTCCTACCTCACAGGCCTCGGCGTGCCCGTCGACAAACCCAAGGCGCTGTATTGGATTCGCCGTGCGGCGCAACAGGGCTTGGCCATCGCCCACGAGATGCTGGGCGCCATGTACGACCACGGCAACGGCGTCGAGACCGACTTCGGCGAAGCGGCGCGTTGGTATCGACTGGCGTCCGAACAAGGCCGCGCGAAAGCCCAATACGGCCTGGCAACCCTCTACAGGAGAGGGCTCGGTGTACCACAGGACGACGCCACCGCCTTGGACCTGTACCGGCGGGCCGCCGTACAGGGCCTTGCGGCCGCTCAGCTCGAACTGGGCATCCACTACCAAGGTTCCGGAGAGGAACGGGACTACGTGGAAGCGGTGAAGTGGTTCCGCCTGGCGGCAGACCAGGGCTTGGGACCGGCGCAGTTCAACCTCGGGCTGGCGTATGCGACGGGACAAGGCGTGGCGCAGGACGATGCCGAGGCCGCGGCTTGGACCCGAATGGCCGCCGAACAGGGGATCGCCGCAGCCCAAAACAACGTCGGCGCGATGTACAAGCACGGCCATGGCGTGACTCAAGACCTCGGCGAGGCCGCGAAGTGGTACCGCCTAGCTGCCGAGCAGGGCCATATGGTCGGCCAATACAACTTCGCGGTGGCCGTGGGGTACGGCCGGGGTGTTCCGCGCGATCTGGAGCAGGCGAGGAAATGGTACCGGCTGTCCGCGGAGCAAGGTTTCCCGGACGCGCAGAACAACCTCGGGGCTTTCTACCTTCGCGGCGTCGGCATGGATCCGGATTTCACCGAGGCGTTGAAGTGGTATCGCCGGGCAGCGGAACAGGGACATCCACGGGCGTTGCACAGCCTCGGTTACATGTACCGAACGGGCCGAGGCGTCGAACGCGATCATGTCGAAGCGGTCAAGTGGTATCGAAAGGCGGCAGATCGGGGCCTCGCCATGGCCCAGCTTTGGGTTGGGCTGATGTACGCATACGGCCAGGGGGTGCCCCAGGACTACGGCGAAGCCGCAGCCTGGTACCGCTTGGCGGCCGAACAGGGCGATGCCACCGGCCAACACAATCTCGGCCTCCTCTACGCTTCGGGCACCGGGGTACCGCAGGACCTTGCCGAAGCGTACAAGTGGCTCAGCCTCGCCATCTCCCGCGTGGACGACGCACTGCGTGCCGACGCGACCGCCATCCGCGACAAGACGGCGGCACGCATGACAGGCGACCAACTCGACGAGGGCAGACGACGGGTGCGGGAGTGGAAGCGCGAGCACTGACGCGTTCGGATGCACACTGAACGCAAGCGGCGGCGATTGTGTCGTTCTTCGCGGGGTGCCCGCCAAGGCCAACTTCCGTGTGCCATAATTCCAAGGTTGCCGATTGCCGAGATGCCATGAACAGCCCAATTGCCTCGACCGCGTTGACCAACGGTACCCAGAGTTCCGCCTACGTACCGCCGTTTCAGCTCACCAAGGGACAGCCACCGCCCATCGCCGCGAACGGCGGCGTGTCCTATATGTCGTTCGACCGGGACGGGGATGCCGGCACCGCGGCAGCCACCGAGGCGGCGTTCGCCCAGATCGCCACCGGCGAGGGCCAAGCGGTGATGGACATGATCGAGAACGCGCCCTCCGGCCCCATCGATACCAAGTGGGGACCCGGGTTCCGCACCTACGAAGAGTGCTTGGAGTACATCCGAGCCCAGGACATTGAGACCCCTGAGGGCGGGTTGAGCTTGCCATTGCGGTATACGGTCCACGAACAGCCGTCGTACTCCATCGTTTCGTCCAACGCGCTATGGCGGGATCCCGCGCGCAAAACCGACGCAATGGCGCTGCGCAAGGAAGAACGCGACATCGGTCGGCGCTGCCTCTACTTCCCCCAGGTGCTGCGCGACGCGCGTCGATTGGAGGAGTACTACCCGGGTCTCAAGCCGACGAGTTCCGAGAGCATGGACAAGCTTGGTCTCTCACTGGCATACCTCGAGTCGAAGTGCCGGAACTTCTACGACGCCGAGGAGGTGGAACGGGTGTTCTACCTGGAGATCGAGAAACTCCTACTCGATTTCTTCCCCGGCGCAACCGATGCCCTGGTCTACAACCACGACGTGTTCAACAAGGACTACGAGGGCGATCGCACCGAAGACCAGGACAACAAGAACCCCGGGGTGAACGGCGGCTACGCGAACCTCGTGCACAACGACCTGAACGACAACAGCGGCCGTGTTCGCTGCCGCGAGTTGCTGACCCAGAACCTGCGCAATTTCGGGCGCACGCAGCACTACACGGAGGCCGAGGCCGATGCCAAGATGTCGCGGCGGTTCATGTCGATCAACCTGGCCAAGCCGATGGAGACCGTGGGTCAGTACCCCTTCGTACTGTGCGCATGGCCTTCGTTCGCCGACCAGCCGTACATCACGAACTACCGCATCTACGACGATCGCGTCGGCGAGACCACGCGCTTCACCTATCGTCCCGGGCACGAGTGGTACTGGCTCCCGCAGCAGAAATCCAACGAGGTCTCGATGCTCAAGTGCTACGATTCGGTGACGGACGGATCCGTCTCGCGCTGGTCTTTCCACACGGCGTGCGTTGACCCAACGGCCCCGGAAGATGCGCCGTGCCGCAAGAACGTGGTGGTCAGGTCCTTCGTATTCTTCTAGTCGCCATATGACGACCCGCGACATCGATGAGCTGTTCAATCCGCGTGGTCTGAACCGGCGCGATGGTTCGCAACGTCGAACCGACGCCTGGGTCGGCGGGCGGGCGGACACCTGGCACGGTCACTACCGTGAAAGTCCGGCCATACGTGCCGATGCGGACTCGCGCCGCATGGCGAGCGACAAGGAGTACGCCGCCCGGGTGGCCGAAACGCTGCGTAGGAGAGACGCCGCGTTCCTGAACGGCATCGAGGATTCAACCGGCGACGGTCTCAAGATAGAACCCGTCTCACCGGGTATCGGGGTCGTTGTTCGCGGTGTCGACATGGCAAACCTCTCGCATGCCGAGGTGGAACGGATCCAGACCCTGTTGATGGAACGAAAGGTCGTCTTCTTCCGCGATCAAGGCCATATCACGCGCGAGGAGCATATTGCCTTCGGCAGGCGGTTCGCCGATACCGGGCTGGCGTTCGGCCGACAGAGCGCGCTCGCCGCTAGCAAGCCGCCTTCGGACTATCCCGAAGTCCTGCGGCTCTACTCGGACGAGGCCCGTCCCTTCGCCGCCTCGAACTGGCACTCGGACGTCACCTGGTCGGATCGTCCCCCGCTAGGCTCCGTCCTGCTGGCCCGAAAGGCGCCCCCGGTCGGCGGCGACACGGTGTTCGTCGATTGCATCGCGCTGTGGGACAGCCTCAACCCCGCGCTGAAGGAGTTTCTCGAGGGGCGAACCGCCATACACGGTCGCGCGGGAAAGGACGAGGTCGAGCATCCGATCTCCCGAACGCACCCCGTGACCGGCAAGAACGCCCTCTACATCAATCCGACGTTCACGAATTCGATCTGCGGCATGGCGGCGGCCGATTCCGCGAGACTCCTCACCCGGCTCTACGCCAAGATGTACTCGACGCCGGAACACACCTGCCGGTTTCAGTGGCGGGACGGCTCCGTGGCGATGTGGGACAACCGCAGTTGCCAACACTACGCGGTGGCAGACTTCTGGCCCCACGAGCGGCTCATGGAGCGGGTGACGTTGGTGGATGCGTCGGAGGAGGACGAAGTGCCGTTTTGGCTGGACGCCAACGGCGAGCGCCACTACAGCGTGATGCTCACCACCCGGGAATCCATCGACACGCCGTTGGGGTACGCGTAGGGGACGCCCTCGTGGCGTCCCGTAGCGGGCCGCCGCAAGGGCGGCCCCTGCAAGTTTGGCCTATCCGCACCTGAAGTACGTTCTCGGTCCCGAGTCGTCGGTGCACGCCAGGTGATAGGGCATCAGCGCGATGCCTGTATCGCCGATGCGTATCGAACCGTCTGCGGACTGCTCGAGCATCGCCAACGCCTCCTCGGGCTGCCGCCCGTCGAACGGCTCATCGTCCGGCGCCGACGAGACCTGCTGCGCCAGCGCAATCGACCCCTTGGTAAAGGCCACCCAGCGGCCGTGTTCGCCTACCTGGGTGTGCGCCCTAAGCGTCGACTCCGCCTCGATCGCGAGGACATCGCCCCGGTCCCACCGACGCCGCAGTTCGTAGAAACCCCGCCGATTGAGCGCGATCGCAGCCTTCTCGCCGTTGACGGCCACCCGGTGTAGCTTCACCCCGGCAGGCAGTCTGAATTCACAGGTATAGGTTCGCCCGCTCTGTGGCTCGAAACGGATCTCGGTCGTTGGATCGGCCGGGAAGTCGCTCTCGACGCTCAATGCGCCCCCGCCGAACGCCTCGCTCAACGCCACGCTACATGGCGCCAAGGTGCCGATCGCCAGATGACCGTCTATCTCGCCGGCGAGGTGGGCGGCTTGCATTTCCATCGCCCTGGGCATGCTCGACGCACAGCAGTGGATCGTGTCGCCGTAGCGCGGCTTCGTCTCGTTGGGCGCGGTGAAGTAGCACCATTGGATCCCGTCCGGGTGCTGGTGACCGTGAAGACTGTTGTAGAGGGTCGTCTCGGCGGCATCGAGATACTTGCTCTCGCCCAGGACTTCGAAGAGGTGCAGGCAAAGCTGAATCCAGGTCGCGTCGCAGCAGCCCTCCACGGACACCTCGCCCGGATCGAAGTCTTCGGTGCGCGCAAAGCATTCGCGGTTGCCGTTGTAGTCCGTGTGCCGGGTCCATGGACCGCCGGTGACCAGGAGATGCTTCTCCCGGATCTCGGTCCAGCCGTTGACCGCCGTACGGAGGTATTCGCTCTTGCCGGTACATCGATAAAGACCCAGATAGCCCAGCAGGTTGGCCATGAGCTGGTAGCCCTTGCCTTCACCCGGATGAACTACGCCGCCGCCTTTCAATAGGCTGCTCATCAGCCGCAAGGCGGGATTGGCTTCCATCCGTTCGACGATGTGCTCGGCGAAGTCCAGGTACTTCGCATCGTGCGTCCGCTCGTGGAGCATGACGATCGACTCGAGCAATGTCGTCGCGGAGATTCCCTTCCGGGTCCCGTAGTTCGTGAGATCGGCGCCGCCGCCACCGTAGACCTCGATCAGGAGATCGGCCATTCGCCGGCAGGCGTCGACCACGGCCTCGTTGGGAAAGAAGCGCTCGTAGGTGAGTAGACCGTAGAGGTTGTAGCGGTGCGTCCAGGTGTCCCATCCAATGCCGCGCCTCTTCGCGTTGGCGACATCCGTGTCGTCGTGAGGATCCGCAACGGTTACGTTTTCGGGCCGAGCCACGAAGGTGGCGTCGCCCGCGTAGGTTCCGAGATAGCCATCACCCAATTGCGTCGCCAGCAACCGTTCGACATTGTCATGAAGCGCCGCCGCGAGTCGCTCGTCACCCGTCATCCGCCAAGCAAGCGTGGCGGCGTGCAGCCACTTGCCCAGATGCTCGCCCTGCCAAGGATGCACGCCCGGCCTGTGCTCGAAGCCATCGATGAGATAGCCGGACTCCGCCACGAACCAAAGTCGATGGCGGCGCCAGAGGTCGAGTCTCGTGCCCTGCGAGCCCGCGACCCCCACCGTTCCAAGAGCTTGCCACTTGTTCACGCTCACCTATTCGAGACCGCTGGAAGATGCCGCAACTGTATCCACTGCTGCGGGGCCCGACAAATGTTGCGGTTTTCCATGGAACGTCCCTTGCCGACCCACACGCGGGTTTTGGGTGAACCCCGTCAATCGGTACCCGTCGTACGGTGCGCTCAAACGGTAAAATCTCACGGTCGAAAACTTGGAGGGCGAGGGTGAGCCAAAAGAACGCGGCGCTGAAGGCCGACTTCGACCGAGACGGAGTTGTCATCATCCGGGACTTCGTTGGCCCCGAAGCCGTGCGGCAAATCCGTACGCGCGCCGAGCAGGCGACCGAGGGCGATACCCGCGAAGACCAATTCAGCAACGTCACCAAGGGACTGGAAAAGCGTGACAGCTACTTCGGCGAACTGCTCAACAACGGTCCCCAGGTTCCCATCCTCGAAGCGCTCCTAGGCAAGAAGCCGGAGCCCACCACCGCCAGTTTCTTCACGAAGAACGAGAACGCCCAGGAGGTACATCCGCACTCGGATGCCCTGGAGGGCGTCGTCACCTGGATCGCACTCGATGAGGTGAACGAACGCAACGGCTGCCTGCAGTTCCTCAAGGGCTCGCACAAACGGCGAGAGGAATTCAAGCACTTGCGAGCCCACGTGCCCACGGACCTTTCAGGCCATCCCGACCTCTTCGAGGCCGCCATGAGTCCCGGCGACATCGTGATCTTCCGACCCACCACGGTGCATTGGTCGGGTCCCAACCACGATCGGTCACCGCGCCGGGGGTTCAACTGCTTCTACGTCGGCGACCCGTTCAAAGGTTGGAAGAAGAAGGGCCAGAAGGATTGGCACGCCGCGAAAAAGGCAAAACACGCGGCCATGGCCAAATAGCGTCACCTTCTCAATCGAGGGTCGGGTACGCGAACTCGGCACCACCCTCGAACGCACCGCCGATTGCCACGAGCCCCGCTTCGCCGAGGTGGGGGCCAATGAGTTGAAACGTGCGCGGCATGCCGTCGGCGTCGATATCCAGCGGCAGCGTGATCGACGGATGGCCCGAGTAGTCGAACGGAGCCGTAAAACGGATGAAGCGTTCCCTTGGCCCCCGGTCGTTGGACGGTTGGGCACGTTCCGCGCCCGGAATCCGGGTGGGGAGACAGGGGGCGATCAAGGCGTCGACCCCGCCGAGCAACTCATCGAGGGCGCTACGGAATCGCAATCGTTCCGCTTCGAGCCGTTGGTAGGTAGCCGGTGGAGAATCTAGACCGGTCTCGATCAACCCCGCCAACGCCGGACCGTATTCGCCCCTGCGCGCCGGGTACGTCGCCGCGTGGGCGCGTGCACAATCCATCCCGCAGGTGATGACCCAGTTCTCGGTCAGCATCGTGTGATCGGGCATACCAACCTCGATCACGTCGGCACCCAGGCCCGTCAGGACAGCCAGCGCGTCGCGCACGGTGCTCGCGACCGACTCGTCCACATCCTCCGCCACGTAGGACCAGTCGACGCCGATCCTCACGTCGTCGAGACGCAGCCGTAGCATCGCCGCATAGATCGGAACCGGCGCATCCAGCGAGGTGGAGTCCCGTGCGTCCTTGCCGGCCATCACACCCAGCATCCGAGCGGCGTCCTCCACGGTGCGTGTCATGGGCCCGACGTGGTCGAGGGATTCCGCGAGCGGGAACACGCCGTGCCGGCTCACCCGGCCGTAGGTCGGCTTGATTCCCACCAGGCCGCAGGCGGCGGATGGAAATCGAATGCTGCCACCCGTGTCCGTCCCAATGGCACCGTGCGCGAGACCCGCCGCCACCGCCACCCCCGAGCCCGACGACGACACACCCGTCCAACGGTCCGCCCGCCAGGGGTTTATCGGGGGTTGCACCGAGGGATGGTGTTCGCTGAAAGCGCCTTCCGTGAGCTTGACCTTGCCGAGCACCACGGCACCCGCCGCCTCAAGCCTTTGCACGACGGTGGCGTCTTCATCCGGCTGCCAGTTCGCCAGCACCTTCGTGCCGCAGGTCGTGGTTATCCCGCGCGTGCACAGCAAGTCCTTCAGCGCGATCGGCGCACCTTGCAGCGGCCCAGGCGCTTCGCCCCGCGCCGCCGCGGTGTCCAAGGCGTGGGCACGCTCGAGGGCTCGGTCAGCCAGAACAAGGACGTAGGCACCGAGTTCAGGGTCGAGGCGCGCGATGCGTTCAAGCATGGCTTCTGCGACCCGCACGGCCGTCAACGCGCCGCTCTTCACATGGCGGGTGACATCCGAGAGGGAGAGACGGTGGATGTCCATTGCGGAAACGGCACCTCATGCAGGGGAACGCTCTGTTAGCATTCCGCCGCGGTTGAATCCGATCCGACTCTATCCTAATACACGGGCCTGTTGAGTTTGAGTTCCGCACCCTTCAGCGCGCGGACGGCCTTCGCCGTCGTGATCGCCAACATGATCGGCACCGGGGTGTTCACGAGCCTCGGCTTTCAACTGCTCGATATCCAATCCGGATTCGTCATCCTGATGCTCTGGTTCGTCGGGGGAGTGACCGCCCTCTGCGGTGCCCTGAGCTACGCCGAACTCGGTGCCTCGCTACCGAGGTCGGGGGGCGAGTACAACTTCCTCACCGAGATATACCACCCCGCCGTGGGCTTCGTATCGGGCTGGATCTCCGCAACCATCGGCTTCGCCGCACCCACCGCCCTCGCTGCGATCACCTTCGGAACCTATCTCTCGTCGGTCGTGCCGCGGCTTTCGGCGCGGTGGCTCGCGGCGGCGCTGATCGTCGCGATGGCGGTGGCACATGCGACGACGCGGCGTGCCAGCGGCGGAACCCAACGCGCGTTCACGTACCTGAAGTTGGTGCTCATCGCGGGCTTCTGCGTCCTGGGCTGGATCCTGACCGAGGCACCCCAGGACGTCGTGTTCCTGCCCCGTGGCGGCGACGACACGCTCATCGCGTCGGGCGCGTTCGCGGTGGCGTTGATCTACGTCAACTACGCATACGCGGGGTGGAACGCCGCCACCTACGTCATCGACGAACTGGACCGGCCCCGGGAGACCCTTTCCCGGGTCCTGCTGACCGGCACCGCAGTCGTCATGGTTCTCTACCTACTGCTGAACTACACGTTTCTCTACGCCGCTCCCATCGACGCGTTGGCCGGGAAGTTAGAGGTCGGCTATATCGCCGCGCAGTTCATCTTCGGCGAGACGGGAGCCGCGATCATGGGCGTCGCACTGGCGCTCCTCTTGGTCTCCACCGTGAGTGCCATGACCCTGGCCGGACCACGCGTCCTGTTGGTCATCGGTCAGGACTTCCACGCCCTACGCTTCCTCGCCCGCACCAACACCCACGGTGTGCCGGCCGTCGCAATTCTGGTGCAGTCGGCCTTGGCGGTGATCTTGGTGCTGACGGCAACCTTCGAGTCCATCCTGGTATTCGCCGGGTTCACGCTCGGCGTCAGCACCTTGTGCACCGTAGCCGGGCTGTTCGTTCTCCGATGGCGACGTCCGGGAATCGAACGGCCCTATCGCGTGCCGTTGTATCCCCTGCCCCCGCTGGCTTTCCTCGGGCTCATGGGGTGGACGTTGGTCTATCTCCTGCTGCAGCGACCGATGGAGGGCCTCGCGGGTCTCGCCATCTTGGCAAGCGGTGCCGGTTTCTACGTGCTCAGTCGTCGCCTCTCCGCCCAAGGTCCGCCGGATAGACCAAGCCGAGGCAAATGACTCAGACCCCGGAACACCCGTGCTTGCGCGAATGTATGATTCGGGCCGAGGTCGAAGCCCGCGTTGTCCGAGGCTGGCCGTGTTCAGTAAACGGGGCCGTTAGCTAAGAGTGGAGACGCAGGCAACCGGGACACCGGCACCCAACACGTCGGACAGGACACGGGTCATAGGCCTCGTGCTCGGTGTCGTGGCCTTCACGGCGCTGACGGTGTTCCCCGTCGATCCCGGAAACGCTCCGGCCAGTCGCCTAGCGGCCGTTGCCGCACTGATGGCGGTCTGGTGGATCACCGAGGCCATTCCGCTCTTCGCGACCGCGCTCTTGCCCCTGGTGCTGTTCCCGTTGCTGGGGATCATGCCCGGCAAGGAGGCGGCGCCCGCCTACATCAACAGCACCATCGTGTTGTTCATCGGCGGTTTCATGATCGCTCTCACCATGCAGCGCTGGAACCTGCACCGCCGGATCGCGCTCAACATCATCCGCCTGGTTGGTGGTGGGCCGGCGCGCATCGTACTCGGCTTCATGATCGCGGCGGCGTTTCTGTCGATGTGGATCTCGAACACGGCCACGGCGGTAACGATGGTGCCCATGGGCCTCGCCATCGTACTCCAGGTCGAGGAGCGCCTGACCGCTGGGAGTCCCGGCGCGCACCGGTTCTCCGTCGGCCTGATGCTCGGCATCGCCTACGGCTGTTCGGTGGGAGGCATGACGACGTTGGTGGGAACGCCGCCAAACCTGTCGCTGGTGCGGATTTTCGAGATCCTGTTCCCCGAGGGACCGACCATCGCGTTCGGGCAATGGATGATCGTCGCCTTCCCAGTCGCCGCCATCATGCTGGTGACGGCCTGGTTCGTTATCACCCACGTACTCTACCGGGCGCCGCCCGAGGTCAAGATCGAGTCGGGGGTTGTCGAGCGCGAACTCGCCCGGCTCGGACCCATCACCTTCGAGGAGCGGGCAGTGCTCATGGTATTCGCGGCCACCGCCCTGCTCTGGGTGTTCCGGGTCGACCTCAATCTGGGCACGTTCACGCTGCCCGGATGGTCCCGGCTACTGCCCTGGCCGGGCCTCGTCGACGACGGCACGGTGGCGATTACCATGGCATCCCTGCTGTTCTTCATTCCCGGTCGCGGCCCCGACGGCGAGTCCACACGGCTCATGGGCACCGAAGTCATCCCCCGATTACCGTGGAACGTCGTTCTCCTCATCGGTGGCGGCTTTGCGCTGGCAGCGGCATTCGTGCAGACGGGTCTCGCCCAGTTGATCGGCGGCCAGTTCGTCGCCGCCGGCGAACTGCCCGTCTTCGTCCTGATCCTGCTGGTATGCCTTGCCCTCACGTTCCTCACCGAACTCACCAGCAACACCGCGACGACCGAAATGATCCTGCCGATCCTCGCCTCCGTCGCGGTGGTCACCGGCACGCATCCGCTAATGCTCATGATCCCCGCCACGATGTCCGCGTCGTGTGCCTTCATGATGCCCGTTGCGACTCCGCCGAATGCCATCGTGTTCGGCAGCAACCGGCTGACCATCGCGGAGATGGCCCGCGCCGGGATCATCCTGAACCTGATCGGCGCGGTGGTGATTGCGAGCATCGTCTACACCCTCGGCCTCGTCGTGTTCGGTATCGAACCGGGCGTTCTGCCGGCGTGGGCGGAATCGCTGGCAAGCGGGGATCACTGACACCAAAGAGAGTCGCATGGCACGTGAACCGGTACCCATCAAGTTCCCACCGAACAAGGAGCTAGCCATGCGATTCGCGCGGGTAGTGGAAATCGCCCAGAGGTTTCCCGGGGTGGAGGAAAGCCGTAGCTACGGCACGCCGGCGATCAAGGTGAAGCGCAAGCTGCTGGCCCGGTTGCGGTCGGAGGCAGAAGGCGGACTCGCCATCGTGTGCGACTTCGTGGACCGCGAAATGCTCCTGCAGGCGGCCCCGGAGACGTTCTACATCACCGACCACTACGCCGACTGGCCCATGGTGCTGATCAACCTCGAGACCGTCCGCTGGGACGCCATGCCCGACATCCTCGAACGGGCGTGGCGCCGTGTCGCCACGCCCGGTCTAGTCAAGGAATACGAAGCGTCGCTGAACCGGTCCGAGTAGCTCCCGCGTAGCCCTCGACCGAAGTCCGCTCGGTTCACACCCACGGACCCAAGCTTGTCATCGGCAACGGTTTCGTTTCTCATGGCGTCCCATGGGGGACGAGATTCGCCAGCGCCACTTCAATGCGGAGGACTTCAGCCGGTTCCGACGCCGGCTGGATGCCGAGACGGACCTCGTCGCGGATCTCTTCCATGACAATTCGTTCAGTCGGCGCGGCGACATCGTGGGCTTCGAACTCGAGGCGTGGATCGTCGATGCCGATGGCCAGCCCCATGCGCAGAACCAAGAACTGATCGAACATGTCGGCAATCCACTGGTCGTTCCCGAACTCGCAGCATTCAACGTCGAGCTGAACGGTTCGCCCACGGCATTGTCGGGGAACGTCTTCTCGCGGATCGACGACGAACTGTCCGCCACCTGGGCCATGTGCCGTCAGGGAGCAGCGGATCTCGGTTGCCGGCTGGTGACCGTGGGCATCCTTCCGACGATCCGACCGGATCTCCTGAACTCCAACTACATGTCGGCCATGGTGCGCTACCAGGCCCTGAACGACCGCGTACTCGCATTGCGCGACGGCGCACCGCTGCACATCCGCATTACGACCGGCGACGGGCTCGACATGATGCACGACGACGTGATGCTGGAAGCCGCGACCACGTCCTTCCAGATCCACCTGCAATGCAAACCCGAGCGCGCGGTACGCGATTTCAATGCCGCCATCGTCGCCTCCGCGCCGATGGTCGCACTGGCCGCGAACTCGCCCTTCCTGTTCGGTCGCTCGCTGTGGGAGGAGACCCGCATACCCCTGTTCGAGCAAGCCGTCGCGGCAGGACCCCGGGCACCGGCCAGGGTGACTTTCGGCACGGGCTATGCCCAATCATCGCTAGTCGAGATCTTTCGTGAAAACCAGAACGATCACGTGATCCTGCTGCCGTTCGTGCAGGCGGACGAACCACCCCACAAGTACGCCCACGTTCGATTCCAGAACGGCACGGTGTGGCGTTGGAACCGCCCACTACTCGGATTCGATTTCGACGGCCAGCCGCACCTGCGCATCGAGCATCGGGTGGTTCCGGCGGGGCCCACGATTCACGATTGCATCGCCAATGCCGCCGCCTGGCTCGGCATGGTGCGCGGCCTGGTGGACCGCGACGATCCGATCGAGACCCGGATCGGCTTCGAAACCGCCAAAAGCAACTTCTACGCCGCCGCGAAGTTCGGCCTGGACGCACCGCTTACCTGGGTCGATGGCGTTGAACGCTCGGCCCGGGATCTACTCGCCGACGAGCTGCTGCCTCTCGCTGCCGAAGCCCTTCGCAAACTCGACATTCCGGACGCCGAGATCAAACGCTACGTTGGAACGGCCCAAGCACGCGTGGAACGGGACCGCACGGGAGCCCGATGGCAGCGCGCCTGGGTGGCCAAGCACGGCACCGACTGGGCGGCGCTGACCCGGGCCTACGCCGACGCCCAGGACAGCGGCCAACCGGTACACGAGTGGCCCCTGTGAACGCGACCGCTCCGCGGTCACCGGAGAATTCGCTACGCGAATTCTCCACTGCGCCCAGTAGCCTATGCGTCTGAACATCGCCAATGCGCTGCCGGATTCCCTGGCCGATATCCCGGCGACGGCGCTTGCCGATGAGTTGGGGGGCCCGACGCTATTCGATTTGCGCAGGGGGAACCACCCCCCGTTGTTCGTATCGGTGTTGTTGCACGGCAACGAGGTGTCCGGTTGGGATGCCGTGCGAGGGCTCCTCGACGAGTTGGGCCAGATCTCCACCCTGCTGTTTCTTGCCAACCTCGACGCGGCGCGAGAAGGCGTTCGCGCTCTGCCGGGACAGGTCGACTTCAATCGGGTCTGGGAAGGCGGCGACAGCTCCGAAGCGGCGGTCGCGGCGGAGGTCACCGCCCGCGTGGCTGCGGCGAATCCCTATCTCGCGGTCGACATTCACAACAATACCGGCCAGAACCCGCCTTACTCCGTGATTTGCCGAACGGATCGGCGAACCCTCGAATTCGCCAGCGCGTTCGCCGAACGTGCGTTGCTGGCCAGCCAGCCGGGCGGGGTCCAGACCCGTCGCTTCACGCGCTTCTGTACGGCGGTGACGGTCGAGGTGGGCACGCCCGACGATCCGGACAGCGCGACACGTACAACCGAGTTCCTGGCGAAACTGCTCGCGAGCTACCCCGAAGCGCCCGCCGACACTCGGCGCCCCGAGGCGCTCAGGTTGTTCGAGACGGTGGCGCGGGTCACGGTCAACGACGACACCGAAATCGAACCGGCGATGCAGCGTTTCAACTTCCGGCGCGCGCCGGCCGGCACGGCGCTAACGCGGCGCGGTCCGTTGAATGCTCAGTCGGCGGACGGCACGCCAATCGGCGGCCGGTACTTCACCGCCAACGATGGCGCGGCGGTTCTGACGCGCCCCACGATTCTCGCCATGTACACACGCGACGTGGAGAGCGCCCGGCGGGATTGCCTCTGTTACTTCCTGGAACCCCTAGAAACGAGGTCCGACGCCGAGACTCCACGCCTGACAAACGCGTAGGGGACGGACTTGTCCCTTCCGCCGGAGGCGGTTGCATCATGCCATGCGGGCGCGATAGCCCGCCGCCATGGGCACCACCGGCGCCGCCTGAGACGCGCTTCAACCGACGATATCCAGACCGAAGGGGGTGACCTCCCCGACAACGGCGGCGGTCGTGTAACCCTCGCGGCGAAGAACCTGCACGCACGTGTCCGCGGCGTCGCTGGGTACGCCGGCCAACAGCCCTCCCGATGTCTGGGGATCCGCCAGCAAACGTAGGGCGGGCGCATCCGGTGCGGCCCCCCTTATGTCGAAGTCGTCCAACGCTTGCTGGTTGTTCGACTGCAGGGAACTCTCGACGCCTGCCGCCATCAGTTCAAGGGCACCCGGCAGGCATGGCACGTCGTTGACCCGGACCGTCGCGCCGGTTCCGGAGGCTCGCGCCATCTCCGAGAGGTGGCCCGCCAGCCCGAACCCCGTGACGTCCGTGCAGCCCCCGGCGCCGTGTTCACGCAATACGTCGGCGGCAGCCGCATTGGAGCTATCCATGTGATCGATGGCCGACAGCAGGTATTCGGCCCGCGCACAGCCCAGCATGGCCCCCGCCAGCACCACTCCAGTACCGATGTCGCGGGTCAGCACGAGCTTTTCTCCCGGACTCAACCCGCCCTTCGCGAGCGGTTCTCCGACGAGGGTTCCCGTCACACTGAACGCCAAACCCAACTCGGCACCTTCCGCGGAATGGCCACCGACCAGATCCACGCCGTGTTCGGTGAATACGTCGAGCGCACCGGACATCATCTGGAACAGATCGTCCTCCATCATCCGATCCGCCATTAGGGGTACGGTCGCGATGGCCAGGGCGAACCGGGGTGCCGCACCCATCGCGAAAAGATCGTTCAAGGCATGGTGGGCGCCGACGCGACCGAAGCGGTAGGTGTCGTCGATCATCGCCCGGAATCCGTCGCAACTGATGGCCAGGTTGCCCGCTGCAATCTGCACGACCGCCGCGTCTTCTCCGATACCCGACAGGGTCGATGGCGATGCCGGCACCTGGAGGCGACTCAACACGGCGTTCAGGATGTCTGCGCCGAGTTTCGCACCGCAACCGCCGCAGCGCATCGCCGCCGGCATGTCGTCCCGAAGCTCGGCCGTTACCTTAGGACTTTCCTCGGGCATGCTCGGCAAGTCGCTGAATTTACGCATGAAGCGTCGATCAATCCACTGTTTGACGGACCACACCCAAGCTCCCGAGGCGTGGACCCTCCCCCGACTTGCCACGGCATTGCCAACACCCAGACCCACGATCGCCATGGCGTGGCGTTGTGCGCGAAAACGGCGTAGCTCACGACCGGTAGCGAAGCGACGCAGGTTCTCGGCGAGAAACGGTCCCTGACGCACGGCGTAGACACCCGACTTCGGCCGCGGTTGGCCAACGGAATGGGACACGTCGCCAACCGAGAAGATCTCGGGGTGGGAGGTGGATTGGAGGTATTCGTTGATCGCGACAAAACCCCCGGCGTTCGTGTCGATTCGAGACTCGGCGGCCCAGGCCGGCGCTTCGACGCCGGTCGTCCAAAGTGCGTGGTCGACGCCGATTGACGTGTCCCCCGCTATCAGTTGGCCATCGAGCGCTTGCGTGACGCGTGTCCCGGTCACCACCGCGATGCCCCGGTCCTTGAGCGCATCCTGCAGTCGGCGCCGCGCCTTCGGTGCGATACCCCGCAGGATCTCCTCATTGGCATCCAAGAGCGTGCAGCGGGTACCGGGGTACCGATGGTTGATCGCGAGCGCGAGTTCGACGCCACCCGGCCCCGCACCGACGATTCCCAACCGCACCGGCGGCGAGCCGTTCGCTGTAAGTTCATGCCATGTCGGTAGGAACCGGCCGATGGGCTTGACGGGGGTGACGAAGTCGGACGCGAAGCGTTCCCCGGGCACACCGCCCGTATTGATTGACAGCACGTCGTAGCGCAGTGGCGGACGGTTCGGGAAGAGAATTCGCCTCTGTGCCGTATCGATGCCCGACGCTTCGGCCGCAATGAACCGAGCGTCGGCGAACCGCGCGAGCTTCGCCAGATCGATGTGAATGTCGTCCCAGTCGTAGGCGCCGGCGACGTAGCCGGGAAGCATCCCGGTATACGGCGAATGAGGCTCCCTGGCGATGATGGTCAGACGCAACCCGGGTTCGGGCCGCATGCCGAATCGTCTCAAGACCTGGACGTTGGCGTGACCGCCTCCCAGGAGCACGATGTCGCGAACCGGCGCGACGGCGGCGGACTTCATGGAACGCCCCTCGGGCGCACGTTTGCAGGATTCCGCGTCCGTGTCACGGACGCTAGTGGTGGTGTTTGTCGCGGGGTGCGGACACTTGGCCCCGGTCGGGAAAGTTGATAAGGCAGCCGATGGCGTCGACGGATGTGACGACTGGCCGCTCGCCGGCGAGAACCGCGCTCACCGCATCGATCACGTAGTGGTTGTCGGCTTCCTTGCGCTGACGCTCGTAGACCAGTCGGTCGTTGATGGGTCCCCGGTAGGCGATGGACCGCGATCGCGTGTCGATGACCAAGGCTTCCGCCGTGCGCGTGAGGGCGAGCGCTTCGCCGACCTGCTGCGTCCCGTCGACGAGTACGGGCAGATCGATGCCCCACTCTTCGGCTTCTGCCCGGATCGACGCCCCGTCGTCCTGCAGGTTCGAATTGATCATCAGGAATCGGACGGGCTCGCCTTCGAGTCGCTTGCGTACGGCGGTCAAGTCGATCAGCGCGTTGCGTACCACCGGGCAACCGTTCCCCTGGACCACGAGTACCATCACCTTGGCATCGCCGTCGTCGAACAGTTCGTGGGTGGTTCCCGTTTGGTCGGTGAGCGCGAAGTTGTCCACCGGCATGGCCCAAACCGACGCCGCCAGCAATGCGTGAATCGCCGCACAAAGGGGTAGACGATGGGTCATGCCAACGGTCCCAAGGTTCTCGGCCGCAGTATATCAGCCGATCCAATACCGAACAGGAATCGGCCTTGCGTCTCAGGGGTCGACCGTCGGCTCTGGACGGTATACCAAGACCACCATGGTCACCAATACAGGCGGTATCGACGCCCACAGCACGGCGTGCCAACCGAATAGGTGTATCACCACCCCCGCGCTCAGCGAACCAATCGCCGAGAGCCCGAACACGCTGAAGTCGTTGACCGCCTGGGCGCGAAAGCGCTCCGACGGCCGGTGCGCGTCGGCAAGCAAGGCGGTTCCACCGATGAACAGGAAATTCCAACCCACGCCGAGCGCCACCATCGAGACGCCGTAATGGAGTACTTCGCGTCCAAGGAATCCGACCACCACCATCACGCAGAAGATCGCGGTACCCGCGAGCATCACCCGTACGGCACCGAATCTGCCGATCAGCGCACCCGTGAAGAGGGAGGGAATGTACATCGCGAGGACGTGTGCCTGCACCACCGCTGCAGCACTCCCCAGCGGGTGACCGTCGCCAACGTGCATCGAAAGCGGTGCCGCGGTCATGACGAAGACCATCACGCCCTGCCCCACCGCCGCACCCAGCACCGGTACGACAAAGACCCATCGGCCGACCATATGGCGCAGGGGCCGGACTTCGCGGGTCGCCGGGGCGGACGTCTGTTCCCGCTGATCGCGGAGCATCAACAACAGCGCGCCGGCGATCAGGTAGCACGCCCCGACACCCATGAAGGTGCCCGCAAAGGGCGCGCCTTCGACCCAGGACTGCCCCCGCACGGCGAACTCCGGTCCGAGCATGGCCCCCGCTATCGATCCCAGGAGAATCACCGACACCGCCTGGGCTGCATGGGCGTCCGGCACGCTTTCCGCGGCCGCGAAGCGGTATTGCTGCGAGAACGCCGCGGCGAATCCGACGAGTACGCCACCCAGGCAGAACAGCACGAAACTGGCCATCGTCATCGCCGCAATCGAAACCACCGCGCCGATCAGCCCGAGGGCCGCGCCGCTGGCAAAGCCACGGGCTCGACCCACCCTGGACATCAACCACGAGGCGGGCACGGTGGCCACGGCCGTGCCCACCACGAACAGCGACAGCGGCAGGGTCGATAGCGCGGGCGTCGGAGCGAGGTCGCGACCGACGATTCCACCCAGGGTAACCAGGGAAATCGTCGCGGTGATCGCGACCATCTGCGCGACGAGCAGGATCGCGATGTTGCGTCTCAGCAACTCGGCAAGGATTTGGCTGTCTCCGTGGTCAGGCCGGCCCGTCGACCCGCTCCAGGTAGTCGAGATTCACGCCGTCGCCAACTACGGTACCCGATTCGGCGAGATCCCGGGCACGCATCAGGACGCCACGACCGAAACGTTGCATAAGATCGTCGACCGTCGTCTCCAACTCCCGCGCCGCCAGGTCTTCGAACAGATCGAGTTGCCGGTCGCCATCGCGCACGGCCAGATCGAACGCCGCCATACCGACCAGCCGGAACGGGCCGGCATCGCCGAAACGATCGAGCAGGCTTTGGCCCGCCGCCAGAAGCTCACCGCCCAAGTCGATTGGTCTCTGGAGCTTGCACTGCCGGCTCAGCATCTGGAACCGGCGGGTCTTCAACCGTACGCGAACCCCGCGCGCGACGTAGCCCTTCGCGCGCAGCCGGCGCCCGATCCGGTCCGCCGACCGGCGCAGATGAAGTTCGATGTCTTCCCGGCGCGATACGTCGGCAACCAGCGTCTGGTCGGACCCGATGCTCTTGGCAACGTGCGTTCGATGCACCGGACGAGGGTCCGTGGCATTGGCCAAGGCGTGGAAATGCGCACCGAGGCTCCCCAAACGCCCCGCATTCGCCCTCGCAACGTCGCCTATCGTGAGCAATCCCAAGGCATGCAGGCGCGGTACGGTCTTTGGGCCGGCCCCCCACAGCCGAGAGACCGGCAACGGGGCGAGCCACGCTCTCGCGCCGGCTGCGGGAACAACGGTCAGACCGTCCGGCTTGTCATGGGCGCTCGCCACCTTGGCCACGTACTTGGTGCTCGCGACGCCCACCGAAATGTCGAGTCCAGTCGCCTCGCGAACAGCCTGCTTGATCCGCCGACCCATTTCGCGGGGTGGCCCGAACAGTCGTTCGGCGCCCGTCATCTCGACGAACGCCTCGTCCATGGACAACGCCTCGACGCGGGGCGAGAAGTCGGCCAGGGTGTCCATCAGCTGCGACGAGATCTCCTGGTAGCGGTCGAAACGCGGCACGGCGATGATTGCGTGCGG
>JAGWBM010000018.1:28027-36785 GCA_021295895.1 Pseudomonadales bacterium
CTTCGGACCGACCAAAACAGGTTTGCCACGCAGGCTCGGATCGTCGAGTTGCTCCACGGCCGCATAGAACGCGTCCATGTCCGCGTGGACCACGATGCGGGGCCACTGGTCCATCCGCCCACGATACTGGATAGACAGACAGCATTCAATCCGTGGGTGGTGGCTTCGAACCCGACTCGGCTCGCGTGCCGACCACGATCCACAGCGGATCGGCCGCCGCCGGCGATCGGTCCTCGGAGGCGATGTCGACGAATCCGGCGTGGTGCAGGTAGGTCGAAACGAGCCGGACCCGGTCACTCGGACCGAGGGCACGGAACGCCATGATGGCCTTGGTCGGAAAGCACCGGTGGGACATGGAGATGGCAACGCGACCGCCGGGCGACAGGACCCGGCCGAGATCGCGGAACACGTCCAGGGGTCGCACGAGATATTGAATGGACACCGCGATCAAGGCACGATCAAACGCACCGTCCGAATACGGCAGTTTCGGATCGACGTTCAGGTCGTGAACCGTGCGGTCGGTAAGCCGCGGGTTCGCGGCGAGTTCGCGTCCGTTCATCCCGAGCCCGGCCACACGTGCGTAGTCGATCTCGGGCAGGTGGGAGATCCACGACGACATCAGGTCGAGCACGCGCGACCCCGCCGGCAGGAACTCCCGGTAGTAGGCCGTTAGCGCCGCGATGGTATCGTCGTCGATGTGGGCGACGAACCGGGGTTCCCGGTAGAACACCGAATCAGGTGCCTCGTCTTCACGTTCGAAAAACCGATCGGGAAACGCGGGATCAGGCATGGCGGGCCTCAATCCGCGCTGCGCTATTCCGGAGGCGGCACGTGGACGACGATGCCGTCCAGGCCATCGCGAATGACGATCTGACAGGTAAGGCGACTGGTGACCCGGCGTCCGGGAACGAACTCGAGAATGTCCGCCTCGTCGCCAACGGCCGCGCCGACGGCGTCGAACCAGGCCTCGTCGACAAAGCCGTGGCAGGTCGAGCACGTACAGCCACCGCCGCACTGGGCACGTATGCCCGGAACACCGTTGTCGACGGCGCAGTCCATCACGCTTCGCCCGGGTTCTCCGCGATGCGCCTCGCGCGAGCCGTCCGGGTGGATGAAAACAACACGTGGCACGCCCGCCTCGACTCCCGAAAAGACGACCACTCTATCGGCCGCTACCGGTAGGGGCTAGTGTCGTGTCCCAAATAGGTCTATGTCTGGAGGGATTGGTGTTCGTGTCGCAACTGACGTCTACGGTGATGAATGCGGCACATCCTCGCCTTCTCGTGCGCTGCCCTAACCCGATCCGCCGTGCGGTAGGTTCCCTAGCGCCACGAAAAGCCGTCGCCTAGCGGAACCGCCTTTTACCCCAACCCAAGCCGCCCTAACATCCCTGTCGGCACTCGCGGCTTTCGCCGCCAAGTCCGACCGGCTGCTAGTCCGCACTTCTCAACGGACGCGGGAGGCGTGGCGAGACTCCTCACATATCAAAACGGTTGTGGCAACTGTTCAGTTCGAGCGATCACGGTTCGGCTGGCCTGGCGTATACCGCGCTTGCGCGGCACCCTCCCACCGGTCTTTGGCACCGCGCGCGCCAACCTCGACCGATTGTGTTGACAACGTTGTCAAAGAGGCATAGCGTCACACGACCACACACGCTTATAAGGGAACGGCCATGGCGTGCATGCTGACCCGTCGATCCGGGTATTCCCTGACCCCCGGCCTGGGTATTGCCTTGCTGGCGATGTCCGCGCTCGTGGGCTGTGGCGGCGGCAATACCGACTCCGCCGAGGGCGGCAACCAACCGACCAACGTTCTCACGCCCAAGGGTTGGGAACTCGTCTGGTCCGACGAGTTCGGCGGCAGTTCCCTCGACACGGCCAAGTGGAACATCCAGACCGGCGACGGCACTGCCGAGGGCATCCCGGGATGGGGCAACAACGAGCTGCAGAGCTACCAGGCGGGCAACATCTCCGTCTCGGGCGGCAACCTGATCATCACCGCGCGGCAGGAAAACGCCGGCGACGGTCGCGAATACACCTCGGGGCGTATAAACACCGCGGGCAATCTGGACTTCACCTACGGCCGGGTCGAGGCGAGCATCCATGCCGCCGGCGGCCAGGGCTTGTGGTCCGCCTTTTGGATGCTGCCGACCGACTCGGCCTACGGCACCTGGGCCGCCGGCGGCGAGATCGACATCCTGGAGGTGTTCTCGCGGGACCCAAGCCCGTTCACCCAGGCCGCCCTGCATTTCGGGATGGCTTGGCCGCTCAACACCTTCACCTATGCCAAGTACGAGGGCGTCGATCCCGCGGACGGCTTCCATGTCTATGCCGTGGAGTGGGACGAACAGGAAATCCGCTGGTTCGTAGACGGCACGCATTACTACACCGTCCGACGATCCACTTATTGGAACTACTACAAGGACGCGGACACGAACGCCCACGTGTCCGGCGGTGATTCGGCCCCGTTCGACCGTCCGTTCCACCTGCTCCTGAATCTCGCCGTGGGGGGCAACCTGCCCGGTGCTCCCGCGCCCGGCGCGTTGCCGGGTGAACTCCGGGTCGACTATGTGCGCGTCTACGAATGCAACCTCGATGCGGCCACCGGCGTCGGGTGCGACGGCTTCGCGGACTACACGTCGCCTTCCGTCACGCCGCCTCTTCCGTCGAGCGTCTACCGGGCGGTCTACGATCTCTACGTGAACGCGGTGGGACCGTTGCTCTTTCCGGGTACGGAAGACGCCGTCGCCTTGGACTTCGGGGTCTATGATGCCGGCGGCGCGCTGGTCCTGTCGGAAATCGATGCCGGTGGCGACCGCGGGATGGTGATCGACGTCAGTACCACGGGCGGCGGCAACTTCTCCATCTTCCCGGTGAGCCTGGAGCGGCAGACCCTGTTCGGCATGGGCAATGCCTCGGATCCCGGCAACTATGCCGGCGAGTTGCAGTTCGACCTCTACGTGTTCGGCGCCGAGACCGACCCCGACAGCGGCCTGCAGGTCAAGATCGACAGCGGGTTCCCCGATCTCGGGTTCGTCGAACTCCCGGTCTCGACGCTGGCCAAGGACGAGTGGACCACCGTTACGGTTCAGATCAGCGACATCGCCCACAACCCCGGGCATTTCGGGGGCGGGCCCGTCGACCTTGGCCGGGTATTGAGCCTGTTCGTACTCGAGCCCACGAGCCACGCGCACCTGCAAGTCGACAACATACGAATCAGCTGTGGCCACGTGGTCGAGGGAGACTGCGGCATCACCCCACCGGCACCCCCGCCTCCGCCGGCCGGCGCGCCGCAACCGGTCTACATCGACGCGGTGGATCCGATTTGGGACGCAGGCATCAACGGTGCCGACTCCGGGTCCGGCTGGGTCAACTATCCCGATGGCGCGAACCCCGCCAACAAGATCCAGTGGACCGAGATCGCCGCGGCGGATCCTGACCGGGGCCAGATCCTCGAGGTCACCTTCTCCGACAGCGAAGCGTTCGGCGTCTGGTTCATCCAGTCCAGCATGGGCATCGACCTGAGTGCCTACGCCCCCGGCGTGGTGAGTTTCGACATCAAGGTCGACGACTACGGTGCCAACGAGGACGGCATGACCATGAAGATCGACTGCATCTTCCCCTGCACCAGCGGCGACCAGCGTATCGGCAAGGTGGGCGACGGTGCGTGGGAGACGGTTCAGATTCCTCTCGCCCAACTGCTCGGGGGCGGCCTCAACCTGACAACCGTCAACACCGGCATCGTCATCTTCCCCACCGTCCAGAGCAGCGCTCTGACGTTTCAACTAGACAACGTCCAATGGCTGTCTGGCGATGGGCCTTCGGGTGCCAGCGCGGTGACGCTCTACGACGAGTCGGTTGCCGAGGGCTGGTTCCTGTGGGACTGCTGCGGAGGCGCCACGTTCGGCGAGGTAGCCGACGATGCCGACCACGGCAACGTCGTCGAACTCGCGTTCGGCGCCGGCGGCACGGTTACCGGATTCCAGGCCACCGAAGGCGTCGACGTCAGCGGCTTGGCGTCCCTCGAGTTCGACTTCAAGGAGGTGAGTCCACCGCCGGAGGGCTCGCAATGGCGACTCAAGCTCGAGAGCAGCAACGCGGCGACCTTCGTCGAGGTGCTGCTGACCGACGCAGGCAATCCCGAACCCGGGGCGGATTGGCAGCGCTACAGCTTCACGCTCAGCGGCGATTTGGCCGGCCTCGACGTGAGCGACGTCAAGCTCGTGATGATCTTCCCCGACTGGGCCAACGCCGACGGCGCCGTGGGACGCATCGACAACGTCCGCTTCGTGCCCGGGTCCGGGCCCGTCGACCTCTACGCGAACGCACCGGCGGAAGGCTGGTTCCTGTGGGACTGCTGCGGCGCCGCCACGTTCGGCGAAGTCACCGACGACGAGGAACACGAACAGGTGATCGAGTTGTCGTTCGGCGCCGGTGGCACGGTGACGGGCTTGCAGGCGACTGCCGGCGTCGATGCCAGCGGAACGGCCGGCGGCACTCTCGAATTCGACTTCAAGGAGGTATCCCCTCCTCCCGACGGTTCCCAGTGGCACGTCAAGCTCGAGAGTAGCGGCGCCGCCACCGCCGTCGATATCCTGATGACCGCCGGCGGGAATCCGACGCCCTCTGCCGACTGGCAAGCCTACAGCTACGATCTCGATACCGAGTTCGCGGCCCTGGATCTTTCGGACCTCAAACTGGTGTTGTTCTTTCCCGACTGGGAGAACGCCGACGGAGCCGTGGCGCGCATCGACAACGTGCGCCTGGTGCCGCCGCAATAGCGCGTCGAGGAAGAAGGAGCAAGACGATGAACTACAAAACTCGAAGAACGACCCGACGAGTTCTTCTGGCATTGGCTTCCGGTTCGCTCGCCGCATCACTGCCGGTCATCGCGCAGGAGGGCTCGGAAGAGTCCGACGATCAAGCCGATGATCGCATCGAAGAAGTCGTTGTGACCGTCGAGCGGCGCGAACAGAACCTCCAGGATCTCGGCGTCACCGCCTACAGCTTCGAGGGCGAAGATCTCAAGATGCAGGGCGTCCAGGACGTGACCGACCTGAGCGAGCTAGCACCCGGACTGGAGATCGGCAACAAGGGCGGCAACGTCGAGGTATGGATCCGCGGCGTCGGGTCCTCGAACAACACGGAACTCGGCGATCCGGCGGCAGCCACCCACTTGGATGGGGTCTACCTGCCGCGTACCGCCGGAATCGGCTCGGCATTCTTCGATGTCGGCCGCGTCGAGGTCAATGTGGGTCCCCAGGGGACGCTGCGCGGACGCAACGCCACCGCGGGCTCGGTCAACATCATTCCGTGGCGCCCGGGTATCGGCCGCCAGGAACTCGCAATCGAAATCGAGACCGGCGACTACGAATCGGAAGTCTATCGGGCCGTGGTGAACCTGCCGCTGGGTGACAGGGCGGCGTTTCGCCTCGCGGGCTATTCGATGAAGCACGACTCCTACTACAACGACGTTGGCCCCTTGGGTCTCGAAACCGCGGAAGCCGCCGACAACGTCGGCTACCGCCTGCAGTTTCTGGTCGACGTGAACGACCGCCTGAGCATTCTGTTCGCCGCGGACAACGTCCACGAACAAGGTACCGGCTGGACCGGGACCAACTACGCCAATCCGCTCGGCAATGGCGTCCACCCCGGCGACATCGAGGATCCCCGCGACGTCTACGCCCGGGCGTTCGCCCCGATCCTCGACACCACGCATTGGGGCGCGAAGATCGAGGTCACCTACGACTTCGACTGGGGCACCTTGGAATACACGGCGAGTCGGCGCGACCTGCTCTACGACTACGACGCCGCCACGCCGCTGTCGCCGGACTGGCTCGGGGTGGCCGACGAACTGCAACCCGTCGACGAGGTGTACGATAACTGGTCGCGGTTCCAGTTCATCACCGACAGCGTCTCGGACGTCCAGGAACTGCGCTTCTACGGCGACACCGGGCCTTGGACGTGGACCGCGGGACTGTTCTGGTTCGAGGAGAATCAATACACGTTCCTCGGCTCCGCCGGCGACCGGGGACTGTTCTTCCAGGGCAACGAGTTCAACCAGCCGGACACGGACTCCAGTTCGACATCGGTGTACAGCGACGTCACCTACCACCTGACCGACATTACCCGTCTGACCTTTGGCTTGCGCTTCACCGAGGAGGAGAAGTCGCGGGTCGGCATCAACGCCCGCTACGCCTTCGCCCTCGGCGGCCGCAACTTCTCCTGCTGCGGCGGCGTACGCCTCGGCACCGAGGGTTTCCGGTTCGCGGCCCGTGACCGCACGATCTTCAACCCCGACCAGGACAACGACGGCAATGTCTCCGACGAGGAATACCTCGCGTTCTACTACGACGGGATCGCCCAATTCGGCGCCAGGGACAACGTCGAGGCTGTCTTTGCCAAGGGGACCTACGGCGGCGACGCGGTGCAGGAGGACAAGGTGCCCTGCGTGGACACGTTGAACCAGGACGACTTCTACTGTCCCCCGGACGGCCTCTACAGTTTCGTGGCGATCATCAATCCGAATACCTCCATCACCCCGCAGTTCGGCGAGATGGAGAACAGCTTCGTGGACTGGCGGATGCGGGTCGAACACGACTTCGACGGCGCGCTCGGCTATTTCATGATCTCCACCGGCCACAAGTCCGGGGGCTTCAACGACACATTCGCCGGCGAGACCGGCCTGCCCGTCGCGCCGACCTACGACGAGGAGCAGGTGATCGTCTACGAGGCCGGCTGGAAGAACGATTTCGATCTCGGCGACATACCGACCCGGTTCAACGCCTCCGGGTTCTACTACGACTACTCCGACCAGGTGTTCACGTCCCTGCTGTCGGTGGAGCAGGCCCTCGACTTCACGGTCGGCGGCGCGACCCTCATCGATCCGACGGAAACCGGGGCCGGATCGCTGGTGGTGTCGTTCAGCTACAACGCCGCCGATTCCAACATCTATGGCATCCAGCTCGACGGCGGCTTCCAGCTGCCCCACGGCTTCAACTTCAACTGGACCGCACTGTGGCTCGAAGCGAGCATCGCGACGGCCGAGCCCATCCAGGACTTCCGCTTCCAGGCGGACGTCGCGCCCGAAGAGGCGGTGTTCCGGTCCATCGACGGGCGGCGGTTGCCGCATACGCCCCGGTTCCAGTTGAACGGCTCGCTCTCCCAGGCGTTCGGCACGAAGTGGGGGATCGTCGACTACGTGGTCTCCGTCGGCTGGCGCGACGACCAGTTCCGCACCATCTTCAACAGCATTGACTTCCGCTACCCCGACGATCCGAGGCTGCGCTTGAACGACCGGGTCGATGGCTTCGTTTCCATCGACGCGGGCGTCGGTTTCTCGCACAATAACGGTCGACTTCGCGTTGAAGGGTTCATGAGCAACGTCACCGGCGAGGTTCACGAGGCCGCGCAGATCATCACCCAGTTCGACAACACCCGGTTCTTCACCCGGCCGCGGTTGGCCGGCGTGCGCGCAAGTTACCGGTTCGGCGACCTGTAGATCGGCGGATCGAAGATGGGACGCCGCACGACCACCGCAGGTCGCCGCGGCGCTACCATTCGAGAAGTCGCCCAACGGGCTGGCGTTTCGATAAAAACGGTCTCGCGGGTCGTCAACCACGAACCGAACGTGCGGCCCGAGACCCGGGAACGCGTGCTGGAGGCCGTGTCGGTACTCGAATACGAACCATTGCCCGCCGCCCGTGGCCTCGCAGGTCGTCGCACGTTCTCGATTGGTCTCGTCTATGAAAATCCGCACGAATTCAGCTACATCCAAAGGCTGATCGAAGGCAGCTATGCCGCCTGCGAGGCAAAAGGCCATGCTCTTCTGTTGCGGCCGGGCACCGAGGATGTGACGCCCGACCTGGTCCGCCAGTTCGTTCGGCAGACGCGCGTTGACGGCCTGCTGTTGACGGCGCCGATTACCGACCGGGCCGACGTGACATCGCTGCTGGTGGAAAGCGACATCGCATTCGCGCAGATCTCGCCGCGCGAGACGAATCCCCAATGGACGTCGGTCAGTCCCGACGACTTCGGTGCCAGCCGGACGCTTACCCGGCACGTGCTGGGCCTGGGACACCGCCGTATCGGATTCATCAAGGGCGATCCAAAGCACGGCGCCAGCCATAAACGTCTGTCCGGTCACTTGGCCTGCCTCGACGACCACGGCCTTCAAACCGATCCGGCATTGATCGTCGACGGTCAATTCGATTTCGACTCCGGCAGGCGGGGCCTCCTCGCCCTGTGGAAGCTTCCGCAGCCGCCGACCGCCATCATCGCCTGCAACGACGACACGGCCGCTGGGGTCGTGGTTACCGCCCACGAAAGGGGCATCCGCGTCCCGGGAACGTTGGCCGTTGCCGGCTTCGACGACTCGCCCACCGCGACCCATACCTGGCCCGCGCTCACGACCGTACGCCAACCTATCGCTCAGATCGCGTTTCGCGCCACGGAACTACTGATCGCCAGCATCGCCGGCGAACCGCCCCGGCAGGAGACCTTCAGTTGCGACCTGATCGCCCGATCGTCGATGGCGATGCCGGCTCGTGCAAAGGAGACCGGATCGTGACCGCACCACATGATTCCCTCGGGCTGCCGGGTTGCCGGCACGGGCGACGGCACGTCCTACCGTGCGCGATAGCGCCGTCCACACGCGTCTCGTACAAGGATCCGCGAGACACGAAGCGGCACCCTGCCACACTGCTACGCCGCGTTGGCTTGGTGGTGGCGCTCGTCTCGGTCGCCGCTCACGCCACCGT
>JAGWBM010000018.1:37013-63097 GCA_021295895.1 Pseudomonadales bacterium
AGCATCGCCGATCAACGGCACAACGTGCGCCAGGCCGTCACGAGCTTCAAGGACCACCCCGCGCTACTGGCATGGATCATCGGCAACGAACTCGACATGGGATTCACGAACCACCGGGTCTACAACGAGGTCAACGAACTCTCGCGCCTGATCCACGAGATCGATCCGAACCACCCGACGACGACCACGATCACCGCCCTCGACAGGGAAACCGTCGAACTCGTCCGGGAACGCGCACCGGACCTGGATTTCCTGAGCCTCCAGGCATACGGCGCACTGGCGCTGATGCCGAAAGCCATCAAGTACCTTCGCGAGGGACCGTTCATGATCACCGAGTGGGGGCCGCTCGGACACTGGGAGGTCGGCAAGACGCGCTGGGGGGCGCCCATCGAGCAGACCAGTACGGAGAAGGGACGCCACTTCCTCGACAGCTACCGAACGCTGATCGAACCGTTTCTCGGACCGGGGCTCGGCTCCTACGTCTTCCTCTGGGGTCAGAAGCAGGAACGAACGCACACCTGGTTCAGCCTGTTCACGGACAGCGGCGAATCCACCACCGCTGTCGACGTCATGCAGTTCGTGTGGACCGGCAGGACGCCGGCCAACCAGGCACCGGTTCTCGAATCGCTCCGCCTTGCCCGGCGTCCGGCGGCCGACAGCGTCCGGTTGGCGAGCGGCAAACGCTATACCGCCACGGCCAAGGTAGCCGATTCCGACGGCGATCCCATCGTCTATCGATGGCGCATCAAGCCCGAGAGCACGGAGACCGTCGTGGGCGGCGACCTGGAGGCTTCGATCGAAGATCTCGATGGCCTGTTCGTCGGTGATACCACCCGAGAGGAAGTGACCCTGATGGCACCGGGATCGCCCGGCCCGTACCGTCTCTATGTCATGGCCTATGACGGCCAAGGCCACGCCGCACACGCGAACATCCCGTTCCTGGTCTACGGCAAACGACGATGACGCCACGGCACAGACGCCCGAAGGCGGTCCCCTGCGTGCCCGGGAGGTAGCCCCCGAAGATCGCATCCACTTCCTCAAGATGGGTGCCTACGGTGCGGGCGGTCTTGCCAACAACCTGCTCGCCGCCGGCAGCGGCGGCATGATGATCGCCCTAAACCTGGGCTACGGCATGAATCCCGCCCTCGTGGGCTTGCTCGGCGCCCTACCCCGCCTGACCGACGCGATCACCGATCCCGTCATGGGACACATTTCCGACCATACGCGCTCACGCTGGGGCCGACGCCGTCCGTATATCTTCCTCGGCGCGATCGCGGCACCGGTAATGCTCGCCCTGCTGTGGCAGTTGCCGGAGAACCGGAGCGAGTCGTTCTACTTCAACTACTTCCTAGTCGGATCGTTGGTCTTCTATCTCGCCTACACGGTGTTCGCCACGCCCTGGGTGGCCCTCGGCTACGAACTCACGCCGGACTACAACGAGCGAACCCGGTTGATGGGCGTGCAGAACTTCATCGCCCAGCTGGCCTGGTTGATCGCACCGTGGTTCCTGTGGTTCATGGAACGGCCGGTCTTCGGGGACATGCGCGGGGGCGCCGCCGCGCTGGCCGTTGCTCTCGCACTGGCCTGCGCGGGTCTCGGGATCCTGCCCGCGCTGTTCCTAAAGGAACGGCACGCCGGCGTCGACGCCCCCGGTTCGAGCCATCGGACCAGGACGGCCACCGAGGCGTTGGCAGCGGGCGCGAGAGCCGTAAGCCGTTTCGCTGTCGGGTTCGGTGAGACCTTGGGCTCTCTCGACTTCCTGAAGCTCTGCGGCGCGACCTTCCTGGTGTTCAACGGTTTCCAACTCGTGGCCGCGTTCCAGTCGTACGTCATCATCTTCTACGTGTTCGCCGGCGACCAGGATGCCGCGGGCTACTGGGTGGGCGCGGTCGGCACGGTATCCGCGTTAGCCACCTTCGGCGTCATCGTGTTGACGACCCTTCTCGGAACATGGATTGGCAAGCGGCAAGCGTTCTTCGTCTGCATCGGCATTTCGACGCTGGGCTACGGTTTGAAGTGGTTCTGCTACGACCCGGCCAATCCCTGGTTGCTGCTGCTGCCGGCCCCGCTCGTGGCGTTCGGGCTCGGTAGCCTGTTCACCCTCATGGGATCGATGGTCGCCGACGTCTGCGACCAGGACGAACTCAAGACCGGCGAACGTCGAGAGGGCATGTACGGCGCCATCTTCTGGTGGGTCGTCAAGCTCGGCATGGCCGCCGCGCTGGCCGCGGGTGGGTTCCTTCTCAATGCCACGGGCTTCGATGTCGAACTGGCCGGCGAGCAAACCGAGCGCACACTGTTCCTGATGCGGGTCTTCGACGTCTCCATGCCCACCGTCGCATCCATCGTCGCCATGCTGCTGATCGCCCGATACGGCATCACGGAATCCAAGGCCCGGGCAATCCGTGCGGCCCTCGAGGAACGGCGGGGGGTACGGTAATGACCAACACAAGAGCCAAGGCGTTCAGGAGCGGTAATATTGCCCGTTTTCGTCAATGGGGAACTCGCGATGGGACGGCTGGATGGCAAGGTGGCGGTGATAACCGGCGCCACGAGCGGAATCGGCGAAGCGACGGTCGACGCATTCTGCGAGGAGGGTGCCCGCGTGGTGTTCTGCGGGCGAAACGTGGAACTTGGCAAGGAGGTCGAAGAGCGCCAACCAGACGGCTCGACCGTATTCGTTCAAGCGGACGTCCTGCACGAGTCTGAGATCAGGCGCGTCATCAACACCGCGGTGGAGAAGTGGGGTCGGCTCGACGTGCTCTTCAACAACGCGGGGGGACCTTCGAGCCCGCCCGGTCGGCCTCACGCCTTCAACATCGAGGACGTCGACGAGGAGACCTTCAAGTACTCCCAGTGGTATCTCCTAGGTTCCGCCATGGTCGCTACCAAGCATGCATCGCCGATCATGCGGCGTCAGCGGTCGGGATCCATCATCAACAACTCGTCGAAAGGCGCCCACCAGGCCGAGGTGGCGGCCGACCCGCTCTACTCGGCCGCCAAGGCGGGCCTGTCGAATTACACGAAGGCGGCGGCGATGCAGCTTGGACCCATGGGCATCCGCGTCAACGCCGTGAGCCCCGGGGCGATCGCCACGCCGATTTTCTGGGGTGGCCACACCCACGGCCAGCAGATCACCCCGAAGCACAAGGAGAATCGCCTGGCGCGTTTCGTGCGAAACGTCAGCGGCGGCATGATGCCCCTCAAAGGGCCGGGCGGCGAGGCCTGGGATATCGCCATGGCATGCGTGTACCTAGGCAGCGACGAGGCACGCTGGGTCACGGGGATCGACCTGGTCGTGGACGGGGGCATGCTCGCCGTCAAGGGTGATCACGTCGGTACATCGGACCGGATGCGCGAGATGTGGAAAACGCGCGAGGGACAGACGTCCGAGTAACCCGAGGCGCGCCGCGGAGCTTGCGTCGGCCGCAGGCCGTGTCGTCGCCCGTGTTCCTTCCCTTGCCACCAACGAGTGCGGGACGGGACCAGCCCGTCCCCTACGCGTCTGTACGGCACAGGCGGCTCGGCCGGGCGGGGCGGGCCCTCTCTATACCGGCGTTCTCCCCCTCTCAACGGTCGAGGGAGTCGCGTCTGGGCTATTCGCCCGGTGCCCGGTAGGGGACGCTTTTCGCCACCGCTTCGTCGATGGTTTCCGGGGTGATAAGCACCGTCATCTTGAGGTCGAGGGCACCCGCCGCGCCGATCGCCAGGGACAACGCGGCGGCCGATGTCTCATCGGGCAGATCGACGAGCAGGTACAGATCGCAGTCGCCGAACGCGTAGTACATCGCCTCCACCGTGCCGCCCACTCCCTCGACGGTTTGAGTCAGCGCCCGGCGCCGCCCCGAGCCACCTTCCTTCAACAACCCCGATAGACCTTGCTGCGTGTAGTTGGCACGGAGCATGTAATTGGCCATGGGTCACTCCTTCGATCCGACGAACCGATGATCCTGCCACCCACGTCCTCATTGCAAGCACCATGGCATTCATCGGTGAGGCAATACCATCGCATCCGGCAGCAACTCCAACCGGCGTCCGTCCGGGTCGACTCGCGCCCACCCGATGGCTTCCCGTGAGAATCCCAAGGCGTCGCCGTTCGCACTAGCGCCGTAGAACCGCAACCGGGAACCCGCCCGCACGGACTCGCGAAGTTGCAGCACGAAGTGGACGGCGCGGTGTCGGTCCGGCGGCGTGACCCACGCAACGCCGGTGTCCCGCAGCACCCGCAAACCGAGGGTCTCGTAGAACGCCAAGCTCGTGTCCAAATCGGTTACGTCGAGGCAGTAGACAAGTTGGCCGAGCGCCTGGTGGCTCGCGGCCCGGGGCTTCTCCAACCCTGCCCCCGCCATGGCGGCTTCGAACGGCTCCCGCTCGTGGGGATGGGTGTTGAAGAACAGTTCATGCCCGTCGGGGTCGTGCACGGTGAAGTGACCGCACTCGTTGTCCGGCACGGGTTCCCCTTTCTCGTCCAGCATGAGCGGCTGTTGGTCGGGCATTTCGTTGTACCCCGTGACAATCACCCCCGCAGCCAGAATCTCGTCCATCAGGCGGTGGATGTGGACTCCCCGGAAGTTGATCACATTCGCGTCGAGGAAGGTCATGAAGGTCAGCCCGTCATCGCCGTTCTTCAACGAGACGCGCAATCCCGGCGCATCCTCGCCGACCGGCGCAAAACCAAGACCACGATAGAACGCGACGGTCTCCTCGAGACCGGTCGTCTTCAGGCAGATGCTGTAGAAGCCAAGCGGACCCACGCACGGCCCAGTCAGGTGACGCGGTTTGCGCGGCGGAAAACCATACTCGGCTAGTACCGTGCCAAGCAAGCCGCTAAGATTGCGGGTTTTGTAGGGGCCGGAAGGAACTTGGTCAATCGCGTCGGGGAAGTCCACCGCCGCCCGCTATCTCGCCGACCAGGGCGCCCACATGATCGACGCCGACAAGTTGGGGCACCGCGTCTACGAAGCCGGGCGGCCGGCATTCGACAAGGTGGTCGCCGCATTCGGCGAGGATGTGGTCGGCGACGACGGCGAGATCGACCGCCGCGTTCTCGGCGGCAAGGTATTCGGTTCGCCCGAGCAATTGAAGCGGCTCACCGATATCGCGTGGCCGGAGATCCTCGCCATGGCGACCGGGGAGATCGGCCAAGCCCGCACCCAAGGCGCTGCCGTCGTCGTTTTGGAAGCTGCCGTGCTCCTCGAAGCCAATTGGCAATCGGATGTCGACGAGGTTTGGGTCGTCACGGTGGAACCCGAGGTGGCTATCGCCCGGGCCACGGCGCGGGACGGCGTCGGCGAGGCGGCCGTCCAGGCCCGCATCGACGCCCAGCTATCCAACGCCCAGCGCGTGGCGCTTGCGGATGTGGTGATCGACAACGGTGGCAGCGAAACCGAACTGCTGTCCAAGCTTGATGCCGAGTGGCAACGCGTGCGGCGGGCGTCGTTGGAGGCCGCGTCTTGATCCTGGACCTGCACACCCACTCCATCAAGTCCGACGATGGACGCGCCAAGGTGCAAAACTACTGCCAGTGGATCCGCACCCGCAACGTCCCCATCGACGGATTCGTCCTCACCGAGCACCGGCAGTTCGACTTCGAGTCCGACTACGGCGAACTCGCCGAGCGACACGATCTAGTCATCCTCAAGGGCTCGGAAGTGGAGACCGAGTACGGGCACGTGTTGGTATTCGGGGTAACCGAACCGCTCTACGACGCGTTCGATTTCACCAGCATCGGCTTGCCCCTCGAAGCGGTCATCGAGCATTGCGATGCCCATGGCGCTCTCGCGGTTCCCTGCCACCCCGGTCGGCCCCGGGTCGGCATGTCGGCGCATCTCGCGGAACACGGCGTCCCCGAGGGGGTGCGTATCGTCGAGATCTACAACGGTGGAAGTCGCGGCGGCGAAGACGCCGTTGCCGCCAAGATGGCGGAGGAACTCGGTTATCTCGGCATCGGCGGCAGCGACTCGCACATCGTGAGCCACATCGGCCGTTGCGCCACCGAGTTTCCGGATCCGGTAACGACCGAGGCCGAACTCGTGCAGGCGTTGAAGGCCGGGCGGTTCGAAGCGATCCCAAGGCAGCATTGATTCAACAACGCGAGGTAGACGTGGCAGAACAGGAAGCAGTAGACGAAGACATCAAGGATCTGCGCGAGCGGTTCCTGAACCGGGAATTCGACGAAGTGACCTTCGAAATCGACGGCTCGCGGTTCGCCGAGTACGCCAAGGTCTGCGGCGAGACGGCACCGAAGTTCACCGACCCAAGCCACCCGGACTTTCAAGCGCCGCCGACCTTTGTCTCAACCTTGGTGGGTGGGCGCAACACGCCGCCGGACTTTCCCAACCTCGGGGGCATGGGCATGGATGCCGGCAAGGGGGTGGAGTGGAAAGCGCCGGTGCGCGATGGCGCGACCTTGACCGGTCGCAGCCACTTGCACGACATCTACACCAAGACAGGGCGCTCCGGGCGCATGGTGTTCCTGGTCACCCGCATGGAGCTATTCGACCAGGAAGGCACGCACATCGCCAACGCCGACACCAGGACCGTGATCCGGGAGAGACCTCGTGGCTGATACCACCGTCAAGACCATCGCCGAGGTCGAATTCGGCGGCGAACTGCCCACCTTCGCCCCGGACACGAGCATCGAGGCGACGCGCCGCTTCGGCAAGCACGTCGGCTGGAACACGCCGCGCTTCACCGACCACGAAGGCGCCCGCAAGGAAGGCCTGCCCGGTGCCATCGTGCCCGGCGTGATGAGCCAGGGGTTTCTCGGCGCCATGATTCACCGTTGGGCGCCGGACGCCGAAATCGTTGCCATCGACACGGTTTTCCGCGCGCCGGTACAAGTCGATCACCCGCACACCATCACCGGTGTCGTCACCGACATCGACGAGGACGAAGGGACGGTGGAGATCGATATAACCATTACCAACGAGGCGGGTGAGAACCGGGTGTTCGGGACGGCAACGGCCAAGCTACCAACGTAGCCTCGGTCATCTCGGTTTCCAGCGCCTGAGCAGCAGCGAGTTGGACACCACACAGACGCTGGAGAAGGCCATCGCCGCACCGGCCAGCGTGGGGCTCAGGTATCCCAACGCGGCCGCCGGGATCCCGACGACGTTGTAGACGAACGCCCAGAACAGGTTCTGCTTGATCTTGCGGAATGTTGCCCGACTCGCTTCGAGCGCCGCCGGAATCAAGGTGGGCACCGGCCGCATCAGGGTAATGCCCGCCGTTTCCATGGCGACATCGGTTCCAGTGCCGATCGCAAAGCCCACGTCGGCGGCGGCCAGCGCCGGGGCGTCATTGATCCCGTCGCCCACCATGGCCACCCGCTCCCCTGCCGCAACGCGCTCCTGCACATACGCGGCTTTCTCGTCCGGTAGCACGCTGGCATGCGCCTCTTCGACGCCGACTTCGGTGGCTAGTGGCCAGACGACCGACGCGACATCCCCCGACAGGATCACCGGGCGAACCCCCATGGTCTTGAGACGGCCGATGGCGGCGTGCGCTTCGGGGCGTACGGCATCCCTGCACAGCAAAGCGCCGCGAACACCGTCTTCGTCCGCCACCCAAACGACGGTGCCGTCCTCGCGTGAACCCCATTCGAGGTCCACCGGAGTCCGGTCGCTCCACACGAACCCGGCGTTGCCGGCACGAATCTCCACGCCATCGACGCAACCGCTGACGCCCCGGCCCACGTGGTTCCGAAAGTCGATTGCGGGTACGGATTCGATGCCACGGCTCCGGGCATGGTCGACAACGGCCTTGGCCAGCGGATGTTCGCTTGAGATCTGAACCGCCGCCGCCAGGGCAAGCAACTCGTCCTCGGTGCCCCGGAGTACGCGCACGTCCGTAACCCGCGGCTTGCCGACGGTGAGGGTTCCCGTCTTGTCGAAGACCACCGTCGACAGCGTGGGTGCGCGCTCCAAGGTATCTATGTCCTTGATCAGGATACCGGCCCGGGCCGCGGCACCCGTACCGGTCATGATCGCGGTCGGGGTGGCGAGGCCCAGCGCACACGGGCAAGCGATGACAAGCACCGACACGGCGGCAATCAGCGATGCCTCGAAGCCGCCCGTGGCCACCAGCCAGGCTGCGAACGTCGTGACCGCGACGCCGACAACGATGGGTACGAACACGCGGCTGACGCGGTCCACGAGGCGCTGAACCCGAGCCTTGCCGCTTTGCGCAGCCTCGACCAGACGGACGATCCGGGCCAGCGTACTGTCCTCGCCTACGGCCGTGGCGCGTACCTCGACGTAGCCGACGGTATTGACCGCACCGCCGGTCACCGTGTCGCCGATCGCCTTGGCGACAGGCACGCTCTCGCCGGTCAACAGGGACTCGTCCACTTCACTCTCCCCGGAGACCACTTCCCCGTCCACGGGGACGCGTTCGCCGGGGCGAACGACCACGACGTCGCCGAGGCCCACCCGAGTCACCCGAAGCTCCTCCTCGCTACCGTCCGGCCGGCGAACCCGGGCCGTTGCGGGACGCAGGTCCATCAGTTGGCGAATGGCGCTGGTGGTCGCGTTCTTGGCCCGGGACTCCAGGTATTTGCCGAGCAGGACCAACGTGATGATCACGGCGGAAGCTTCGAAATAGAGTTGGCCGTCCGCCGCGGGTCCCAAGGTGAGCAGCAGGTACCAACTGTAGACATAGGCCGCCGTGGTGCCCATGGCGATCAGCACGTCCATGTTGGCGCCGCCGCTGCGCAACGCGTTGTAGGCGGCCCGGTAGAACCGAGCGCCGATCAGGAACTGAATCGGCGTCGTCAACAGCACTTCGCCGGCGGGCATGAGATGGATTTCGTCGTAGCCGAACGCGGCGAATACCATGCCGATGACCATGGGCACGGTGAGCACCGCCGAGATGATCACCGTGCGGCGTTCGGCATCCTGTCGCTCTTCGCGGCCATCCGCACCCGGTTCCTCGTCCTCCTGGAGGACGTCGACAACGAGGCGGTATCCCGCCTTGTCGACCCGCGCCGCGAGTGCGTCGGCCGTCACGCAGCCCGATGCGGTGGTCACCGTGACCCGCTCCAACGCCAGGTTGACGTCTGCGTCCACGACCCCCGGCTCGCGCTGCAGAACCTTCTCCACGCGCGCCGAGCACGCGGCGCAGGTCATCCCTTCCACCGGGAACGTCTGGCGCTCCGTACGCACGTCGAATCCGGTCTGAACCACGACTTCGGTCAACGCCGCGGCATCCGTGGCCGCGCCATCGAAGGAGACCGAGGCACGTTCGAGGGCCAGGTTCACGTTGGCTTCCACGACGCCCGGCGCCCGCACGAGCGCTGTCTCGAGACGCGCCACGCAGGCGCTGCAGGTCATTCCCTCGATTGGCAGGTCGAGTGTGCGCGCAGCCATCAGGTGTTCACGAACAGCGCGAGAATCCCCAACCAGATGAGCAATAGGAAGTGCCAGTAGAGAGCGCAGAGATCGATGCTTCGCGCCAACGGTGCCGGGTCGTCGTTCGCCGCAGGAAATCGCCGCGCCGCCCGCGCCCAGGCCACGAGGCCGCCGAGCAGGTGGGCACCGTGTACACCCGTGATCAGGTAGAAGAACGCGCTCGCCGGATTCGCATACGCGTAGTAGCCGAGTCCGAGCAGTTGGTTCCACACGATCAGTTGAAGTGCGAGGAATACCAACGTGACCGCGCCGGCCGCGAAGAAGGCGAGCTTGGCCGTGCTCGTGTCACGCCGCTTCGATGCACGCCTCGCCAATTCGAAGGCGAGACTCGCAAGGCCAAGCACCACCGTGTTGAACCACAACAGCGGCGGTTCCGGTACGGGGACCCAGTCCGACGCCTCTCCGGCGAGCTCCACCGGGTCGAGTCGCATGTGGTAGGCCGCGAAGAACAGGAAGAACAGGATGCCGACGATGGCGAGAAAGCAAACGAGCGCGACCTTCTGGTTCGCAGCCGAGTACGACGCCGTGCGCAGTTCCACGACGTTGCCCTCGTCGGGGATCCATGGCTTCTGGGCCAACGTCTTGAATATGTTCATGGCGCGATTCTACGCCGATCGGCGTCCTTGTTTGCTCCACGGACCTGCCGGTGGGCCGCACCGACGGCCACCATCCGCTGGGATCAACTGAAGATGGGTGTGCGCTAACGCATTTCCAAGCGTTGCGCCATTCCGTCGTGATAACGCGTCACCCCGGTGGCGAAGCCCGTCGTGCGCAGGCGTACCGTCACGGTCCAGTTTCCCCGGTTCTCCCAGAACCAGCCGTGAATCCCGTTGAACCGAGCGACATAGGTTCCGGCGTCGGCCGTGTCCCTACCCTGGGCGAAGCTTTCAGCGACGCCGGGTTCCGCACCCTCCGGCTCCGCATGGAGATCGAAGACCACCTCGCCGGTGGTGCTCCAGGCGTACACGATCCCGTCACCGGCGGCGAGCTCGTACTTGAGTTCCACCGACTCGAACGGTGCGAGTTCGAACTCGCGAAAATCCGCTACGAGGTGGGCGTCGGTGCGATGGAGATCCTGAACCGGGCCACCACCCAACCCCATGAGCCCGAGTGCCCCCCCGACGCCGGTGGGATCGACGCCGAACTCCGCCGGGAGGACGAACGCGACGAACGCGGCCGTGGCGGCCACGAACGCGGAACCGGTGGCGAGCAGAACCCGTTTCACGAGTTGAGGAACCAGCCCGCGAGTTGGTACTCGGTGAGGACGAACCCCGCTGCCATGAGGGTCGCGTTCACCCCGAACGCCGAACGCTCGAAACTCGCCTGCTTGCGCCACCAGAGAAGCAATCCGACCACGCCCACGAGGGCACCGAACTGGCCGAGTTCGACGCCAACGTTGAAACTTACGAGATTGGTCACGAGGCCGTTGTCCGCGAGGGCGAGTTCCTGGACTTTGGTCGCAAGACCAAGGCCGTGGAACAGACCGAACACGAGTACGGCGACACGCGTGTTCGGCGTAGATCCGAAGACGCGTTGGAAACCGCCGATGTTCTCAAACGCCTTGTAGACCACGGACAACCCGATGATGGCGTCGACGATATAGGCATCCACCTTCCACTCGGCCAGCACGCCAAGCAACAGCGTGACGCTGTGCCCCAGCGTGAACAGCGACACATACAGCAGGACGTCCTTCAAGCGGTAGAGAAAGAACACCACGCCAACGAGAAACAGCAGGTGATCGATGCCCGTCACCATGTGCTTGGCACCCAGATAGGCGAACGCGGGAATCGCCGGACCATCCAGCGCTTCCACGTAGCTGGCGTTGTCCTCCGAGATGGCGTGGCCCAAGGCGGTCGTCGTGCCGATCACCAACAGCGGCAACAAGACCGCGGCGGCGACAAGGGCCCGACGAGACCCGAAGAATTCGCCGCAATTGGACAACCCCGGCGCGTTACGCGCACACAACCGGCATCCCTGCGCCTTGGGCCGAGTGGTCACTCCTCGCCTCGGGCGTACACCTGGTGGCAGGCGAGACAGACGTTGTAGAGGTTCCCTCCGGTCTCGAAAAGGGCATCCGAGTCCTGGGCATCCACGGCCGCCAGGGCTTGTTGAGCCACACGGGTCATGCCACGGGCGAACTCGACCCACGCCTCCGCGTCGCTCTCCGGTAGCAGGTGCGGCATCAGCAGCAGGTTGCCACTCTCGGCGACGACCCACGCGCTGTGGCGGACCTTATCCCAACCCTCCTCCGTGGTCGGCGTGAGGTCCTGCGCGCCTTGTGCCGTGATGATCCAGCCGGTGGACCCCCAGATGACGTCCGCGGCGGGGTCGAGCACCCACGTCATCGTGTCGTGCAGGTCGCCAACAGGCTGAACCGGGAGTTCGTCGCCGGCGTCCTGGGTACACGAAACGAGCAACAAGGCGGCGGCGAAGCCACCGACTATCCGACCAGCCATGGTTCGACCCACTCAACGAAGCGGCGCAGTTTAGTCGATTTGGGACGGCCGTGTTTCCCACTACGTGGGGATCGTCGGCATTTGCCGACACCGATTTCCGCCATGGCTTACGGCGGCGCGGGTCGATCTCGTACAGCTTCCTCCGATTCGATCTGGCACCTTGGAGACAGTAGAATCAGCGGACGGGAAATGCCATGGAAGCGTCAGTGATCGACACGCTCAGGTTCGCCGATCGCTTGAAGGAAGCCGGCTTCGAACCACCGAGGGCCGAGGGACTGGCCCGGGCACTTGGTGACGAACTCGGTGACCGAGTGCTTACCGTAAACGACCGCAAGGCATTCGACGTGCGCATCGACGGACTCGAGGCCAAGTTCGAGGCCAAGTTCGACGGTCTCGAGGCCAAATTCGACGCCAAGTTCGAGGGTCTCGAGGCCAAATTCGACGCCAAGTTCGAGGGGCTCGAGGCCAGGTTCGACGCGCAACACGAGTCGCTCACAGCGCGGATCGATTCCTTGGGCACGAACTTCAAGCTCCTCGTGGCCATGTTCGGCATTGGCTTTTCCATCCTCATCGGCCTCGGCATGTACAACGTCGTCGGGGCGTAGACCACGCCGCACAAGCACACTCGACACCATCGCCGGTAGAACGGGGCACTTGGTCAAACAATGGTCAAATCCGTCACAGCACCGATCCAATCTCCTCGTACACCCCCCGTGATCCCCCTCGAAATCAATAACTTGCGACGATCACGCAACATTGGCACGCGCGTTGCTCTATAGTTCCTGTCAATCGTTGAAGGGGGAACCCGCCGAATGGGATTCTGGAGTTTTTTGACCATCGCCGTGATCTTCGGCTGTCTGCTGGCGGCCTACAGCATTTACGCCAACTCGAAATCTCGGGCATCGAAGGCCGAACTAAGGCGATTGGAAGCGCGTCTTGCCGGAGTGGAAAGTTCCGGCGACTTGGAGGAACGGGTACGCGCCCTGGAAGCCATCGTAACCGACCCGAAATTCCAGCTTGATCGCGAGATCTCAAAACTCGAAAAGTCGCCTGGTCCATTGGCACCCGATCGATCCGACTAGGGTCGACTCGCGTAGTTAACGAACGACCGATGTCGGACGAACTCTGTTTCGCATCGGCCACCCACACCTCGGCGCGCATCCGGCGCAAGGCGTTGTCGCCGGTCGAACTGGCTGAGGCCCTTCTCGAACGAATCGACCGACACAACGAGCGCGTCAACGCATTCGCCCACCTGGCCGGCGACCTTGCCCTCGACATGGCGAAGCAGGCCGAGAAAGAAGTGATGACCGGTACTTCCCTCGGTCCACTTCACGGCGTACCGGTCACCATCAAGGATCTCCACGAACTCGAGGGGCAACCGTTCGAACAAGGCTCGCGTTGCAGGGCCGGTACGGTCAGTGCCACGGATTCGCCGGTGGCTGCCCGTCTCAAGGCGGCAGGCGCCGTCATTCTCGGCAAGACCACCACCTCGGAGTTCGGTTGGTGCGGGGTTAGCCGCAGCCCGCTTACCGGGATCACCCACAATCCGTGGAAGCACGGCTTCAACGCGGGCGCGTCCTCCGCCGGTGCCGGCACCGCGGCAGCGGCAGGCTTCGGATCCCTGCACCAAGGTTCCGACGGCGCCGGATCAATCCGCATGCCGTCGCATTTCTGCGGCGTCCTGGGCTTCAAACCCACCTGGGGCCTGGTACCCCACATCCCGGTGCGCAACAACGACCAGGTATCGCACGTGGGCCCGATCGTGCGCACCGTTGCCGACGCTGCCCTGTTCCTGAATGCAACGGCCGGCCCGCACCCGTACGACCACACCGGCCTCATGGCCCGAACGTCGGACTTCCTCGCCGACCTGGAAGTCGATGTCCGCGACCTCAAGGTCGCATTCAGCGCCGACCTGGGACACGCGCGGGTCGATCCCGAAGTCGCGGCCCTGGTCGATGCGGCCGTCCGGGTCTTCGAGTCTTTCGACTGCGCCGTCGAGGCCGTCGACCCGTCGTGGGGACCCGACGGACCAGAAATCGGCCGCTTCTTCTGGGCGGTGCACGAGTCCCCACTCGCCGAGCACCTCGAGCAGTGGGAGGCGGAAATGGACCCCGGCCTGGTCGCCTGCATCCGCGCCGGGTGCGGACACTCCGCCGAGACATACCTGGCCATGCGGGCTCGCAAGCTTGCCTACGTGGAGCAGATGCACCGCTTCATGGCGGAATGGGATCTGCTATTGACCCCGTCCGTCTCGGTCGCGGCCTTCCCGGCGGACCGCCTGCAACCGTCCCATTGGGCGCAACACCCTTGGGATTGGCTGAGTTGGTCGGAGTTCTGCTACCCGTTCAACCTGGCGGGATTGCCGGCGGCGAGCGTGCCGTGCGGATTCACATCGGAGGGACTGCCCGTCGGGATGCAGATCGTCGGGCGACGCGCCGCCGACCACCTCGTTCTAAGAGCCGCCGCAACCTTCGAACGCGCTCAACCCTGGGCGGATCGGCGGCCAACCTTGTAGGGCGACGTTAACGCGCCTGCAGGGCACGCCATCCCCACGCGCCCCCGGCCCACGATCGCCCGCGTTCGTTCGAGACGGGCGACCACAAGGGATCGCCCCTACCGAACGTTTCGCGTCGGGTTCCTGTCGCTGCCGGGTCTAACCCGAGAAACCGATCCAACGTCCCGCAGCGGCCACGGTGAACCAGAGGCCGAGGGACAGGACGGCCACGCCCTGCATCGCGCACGTCGAAACCCCTTCGCGCACGGCAATGCGGTTTCTCACGGCGAATGTGTACAGCACGGCCAAAAACAGCGACGCGATCTTCACCTCGAACGAGTGGTTGAAGCAGCACTTCGTTGTTTCTGAGAGAAAAAGCGGTACGCCGGTCGCGATCATTACGATCAAGCCCACGAACAACCAAGGCCGGGTATTCGCTAGCACCCTCGCGGGCGACGCGCCCTTGAGGCCGACACCGAGCAGGCGGAGATCCATGACGATCACCGATCCGCCGAGAATGGCCAAGCCGAACAGGTGAACGACCTCGATGACCGGAAACAACCACAAGGACTCGCCGATCGTACGGCCGACCCAGCCGTCCCCCATCTCGCGGTAGAAGTCCACCCACCCGAAGGCTTCGCACCAGGTGACGGCATTCGACTTCCAAGGCAACAGCAGCCACCAGAGAACCGCCACCAGGATAACGATTGTGAGCGCACATCGATGCCCCACGATCCAGCGAGCGGCGAGTCGGGGCCGTTGGGCGACCCGGGGCAAGTTCATGGCGCCAGATCCACGGCGCATCCCGCCGCCCAGATGATGAACGCCGACTGATCGCGTCCGCACTCGAACCAGTTGTACGCAATCATCCGCCCAGCAAGGATGACACCCGCCCAAACAGACACCGAGGTTGCCGCCACCAAGCGAACCGAGACCGGGGGACGCGGTTGGCTATCCCATCGTTCCCGGTCCCGAGAGACGCGTCGGTGGAAGGCCCAGGCGTTCACGGCGGCCATGACGAGCAAGATGAGCTTGAGGCGGAACCAGACGTTGTGGGCGAGGTGTACGGGGTTCGCGTAGAACAACAGCAAACCGGTTACGACCATCACACAGAACCCGCCAATTGACCAAGGCAGAACCCGCCCGGTCATCGCCGATACCGGTGTGTCCTTGAACGCGAAACCCAGCAGGCGCAGATCGACCATGACCAGCACGCCGACGAACAGCGCAACGGTCAATACATGGGTCGACTCGACCAGGGGCCACACCCACAGCGACTCGTGTAGCGCCGTGCTCCAGGCGTGGGTGTCTAGCCACTCTGCAAAGGAATGGAGCAGCGACGGATCGTAGCGCGAGTCCATGGCCCTACGGCGCCGTTATGGAATCAGCGCGAGGTAAGCTCTGTAAGTTATTCTTTTTCTTTAGCCGAGTCCGTTTCCTTGGCCGCCTCGAGCTTCTTCTGTTCCTCGGCGGTGGAACCCTCCGTCGGATCCGCACCGTCACGCGGGGCACCCGTGCCGCTCGAGCCCATGAACATGGTCTGGCCGTTGGCGAAGGTCATGTTGCGACCGTTGGCGCGCATGGACAGATCCTTCGACTGGTAGCCGTCGACAACCACCTCCGTACCGATGGGTACCGAGTTGCGGTGGATGCCGCGCCGGAGCAGGGTATTCGGCGTTCCCGCTTCCACCATCCACACGGTCGTCGTCCCGTCATCGTTGGTGTGCTCGATGTGGAACCAGGCATGGGGATTGGTCCACTCGATCCTGACCACCGGACCACGCAGGACGAGTGGGCGGTTGGGGTCGAACTCCGCGCCGAAGGCATGATGGGCGGAGGCCTTGACGCCGACCAACAGCGGGACCGCGCAAAGCGCGGCCACGCAGGCTCGTTTCAGGTTCTTCATTCCTACTAACTCTCCTCAATCGCCGCTGTCTGCCGCGGCTTTTTCCATCGCTTCCCGTTCCATCAGGCGGGCACCGCCCAAGATCCCGAACATCGAGTAGTTGCCCTCGTGGCAGGCGTACTCGTAGACCGGCTCGTCCGTCTGCCGCCAGGTGTATTGGCCCGTGAACGAGGTTTCCCAGACATTGGGGTCCTCGACGGTGAAGTTGTATAGCAGCGTATCCCCGTCGATGCGGCTGAACCGTTCCACGACCCGCATGTCACGGGTGCTGCCTCGGCCAAAGTTTGTCCTGTCAGTGAAGTTTGTCGTTTCGACGACCAGTGTGTCGTCCTCCCACCGGCCGATCGAGTCACCGAACCAGCGACGAACGTCATCCGGGGCATGCTCGCCATTCATCCGCACGATCCGTGCGTCGTGAACCATCTCGGTGAGGATCATCACGTGGCCCGGCGTTTGAACGATTCGCTTGTGGTTGTTATAGAGCGTGGGCAGCATCGGCGGCCCGGCGGTACTGCCGAATCCCCAGAGGCAGCGATCCGGAAGCGGGCGGATCTCGGGGTCGTCGTAGGGCCCCGGGCCCGGATACCACCACGCGGTGCCGTTGTTCTGCCGGCCGTAGTCGCCACCGCGGGGACGCGAACGGAAAGCAGCGCGAAACCGTTCCCTTGCGGCCTCCGTGACCGGCGGCACGCGACCGCTCGGTGGATCGACGATGATGGAAGTCGGGTACTTGCCGTCGATCTCGAAGTTGCGCTCCCCCGGGTCCACCCAGAACGAGTTGTAGCCGCCGACGTTGCCGGCCGCACCGCCCGAACCGTCACCGCCAGCCGGCGGAGCCTCACGGTTGGGATCGCTGCCCTGCAACTCCCTGGCCCGCCAGCCCTCTCTCCCCGCAGCATTCTGTTCCGCCTGTTCCGAGGACAGGAACTCTTCGCTATTGCCGCGCCGCTCGAACGGCGTGATCGTGGCCGTGTCGTAGTATCCCGAGAGATCCGGCTTGCCATCCGAAAGCCGCGGGATGTCTCCCCAGGCCACGTTCACGGCGAACACGATCAGTACGACCGCCGCCACCGCGAAAGCAAGCTGTATCCAGGTGATCAGGTTGAACTGGCCCGCCTTGTGGGCGTTGGTTCTTTCAGCTCTCATTGCCCCTCCTGTGGCCCGTCCCTAGGGCCTATGGACATCGTTATTCCGACTCGGCCGATTCGGCCGAGGGATCGGGCAGCTCGAACCTTGGCAGCGGTTCGCGCCGGTATTCCCCGTAGATCAGCTCCTCGACGAACTCCACGCACTTGAAGTCGAGGATCATGGCATTCGGCTCCATGCGTCGATACAGGGGCATGCTGATCTTCCACGGTCGCTCGAAGGTCTCCGGATCGTCGATGGTCGCCTCGTAGTGCAGGTGGTTCGGACTGGTCGGGGTATACCGCTCGACCACGGTCATCTGGTTGCTGTGATGATTGCCGGCGCGATCCAACCAGGTCTGGTCGTTCTGCGCCGTGACGGTGAGCACCAGCGTATCGCCGTCCCAACTCGCCACCGATTGGCCCATCCAGGAGTCGACGGGCGCCGGGCCGGGATCCTCGCTGTAGATGTTGCGGACGGCCCCGGCGAACTGGTAAACGATCTCGATTTCCTTCTCGCCCTGCAGGATCTGGAAAGGTTGCGGCATATAGGTCGCCCGCGGCACGCCCGGCAGGTAGCACTTGATCTCGGGATCGCGGTGAACCCAAAGGCGGCGGTTCTCGTCGCGCCTTGCGAGGGCTTCAGGCTTGTAGGGAATCTTGCCTCCCTCCACGACGCCCAAGCTCGGCGGCACCGAGGCGACCGCGCCCAGGTAGAGTGTCGCCAGATCCGGAACCGGGCCTTCCGGTCCGTCGCGTAGCCCCATGGACGCCCGGGCAAGATGCCGTTCGATGTCGTAGTTGGCTTCGTTCATCGCCTGCCAGACACCGTTCAGGTCCGGGTTGACACCGCCGGGACCACGCGGTGCCACGTAGCCTCCTGCGGCATCCTCCTCGGCCATGCCGTGCCAAGCGGCCCCGGCAAGCGCACCGGCCAGCAGGAACATCGTTGTTCGGGTCACGTGCATTCTCAAGCTCCCCCAGTAACCGTCCGACGATACCACAGTGACTGCGGTGTACGCTCAACGCCCCCGTGGCAGGCGGCACCCGCCGTGGGTACAAGCCAGTGTCGAGGCGGTCCCTCGCCGACAACGGCTACCGTGTGGATTTCGATCCATGGACGCGGTTCGGATTATGGAGCGGGTCGCGGCTGGTTCGATAGACGAATCTGGCTTTCGTCAGCAAGCCGTCTCCCACGTTGGTCTCTCGCACTCTCCCGCTCCGAACCAGAACTGTCCGACCTCACGCCCCACCCCGCGGGACCCGATGTTGCGCACTCGCCAGCGCGAAGGCAGGAAGGCACGGTAGGCAGCATTCGCGAACCGGGGATCGACCAGCACGGCAACGCCTCGGTCCGACGCCGACCGTATCACTCGTCCAGCGGCCTGGACGACCCGTGTCATCGCCGGTTGCCGGTAGGCGATCTCGTCCCCGTCGCGCAGCCCGGCGGCCACCGTGTCGTTCGCGATTAGGTCTCGTTTCAGCGACCGGGGCGGCAGCCCGGCACCGATGGCGATGACGCCGTCCAAAGCACCGTCGCGGAAGTCGACCGATTCGCCGAACACGCCGCCCATCACGACGATGCCGACGCGTCCCGTCTGAGCCTCGGAAATCCAGCTGATGAAGTCCTCCCGTTCCTCGGCAGTCATGCCCGGATGCTGGCAACGGCTATCGAGACCGACGACGGTGTCTGCTACGGCTGCCGCGTATTCGTACGATGGCAAGGCCACGAGGTAGTTGCCGGTGGTTTGGGTACACACGCCTTGGATCAGGGTCGTCACCTGGGGAAGCGTCCGCTCGCGATCCCGGTAGAAGGTGGAGAGGTCGGTCACCAGGAATACGCCGAAGTGCTCCGGCGGGAAGCATCCCTCGGAGATCACCACGTTGTCCGGATCCGGTGCGCCGTGAATCTCCTGAAACACGGACGCCGGCGTCAACGATCCGGATACCCGCGCACTGCCGTGGAAACGGTCCATGCACGCGCGGATGTGGTCGCCGGGAATGGTGCAGACGAGTTGAACCTCCAAGTCGCGAGTGGCACCGTCTACGATGTAGTGGAAGCCGCTGTCGGCGGCGTTCTCCGTCAAGTGGGCGAACTGGAACGCCTCGAAACAGGCCGCGGACGTACTTGGAAACCGCTCGGCGTCGACCGCGGTCTCCAAGGCGGCTGCCAGCAGTCGTTCTGTTGCCCGCAGCAGCGGTTCGGGTTCGTCGATCTCGCACTCGGTGTCGGCGGACTCGCGACCGATGGAAATGAGCGCACGGTCAACGGAACGAAGGCCCTTCGCCAGCGCCGCGGGAAGCCCGGACTCCGCCAGCGCCGCCTTGACCGTTCGCCTGGAAAGGCGCGACCCCAGCATGTCGCGAACACGCTCGCCAAGCTGATGGGCTTCGTCCACGATCAGCGCCACCCTTGCGAACATCTGGTTCTCCAACCGTGCCAAGCGGACGATGGGGTCGAAGACGTAGTTGTAGTCGCAAATCACGATGTCGGCCCATGCCATGGCATCGAGTGTTAGCTCGAACGGGCAGACCACGTGCTCGCGAGCGACGGCTTCGACTTCCACGCGCCGAATCAGTCGGCGGGCAAGCAGATCGCGTCTTGCCGCCGGCATGCGCTCGTAGTAGCCCCGGGCGTATTCGCAACTCGTCGGATCGCACGGCGAAGCGGCAGCGAAACAAATCCTGTCCTTGGCGGTAACGGTCACTGCGGTCAGGGCGTGTTCTGTTTCGAGTACGTTGACGACATCGATGAGCGCATCCTCCATGGCCCGTTGACCGGTGGTCCGGGAGGTCAGGAACACGAGCCTGTCGAGTTCACCCGTCCCCATGGTCTTCAACGCCGCGAACAGTCCCGCCATGGTCTTGCCGGATCCGGTAGGGGCTTCGACGAGCCAGTCCGCCGCGTCGCGGAACCCCCGATACAGATACTTGGCGATACGGCGCTGGTCGGCGCGAAACTCGCCGTAGGGAAAGGCAAGCCCGGTAAGATCCCGGTTGCGGTCTTCCACCCGGGCGCGCACACCGGCGATCCATGCCGCGTAGATCGCGCAGGTGGTTTCGAAGTAACCGATCAAGTCGTCGCGCCCCGCGGTCTCTTCGAACACGGTCTCACCGGGGTTCACCGGATGGAGATACACCAGCCGCAGACGGACGTCCGCCAAACCGTCGTCCGCCAGCGCCACCATCGCCCCGTAGAGCCGCAGTTGGGCCATGTGGACATCGCCCGCATGGTCGTGCAGATCGTCGGGATCGGCCCGTGTCGTTTTGATCTCCTCCACCACGCGGGACGCGGGATCCCAGCCGTCGATGCGACCGCTGACCTCCAACTCGCCGAACGTCGCACTCACCCGGTGTTCACGCTGGTAGCCCTCAGCGCGATCTCTCTGGAAGGACTTCTGGCGAGCGATACCCTCCTGGGCAAGGGTCGCCGACTGGTAGCGGTAGTGGATGTCCCCCTGTCGGTGGACGAACTCGGCAAGTTCCTTGACGCTCAACCGCATTGAACGGGTCGCCGATAACGCAGCACCCGCACCGGGAGGCCGCGTTTTTCGAGCGCCTCGATCCACAAACGCTGGTGGATCTGCAATTGATCGCCCGGCCCCTTGACCTCGACGAATTCGTAGCGACCGGGGCCGTAGACCACCGCGAGATCCGGGAACCCGGACCGCTTGCCGGCGAGATCCTCCCGGACGATCCCCACCAGGGCGCGGAGATCCGACTCGGGGATGTTGTCCGTGACGGCCTCGACGACTGCGGGCGTGAACCGGCGCCAGCTGAAGAGTCGGTTCGCGATGCCGACCTTCGCCGCGGCCGTCTCCCTGAGGCGCGGCTTCAGCGGCCCGTCGAGGGGATCATCGCAGGTGGCTGCGCGAGACGCGAAAAAGTCGGGCCAGTAGAGATCGACCGGACCGGTCTGGAAAGCGTTGACGAATGCGCCCTCGACCGGCGCGAACAGCCAGGACCAGTAGGCCAATGCGAACACCGCCATGGGAAGGTGGTTCTCCAAGTGCCAGCCGACACCGCCTTCAGATGTGAGCTGCGCCAACGCCAGCGCCTCGATTCCCGTAGGGGCGACCCTTGTGGTCGCCCGCGTTAGCCCCCGATCCTCGACCGGGGCAGCCCGGCGCCGAAACGGCCGTGCGAAACGCGTGGCGAAGTCGGCCTCCAACGCCGCCCAGGGCGATTCGAGCACCTCGGCGCGCAAACGTTCGACGGCCTCGCCATCGCCCAGGCGGTGCAGGACTCGCATCCGTCGCTCCCGCGCCGGCGCGACCGTTGATCGGCCGTAGCAGGCGAGTGCCTCGTCGAAGTCCCCTTCCCGCTCCAGGCTCCGGCCCAAGCGGTTGAGCGCCCGACTCCGACGACGTTCGAGCATCCGGTTGTCGAATGGTTCCCAAAGTCGTTTGACGAGATCCGCAACTGCTGCTTGCCGAATCGATTCGTCCATGGGTTCATGCTCGGCAACGCGCTTGGGGAACAATGCTCTGATCTCGTCGTCCGCCAGGGCGAGATCAAGGAACAGCCGCAAGCTCTCGCGATCCGGGAACTGGCGGGTCTCCCGGGACAGGTTCACCCGCTCGTAACGATGCACGCCCAAGTCCCGGAGCACGAAAGTCGTCAAGTCCTGGTGGCGGTCGCCGAAGAAGAGCAGGCGGTAGAGGTCGAGAAAAGCGGCGTCCGTGAACCGTATCCAGCCGACGAGGCGACGGACGCGCCAGCGGCAGAACACGGGCGGATTGGCCGCCAAAATGCGCTCGAGGCAATCCGCTTTCGTCCCTTTGCGGATCCCGTTCACCTCCCGGAACGCCCGCTGCATCTCCGGTCGCGTCAGCAATCCCACCACCGTACCGGCCGGCATCGGGGGACAACGCTCGACGAATCCACGAGCCGCTAATTCGGCCAGCGCGCCGGGTACGTCCGCCACTTCCGCGTAGTTCAGGCTGTCTTCCCGGATCACCGCATCTTCCCGTGCCGCGACCCGACCCAACAACCGGGCCAGGAGCCTTGTGCCCTGGGACGTCAATGCGGTGATCCGCAAGCCGAAGTCGCGCTCGTCGTCGGTCAGTACATCGCCGTAGCGTTCGAGCACCGCTTCGACCACCGTCAAGAGATTGCCGGCGTAGTAATCCGGCGGCGGCGGGCGCCGAGGATCGAGCCGAACGGTGGGCATATGATGGGACTGTGGCAACTTGATCGCTCCTCCCTGTGCGATATGGACATACATACAGCATCCCGGGCGCCGTGTGCAAGACGCGACCGCTGTTGCCAGTCGCCCCGAGGATCGCTGCGCAAATTCTCCCATTCGCCCCCAGGATGCGCTGGCGAGGCCCTGCCACCGGCCCAGTCACCCCGACCTGTCCACGAAACAAACGCCACTGTGTGTGCCCTCCCCGAGGGAATACATCCCGGCCTGTGGCGTATACCCATGTAGGAGATGGCGGTGAGACGTGCCCAACTGATGATGCAGCTTGAACAGGTCGGACCGAGCGGATATGCGCTAGCCGTGAGTCTGCTCGGCAACACCGACGATGCTGCCGACGCCCTGCAGGACGCCGTGGCGACCGTGCTTCGCGTGCGGTCCTACGACCCGGCGCAGGGTACGTTCAAGGCGTGGTTCCTGGCCGTGGTCCGCAATCGCTGTCTCGATGTTCTGCGCCAGCGCAAGCGCCGCCCGCAGGCCGACATGGAATCGGCGGAGATCGAGACCGAACCGAGCGAGGGTCCCGAGGCGCTCGCCACCCGTGACGAGATGACTGCCATCGTCAAGCGCGAATTAGCCGCGCTGCGGCGGCCACACCGCGAAATCTTGATCCTGCGGGAGTTCCTCGAACTAGGCTACACCGAGATCGCCGAGGTGCTGGGAATACCACCCGGCACGGTGATGTCCCGCCTCCATCGAGCGCGCTCCGCCCTCGCCGACCGGGTGAAATCATATGGATGAGGCCTGCGCCAAGGTCGACGAACTCCTGTCCGGCTACCTGGACCGCGAGTTGACGCAAAAGGATCGCCAGCAAGTCGATCTCCACCTCGAGAGTTGCGCTCGTTGTACGGCGCGGCTTCGGGAATTCGACTCGCTGAGCACTTCGGTGGGCAGACTACGTGATGAAATGGACCCGGAAGACCGGGAACGATGGAGGAAAGTAATGGACAATGCGTTTGATCGCACACTTCGAGGTATCGGCTGGCTCCTATTGGTGGGTGCGGTGCTCCTCTTGGTCGGATACGGGGGCTATGAGTTCATCCTGTCCGACGTGGAACCGCCGTTCGTAAAGTGGGCGGTTGGAGCGGTCTATCTGGGACTTGCGGTGCAGCTCTTGTCGGTGCTTCGCCAAAGGCTGAGCGCGAGCAAGACGGACAAATACAAAGACGTGGAGATTTGAAATGATCGTCGTTACGACAGAAACGGTGCCCGGCAGGAACATCGTCAAGACACTCGGCCTCGTGCGTGGCAATACCGTACGCGCCCGGCACATCGGCAAGGACATACTGGCCGGGCTGCGGAACATCGTCGGTGGCGAAGTACACGAGTACGCCAAGCTGATCTCGGAGAGCCGCGAGCAAGCCCTCGACCGTATGGTCGCGGAGGCCGAGTCCCTGGGTGCCAACGCCGTGGTGTCGACGCGTTTCACCACCTCGATGATGATGGGTGGCGCCGCGGAACTGCTGGCCGTGGGGACTGCCGTCGTCATCGATGGCTAGGCCCGCGCCGGGTCGAACCAATGCTGCGCGAAGGCACGGTGGGCGAGGACAAGCGTCGCCCCGACGAGGGGTTCGGCAATGCATTGCAGCGCTGGATGTCTGTTGCGCTGCTCGCCCTAGCGACGGGCACCTCGCTCGCTGCCGAGGTCGCCGGTCACTGGGAAGGCGAGATCGACCTACCCGACCGGCCGCTGGTGGTCAAAGTAGACCTGGTTCGGAACGGCGACGCCTGGCGTGGAACCATCGACATCCCCGCGCAAGGTGCCAACGGGCTGCCGCTCGACCCGGTCACTGTCGTCACGGGCGACCATGGCGTATCCGTGGCGTTCAGCATCCGCGGCGTCCCGGGAAACCCTACCTTCAAAGGCCGGCACGACCAAGACACGCTCCATGGCGACTTCTCGCAGGGCGGCATCACCGTCGGATTCCGGCTCGGACGGCAAGCGGCAACCGGACCGTCCCGACCTCAAGAGCCCAAACCGCCCTTCCCCTACACCGCCGAAGAGGTCGTCGTCGAAGCCGGACCGGTCAAACTCGCCGGCACGCTCACGGTGCCCAACGGAGAGCCGCCGTTTCCCGCCGTGTTGTTGATATCCGGCAGTGGTCTCCAGGATCGCGACCAGACACTGTTCGATCACAAGCCCTTCTGGGTGCTCGCCGACCACCTCGGCCGTTCGGGAGTCGCCGTGCTCCGCGTCGACGACGCCGGCATCGGTGCCTCGACGCCGCATCCGGAACCGCCGACGACGGCGGATTTCGCCAACGATGCAGCCGCGTGCGTGCAGCGGCTACGCAGCGACACCCGTTTCAGCCGCGTCGGCCTGGTCGGTCATAGCGAGGGCGGTCTCATTGCCACCTTGCTGGCGGGCGAACGGGACGACATCGACTACGTCGCGCTGCTCGCCGCGCCCGGCGTCTCCGGCGCGGAGTTGATGAGGAAGCAGAACCAGCGGATATTCGCGGCTGCCGGCTTCACCGACGAACGCACGACGGACCTCTTGGCGTTGCTCGATCGGTTGTTCACCACCTTGGTGTCCGACCTCCCGGACGACGAACTGCGCTTACGCGTCGAGGAGATCGCGCTTCAGCAGTTGGCGGTGAACGGCATCGTTGGAATCGACCTCGAGGACGAACGCGTCCAAGCGTCAGTAGAAGCTGCCATGAGCCCGTGGATGCGATACTTCCTACGCCTCGACCCGCGACCTTCGCTCGAACGGATCAGGGCTCCGGTACTCGCGCTGAACGGCGATCTGGATCTACAGGTCGATGCCGAACAGAATCTAAGCGCCATCGAGTCCGCGCTGAACCTGGGCGGCAACACCCAAGCCACGAGTCACCGCCTCCCGGGACTCAATCACCTCTTCCAGCACGCCGAAACGGGCCTCGTCGACGAATACGCCCGGATCGAGGAGACGATGGCCCCCGAGGTGCTTGACCTCATCCGCGATTGGATCGTCGACGTCGCCCAATGACCGTCAGTTCCCGTTGCATCTGCACCGCCATCGACGCGAAAGTGCTCGCCAAGATCATCGAGAGTCACGTCGAGAGTGCCACCTATATCGACTCGCACCCTTGGATCGTCGCCCGCGAGTTTCTTGACGAGGCGGCCGCTGCGCAGCAACGCCTTCCCTTGGTGTTCGCAACCGGCGATCCGATCACGTTCTCGCACTGGGCCTTCGTGGAGTCCATCGACATTCGCGAACTACATCACGGTAGCTGGGAGACTCACTGCGAGATCGGGCCTTTGATGCCCGTGAATCCCATTTGGGAGTCAATCGACAGCGTCGCGCTGGCGCCTTCGGCGGAACAACTGCACCGCGAGAAGGTCGAGCCCGTGCACATTCACCGTCAGATGTTGAATGAACAACACATCTGGCCCTATGCGGTGTGCGAGACCCCGGTATTCATCCCCGACAGCTAGATTCCTTGAGAAGTGCTGAGGTTCACACACAGGTTGCAAATGGAAATGCGCTTCGAACCGCTCTTGAACGG